>CAYWMP010000218.1:0-8867 GCA_964459445.1 uncultured Desulfobacteraceae bacterium
GGAAACAAAAGGCAAAGCATTGGTCACCGGGGCAAGCAGTGGAATAGGTCGTGAAACGGCATTACGATTGGCTGAGGAGGGTTTTGAAGTCATTGTGACAGCCAGGAGGATTGATCGTCTCAATGAGATGGCGGCCGAGAAGGAAGGGATTGTAGCAAAACAGGTGGATTTTTCAGTGCCCGGAGAAACCGAAGAATTCTGCAAATACATATCAGAATTGCCCGAACCTGTAGATGTGCTCATCAACAATGTCGGCTACAGCATACGGGGAGGAATGGAAGACGTTGCCATAGAGGCGGCCCGGCGATTATATGAAGTTAATATATTTTCCATTATCCAGGTCACCCAGGCCTGCTTGCCAGGCATGCGCAAGGCAAGAAATGGGATCATTGTGAATCTGAGCTCTATGGTCGGGAAATTCACCTTTCCTCTGAGCGGGATTTATGCTTCGACTAAATACGCCCTTGAGGGTATAACGGATGCCATGCGTATGGAACTCCAGCCCTTTGGGATCAGGGTTGTGACCATGCGGCCCGGTCCGATTGCTACGGAGTTCAACGAGGCTGCCAATGAACTGACGGGGGATCTCATGGGCAGGACCGATGAGGATTATAAGCCGGTTTATGGGGCCAATGGCCAGGCCATGGGCAAGTTATTTACCGGGGTTACCATACCGGGCGCTGAAGCGGTTGCGGATGCCATTATGGATGCCGTCCTTTCAGATGATCCCAAGAGCTTCTATACGGTAGGCTCCATGGCTGAAGACTTCCTGGGGAAGCGTTTTTCGCTGGATGAAAAGGGATTCGATGATTTCATGATGGAAACCTGTGGATTGATGGGGTTGAAGGTTTAACTGGTTGCTGGTTACTCGTTGCTCGTTGCTGGTTGCGCGTTGGTGGAGCTTGCCTGGGGTTTCGGAATTCAGATATTCATTAATCCCATCACTCCAAGACTCCAATACTCCAGAACCCCAATTTTTTGAGAGGACCTCATGCCCGGCATTTTAGTTCGTTGGTTGGTGCAGACGGCGGCCATTACATTCGCCGCATACCTACTTGATGGGATTCATGTCGAAGGGTTCTTCAGCGCCTTTTTCGCTGCCGTCATCTTGGGTATCCTTAATGCCTTTTTCCGCCCCATTCTGATTATTCTCACTCTACCAGTCAATATCCTGACCTTCGGGCTCTTCACCTTTGTCATAAACGCCATATTGCTCATGATGGTTTCAGGAGTCATCCCAGGTTTTGAAGTTCATGGGTTTTGGCCTGCAGTTTTTGGATCACTGATCATTAGTCTTGTGAGTTGGTTCTTGAGTTCCTTTATAAACGAACGGGGCAGGGTGGAGTACATTGATCTCCATAAGCGCAGAAGTCGATGGGAATGAGGAAACCCAGCGGTTTAAGTCAACCTAAAACAGTCAATAAGGCTGCTGTTCAGGATTCACCGCCCGCTTCAGTCTGCGCTCTATGAGCTACGACCCGACAAGCCGCTAGAGTCGCTGAGGTCGCAGAGAATAGATTTCTTTCCATCGCCGCTGAGACACCGGCGATGGAAAGCCACTACGCCGCTTACGCCGGTTAAAATCTCCAGTGCATGAGTCAACAATGAAGACTTTGAGTAATTAGGAATATCTTCTACCCATAGGGTTTAGATTTTTTGCTTTTCGGCGTCCCTGCCTTGCTAAAGCTAATGCGACGGCAGGTCAACGAAAAACAAAATAGAAAAACAAAACTCTGCGAACTTCGCGGCTTTGCGGTGAAGTATTCAGTAATGGCAGTTAATTCTAAATCAAAAAACGTTTGAGAAAGAACGTGACGGATAAAGAGACCAAATACATACTGTCGGTCGATCTGGGTACCTCAGGACCGAAGTCGGCATTGGTTTCAACCAGGGGCGAGGTCATTGACTGGGAGTTCGAAAAGAACCAGGTGATCCTTTTGCCAAAAGGTGGTGCTGAGCAGGATCCTGATGAATGGTGGCACACCATTGTAAGCACCATGAAAAAGGTGCTCGGAAAGGGATTGGTTCCTGTTGACAATATTGCAGCCATCTGTTGTTCAACCCAGTGGTCCGGAACCGTCCCTGTGGATAGGGATGGCCATCATTTGATGAATGCTGTCATTTGGATGGATTCAAGGGGGAATCCCTATATTAATGAAATCACCGACGGTCTCATCAAGATCGAGAACTACGAACTTCGAAAGCTTCACAAATGGATCAGATTGACCGGCGGCGCACCGGCCCATTCAGGCAAGGATCCTGTGGGGCACATCCTGCTTCTGAAGAACGAATTCCCGGACATATACAAGTCGGCCTATAAATTCCTCGAGCCAAAGGACTACATTAATCTGCGTTTTACCGGCCAATTTGCTGCGTCCTACGACTCCATTGCCCTCCATTGGCTGACCGACAACCGGGACATAACGAATGTGAAGTATGACGATCAGCTCATTAAGTTGGCTACCTTCAGCCGCGATAGTTTTCCCGATCTCAAACGCGCCGTGGACGTCCTGGGACCTATAAAAAAGGAGGTCGCTCAGGATCTTGGCCTGAAAGAAAGCGTCCAGGTGGTCATGGGTACACCCGATATCCCCTGTGCCGCGATCGGGTCAGGCGCTGTGCAGGATTATGAAGGACACTATTATATCGGTACATCATCATGGCTTTCATGCCATGTCCCTTTCAAGAAGACGGATATTATTCACAACATGGCATCGCTCCCTTCGGCAATACCCGGAAGGTATTTCATCGCGAACGAACAGGAAACGGCCGGCGCCTGCCTGACCTATCTCCGCGACAACATCCTCTACCATAAGGATGAACTTCTGGCCGAAGAAGAGGTGCCGGATATCTACAAGATTTTTGACCGGATCATTGAAAAGGTACCTGCAGGCAGCGACAAAGTCATTTTCACGCCTTGGCTCTACGGCGAAAGAACCCCTGTTGAGGATGCCCATGTCAGGGCAGGGATTTTTAACCAGTCCTTGAATACAACGCGGGAACATCTTGTAAAGGCTGTTTTTGAGGGGGTGGCCTATAACGGCAAATGGTTGCTCACATACGTGGAGAAGTTCATCAAGCGGAAGATGGACGCTATACACATGATCGGAGGCGGCGCCAACTCCGATGCCTGGTGTCAGATCCACGCCGATGTCTTTGACCGAAAAATAAAACAGGTCAAAGATCCCATCCTCGCCAACCTCAAGGGCGCAGCATTTCTTGCCGCGGTTTCCTTAGGATACCTCAGCTTTGACGATGTTCCGGCCTTAACCCAGATAGCCAATACCTATGGGCCTAATCCGGATCATCGCAAAATCTATGACGAGCTTTTCAAAGAATTCCTGAATATCTACAAATGCAATAAAAAGATCTACGCAAGATTGAACAGGATATAGCCATGGATCTAGACAAACTACTTGAGAGCAATTTTGTCAAAAACTATCCCAGGATAGCCGGATGGCTTTTCAAGGCGGCAAAATCGCTTCCTTCGGTGCAGAAAAAAATGCAGGAAGAGTATGAAGAAATCATGAAAGAAATGGAACAGGCGGTGAAGCCCTATAGGGATCGAGCCGTTATCTGTAAGGATCTTCCGAAGGACGGCATGAAAAGGGAAGAAATACTAAAGGAAATGCAGGCTCTAACCGGCATAGAGGAGTCGAGATGGAAACAGGGGTTTGCTTCGGGCGCCGTTTACCATGGAGATGATTCCCATATCAATTTTCTTAACGAGGCCTATGCACTAAATTCCCAGAGCAATCCGCTCCATTCGGACCTATGGCCGAGCTGCACAAAATATGAGTCTGAGATCGTGTCCATGACGGCCAACATGTTAGGTGGTGAAAGGTCCGAAAACGGATCGGAGCCAAAAGAACCGATTTGCGGAGTTGTTTCATCCGGTGGTACGGAAAGTATCTTGCTTGCCATGAAGACCTATCGCGACTGGGCACGGGCGCGAAAGGGCATAAAAAACCCTGAGATGATTATTCCCGTCACGGCCCATGCCGCCTTTGAGAAGGCGGGTCAATACTTCAACATCAAAATCGTTCGTATACCGGTTGATGATCAATACAGGGCGGACGTGGAGGCAGCGAAGAAGGCCATAACAAGGAACACCATCGTCATGGTGGGATCGGCCCCGAGTTTTCCGCACGGTATCGTCGATCCGATCCGGGAATTATCAGAACTTGCAAGGAAACGGGGTATCGGCTTTCACACGGATGCCTGCCTGGGCGGATTTGTGCTTCCCTGGGCTGAGAGGCTTGGATACGGGATTCCTCTTTTTGATTTTCGGGTTCCCGGGGTTACGTCCATTTCAGCAGACACACACAAATACGGTTATGCGGCGAAGGGAACATCAGTCATCCTTTATCGCGGATTGGAACTCCGACACTATCAGTATTACAAGGCAACGGACTGGCCGGGCGGACTCTATTTTTCACCCACTTTTGCAGGAAGCCGTCCGGGGGCCCTTAGCGCAGCCTGCTGGGCTGCCATGTTGTCCATGGGTGAGCAGGGTTACGTGGAGGCCGCGGATAGGATATTAAAGACGGGCGCCAAGATAAAGGCAGGCATCAAGGAGATTTCCGATCTCCAGGTCTTTGGCGATCCCCTCTGGGTCATTGCCTTTGGATCCGAAACCCTGGATATCTACAAAGTCATGGAGTTCATGACCAAACGAAATTGGAGTCTAAACGGTCTTCACAAACCCCCCTGTGTCCACCTATGCGTCACCTTAAGACACACCCAACCCGGTGTTGCCGAAAGGTTTCTGGAGGATCTTAACCAAGCGGTCGAGCATGTGAAACAAAACCCAGAGGAGAAGGGTGAGATGGCGCCTGTCTACGGCATGGCCGCCACCATGCCTGATAGGGCCATCGTGGGGGATTTGCTCGAGAAGTATATGGATATGCTGTACAAAACTTAAGACCTCGTTTCGCAACCCCCTTTTCCCTTCTGTTAGATTCCCGCTTACTAAAAGATTTCCACACCAATCGCTTATCCCAGCACGATTCTATACCACTTCGTATTATTAATGTGTTGCTTTGGCCTATTGGGTTCAGTAATATAATCATAGGGCTTATCCGAAGCGGATTATTTGAAATTCATATTCTCACCCAAGATCTCTCATTCAGACACAAAAGCCTATTCGAGTCATGTCATATGACAAAATGGTTTGACGACAAGCGATTCTGAAATTCAAACATTGAATTCCCGGACCAACCAATCCATCCACCTTCAAGATAATTTTGAGAACAAGCATAGGAAACAAAACCTATCATGTTGACTAGCCTCCGCGGAAAACTGGTTGTGATCTTTATTGCCATCACTGTTGGCGCTGTTGCGGTGAGCTCTGGATACGCCGGGTACATGCAAAAGCAGTTTGCTGTTAAGAGGGCGAAAGAGCAGGCCACCGAAGATTTGAGGCTCATCAGCAACGAGATTCAGACGGTGCTTCAGTGGGTGATAAGAGACATTTTTGTGCTTAGAGACCTACCACAACTCCGCCGTTTCCTCGAATCCGAGAATGATAGAGAAGATCTGGAATCGCTCACATCCGTGAAAAAGGCCTTTATGGTCCTGGCAAATCATCACAAGATATATCATCAAGTGCGTTTTATTGATGAAGGGGGAATGGAGGTTGTCAGGGTTAATTATGACGGGGTCAAAACCCGCCTAGTCCCAACATCTGAGCTCCAGAACAAGGCCCACCGTTATTATTTCAAAGAAGCGATTCATCTTCAGACCGGTCAAATATTTATCTCCCCCATGGACTTGAATATTGAACACAATGTCATTGAGCGTCCTTTTGTGCCCACAATTCGCTATGCAACACCCGTAGGAGACGGTAACGGGAAAATTCAAGGAATTATCGTTTTAAATGTATTGGGAGCCGCCCTCCTTCACGTTTTGGAAAGGCAACAGATGGATGTGATGGACCAAGGTAAGAGGTATTACCTCCTTAACACCAATGGCTATTTTCTTTTCCACCCGGACGAGGAAAAGACTTTCGGCTTCATGCTGGGAACGGAGGAGAAACTTCATCGTTACGAACCGAATCTTATGCCGTGGATTGAAGCACGGGAATGGGGGAATTCAGTCCAAAAGAGCATGGCAACCGGGAGGAGAACGCTATTTGCCTATCAGCAGATCCCTCTGTGGACAGGCCCCTTGGACAACTACTTTTTCAGCGGGGGCAGGGGAGGATTCCATTCAACGGGTGGCAAACAGATAGCGTCCATCAAGGCCCATTGGTACCTCCTCTCCGCTGTGGAAGAAACTGAATTGTTAGTCGGCTTAGAAGAGTACTCAAAGCCTTTTCTTTTCTTTACCCTTGTTTTGCTATTGGGCTGCGTCCTGGTCGCTACGATTGTTGCTTTAGCCTATTCAAGACCTCTCGTTTCCCTAGCCGGTGCCGCGAGACGTATCCAACAGGGCGACCTGTCTGCGCGGGCCCAAGTATATTCCAAGGATGAAATTGGACAATTCGGGAATCTATTCAACAGCATGGCCTCGAAACTCGAGGAGTCCGTTGATAGACTGAAGGCCTCGGAAACCAAATACCGACGACTTTTCGAAGATTCAAGGGAGTGTTTCTTTGTGAGTGATGCATCGGGCCATGTCATAGAAATGAATAGTGCCTGTGCAAACCTGTTGGGATTACCACAAGGAGAAGTCATTCCCTCGGGTTTTACCATGCCCTGGTATCATGGGACCAATGATACTTCGAAAGAACCCTCGGAGAAAAGATACCCATTGGCCAAACTTCAGGAGATGATCTACAAGGCCGGATACGTGAAAGACTTTGAGGTGCATTTGATCAGAAACGATGGGTATCACCTTGTGTGTCTCATGACAGCCACGGCACTCCGGGACGGAAACGAGAAGATCATCGGGTGGGAAGGGCTCATTAGGGACATCACCGAAAGACGAAAACGTATACAGGCAAAATTGACCTTTCAAAAGCAATTGCGGGAAGAAATCATCATGGCGGAGGAAAGGGAACGCCGCGCCCTTGGCCAAGTCCTGCACGAGGAGTTGGCCCAGAGTCTCGCATTGGTGCATTTAAAGGCCCAAGAGGCAGAGGCAAACGTTTTACGCTGGGAGGAGACGGATGGAGATCGAGGGTATGCAGGTGAGGTCAAAGGCTCTTTGAGGGAATCAAGGGATTTGCTGGGCGGCATGATCCAGAAGATAAGGACCATGATATTCGACCTCTACCCCGTGATGCTTGAGGAACAGGGCCTTATCCCCACTATGCACTGGTACGTTCAGAGTTTTTCAGAGCGTACGGGCATCCCCGTCACTATTTACGAGCTGGAGAAAAATGCGGAGCTAAGCAAGCCACAGAAAGTATATCTATACCGCGCCTTCAAGGAGTTACTCCACAATTCATGGAAGCACGCGGCGGCAAAGGAAGCTGTCGTGACGGTGGTAGGCAAGGAGGAGAGTCTTCGTCTTACTGTGGACGATGACGGAAGGGGTTTTGATCCGGAGGAAGCTTTGAGGCCAACAGGGGAGATTAAAGGCATTGGGTTATTCAGCATACGCGATTGGGTCACAGCCATGGGAGGGACTTTCTCGGTGGAATCCCAAAACGGCAAGGGGACAAGAGTTCTCATCGAAATTCCCCTGCAAGAGAACACTGGAGGGGCCAAATGATCACTGTGTTTATAGCTGACGATCATCTTATATTCAGGCAGGGCCTGCGGACGCTTCTTGAAAAAACAGGGGATATCGAAGTCGTGGGGGAAGCCAATGACGGCCTTGAAACCCTTAGAAACATAGAGAAGTTGAAGCCGAACGTGGCAGTCTTGGATGTGACCATGCCGGGCCTGGACGGTATTGAAGTGACAAAACGAATAAAAAAAATGCTTCCCGAAACGCAAGTTCTAATGCTTTCGATGCACGCAGACAACTATTTTGCCATAGAGGCCCTTAAGGCGGGCGCCTCTGGTTACCTTCTAAAGGAAGAAAGCCTCACTCAGCTTGTGAATGCAATAGGCGTTGTCAACAAGCAGGACATTTATGTGTCGCCGACCCTTGAGACACCTATCATGAGAGATTTTGTCCATATGGCGAGACAGGTCACGAACAACCATACCAGCATTCTGACCGATAGAGAGCGGGAAATCCTGCAGCTTATTGCTGAGGGCATGACCAATCAAAAAATCGCCGATCTTCTCTGTATCAGCATCAACACCGTTGATACCCACCGCAAGAACATCATGTCCAAACTCAATATCCATAGCATAGCGGGGCTCGTAAAATACGCGATAAAGCACAAGATCGTCACGGTGTAATGATCATAAGCCCCGTCCGCTTTGCCGACCTATCCATTTTATACCACGATCACGGTATTTACGATTTGCCGCGAAGTCGTTAAAGTTTCCGCTAAACCAGTAGTTTCATATTAGAGCACATAACGATATTTCAATAATTTTAGGGGCAGTGCAAGGAGCGTAACATGAGAAAGAATAATCATTTGAAAATTGTGGTCTCTGGGTGGATTCTGATATTTTTATTAAGCAGCGGTATTGCGATGGGAGATGAGTATACCGTTAGGTTTACCATAACGGAAATCACTTCAGAAGAATCGGCCGAAAAGGTTACTTCTATACTCAAGGGGATTAATGGGGTCTTTGACGTCGAAACAAGTGTGTTGAGACACACAGCCACATTCACCTATGAAGATGATGACACTGAAACCGACGAGATAGAAAGGGTAC
This sequence comes from uncultured Desulfobacteraceae bacterium, assembly GCA_964459445.1. Classification (GTDB taxonomy): domain Bacteria; phylum Desulfobacterota; class DSM-4660; order Desulfatiglandales; family HGW-15; genus CAYWMP01. Next base: position 8,727 of record CAYWMP010000218.1, read on the forward strand.
TTAATAAAGGTGGGTTTTCCGTAAAGAGAATAAATATCCTGCGTGAGCCTCAAAAGAAGGAGTAGCACTCAATTTCTACTCCACGCTTTCATTAGTCTAGTAGGTCTCTTCCCAACCGGTGATCATGGCAGTGAGGTGAGC
>CAYWMP010000219.1:0-8754 GCA_964459445.1 uncultured Desulfobacteraceae bacterium
TATCCTCGAAGAAACACTTCTTTGTTTTCGGCTCCCTGCCTACGAAGCCAAACTGCGTGTGCGAGAACGAAAACTACCGAAATGGTATTGGTGCGATCCGGGCATTGTAAGGGCCATGAAGCGGGCTACTGGCACTTTGGTACCGGAAGAGAAAGGGGATTTATTCGAAGGAATGGTGGCCCAGTTATTGCGCGCCTATAAGGACTATCGAGATCTATTTGACGATATGTATTACTGGGTGCCCTCGGGTCATTCCGGGATAGAGGTCGACTTTATCCTGGTTCGAGGATCTGAACTGATCGCAGTGGAGGCAAAATCCGGCGATACTTTTGTGGATGCCTGGTGCAAGGGCCTACGCGCTATTGAACCGCTTGGGGGATTGCAACGCCGGATTCTCGTCTACCCGCGTGGACCTGCAATGAAAACGAGAGACGGAATCGATGTCTTACCATTCAAACAATTTGCCGACGAATTGGCCCTTGGTGCCTTGAGTGCGGGCACACTTAATTGATTTAACATTGTTGACAATCGTGACTAATGCAAATTGCCCTTTTTGGGGACAAGGTTGAAGCAAGAGTGATTGCAAAAGAAGGCACCGTCATTGACATAAGTGTGAGAAAAGAAATTGGAAAAAATTGGGGACGACCTTAAATATTTAAATTCATTTTTGGTAGGTTGTCCGTTGCAAGGCATACTGAGAGCACCGGTCTTCGCCTTAGAGGCTTCGACCCGGCAGGAGGGGCTTTGAACAAAGAGGAAAGAAATATACTGAGACATGATGCTGGTTACGGGTTGCTTGATAGTTGATACTCGTTCCTGGTTGCTCGATGCTTGATCCAAGATCTTCCAATTCTACGACCCGAATCAGTCTTGACATTTTGAACGCTTTATTCTTAACCTAGCCAAGAAACTAGTTCCCTTCCATTAACCTCTAACGAGGTTATCCTCATGAATATTCCCACAACAAAGAGCATTTCCGATTCTGCGGCGGAATCCGCGGATCTCCATTCAATACTAAACCAGATTAGGAAATTCCGGATTCAGGAATTAAGGAATTCAGAGGAACATGGTTTATGCCCTGGCGAAGCGGGTTCCCTGTCGAATGACGTAAAATGATTTTACAGCAATCTCATGGGGTGAATTGCTGATTTCATATTAAACCGATATTGGGGGTGATGAATATGAGGCTTTCGCTGAGATGTTCATCGGTACTTGTTATCTGTATCGCAATATTGCTCCATTCAGTACGTGTTCATGCAATATCGCCGCTAATGGAGGAGCAGGCGCGGTTGATACTCGAAACAAAAATGAATGTCAAAACGTATGGACTCAGGCAGAGAATCTATAATTTCATGGAAAGAAAAATGTACCCCGGATGGATGACAGATTTCCGATTGGAGCGGTTGTTTCCTGTTGAGGAAAAAACACTGGCAGGTGAGAAGTTTGATCTCGCCAATTTCTATCTATTCGTCTTGGATCATAGAAAGTTTGGCGATACTGAAAAGAACCCCTTTGAGATGGCCTTTGAATTTCGAGAAGGGCTGGATTTGCTGAGCGCTGAACCGGATCTACCCTTAACAGGCTATATCAGGAAAGAATTTTTTAAAAGAAATCCATGCTTTTTGCCGCAGAAAATAAGGGGTCAAGTCTGCCCTTGACTCATGTTGAAATAAAGGAAGGTTCAATCCGCCGCGGACAAGGGGTCAGCCTGCCAGAGGCAGGTAAACATTCAGCGTTCAAAGAAGTATATTGATGCTCGTTACTCGTTACTGGTTGCTCGTTACTGGTTGCGGGTTGGCCCGCCAGAAGTAAGGCGGGTAAATTGCTGGTTGTTTACTCGCCGGGAGTATGGCGAGCTAGATACTCGACACACATAGTTGATACCCCCTTTTTCCATTCCGATTCCCCAATTGAGTTCTTCTGAATCCTTTCCTATAATCAAAACGCTTCTAAAACCGCACAAAAAGAATTGATGGATCAATTCCTGATGCAGAATGAACAACAACTTCCTCAAAGTACCAGTTTGACAGGTCATGTATTCTCATTTTTCAAAAGCCCCTCCGCTATTTTAGCGATCCATTTCCTTTTCAAGGCAATCCAACTCGGCTTTGCAGCATTTTACGATCATGAGAATCCTGTGATCCTGATTCCAAGGACCGGCGTGTTTATATTTATAGGCATACTTTCCTATCTGGCATGGAAGAAAAAAACCGTCGCTATTATAATTATGGTTATTATGATTTTGATTAGTGGTTTAGGTGGCTTCATCTCCGGCATTTTCGTCGTCCCTTTATCTCAATATTTCTTCAAGCCGTTTGCAATCATTATCAGTGCCTACTTCACATTTGGAGGCATACACCTGTTTTTCTTTCGAAAAGAGCTTATTCAAAAAAGGAAAGAATAAACGACGGAGGGACTCTGTTAGTAAGGGGTTTTTTCGGACAAAGTTAGTTATAGACCTTTTGGAGCGGTTTGCATGAAGAAGCTCAAGAGCTGGGCAGGGAACGTGGTATGGCGGCCGAAAGCAGTGCATCGGCCGAAAGATGAGCAGGAGATCGCTGAGCTCGTGACTCGGGTGGCTGAGGAGGGCGTTCGCCTGAAGCCGGTGGGTTCGGGGCTGTCGTGGTCCGATATCAATGAAGTGGAAGGGCAACATCTGCTGCTGCTGGACCGAATGACGGCCATCGATGTGCAGGCCGACGCCAGACGGGTGCGTGTCCAAGGCGGGGCGGTCATGTCCGACATCCAACGTACGCTGGCGGAACATCATCTGGCTCTGGACAACATCGGCTCCATCGTAACCCAGACCGCGGCGGGCTATACAGGGACTGGAACGCACGGGTCCGGTACGCCTATTCTCTCCACCTTCATCGAGAAGATGCGGCTGGTCGACGGCACGGGTTGCATACGAGAACTGAGCCCATCTTCGAACCTGAGCTATTTTTTGCCGCACGGGTCCACCTCGGGTGCCTCGGCGTGGTCACCGAGATCACTTTTCGCTGCATTGACGCCTTTGATCTTGAGGAGCGCAGAGAGATCGTCCCCTTTGATCGTGTCCTCTCCAACCTGGACAGATACCTTGCAGATAACGACTACGTGAAGCTCTGGTGGCTGCCATATACCGACGTTATCCAGGTATACCTCTTCAACAGAACCCAGGCGCAAAAAACGACACCGACGCCCAGTGAGCTCATGGAGGAGTGGGGTCTTTCAACCTATTCTTTTAGTTTCCTTCTCTTCCTCACCCGTGTGGTGCCGGCGCTCACAACGGCTGTGCTCGGATCTTTGCAGCGTTTTTACTTCACGCCACGGCGTCGGGTGAACCGGAGCGACAGGCTCTTCAACATCGGGAAGATGATCCCCATTCACAATGAATCGGAGTATGCCATCCCCCTAGAAAAGGCGGCGGAGGCCATTGATCGACTGGCCGGGATCGTTCGCAACGCTGCGCCGGAGTATCGGGTGAACTTCCCGCTGAAAGTTCGGTTTGTCCCTGATGATGACATCCCCATGAGCCCCGCGACCGGTCGGGACAGCTGTTATCTGGGGGCCTACGTGGCCAGCGACAAGTGGACTGGGCCCTACCACCGTGACTTCGAGAAACTCATGGAGGAGTATGCCGGACGGCCCCACTGGGGTAAGATGTTCTCCCGAACTGCCCAGGACTTCGCTGAGCTTTATCCCCTTTATCGAGAGTTCGAAGCTATCCGCCAGGCGTGTGATCCGAACGGGGTATTCAGAAACGCCTTTGTAGACAGGGTATTTGGCGAGTAGTAGCTAAGGGGTAAGCCCTTGACAGGTGACAGATGTTGTTTTTGATGCCCTCCAGTAGGGAGGCTTTTCTTTTGGCGAGACCCCTCAGAATTGATTAGACGCTCATTTTACTACGTGACGAGCGAGACAAGACAAGGATAACGAACAAGGAAATTGGTGAAGATCGGAAAGCCGTGCTTGGAAAATAGCAGGGGCCGACCAAGATTCACAGATAGTTGATGCCGAGCGGGTGGGACCGAGGTATTCCGGCAGCCCTGTTGTTTTAATAAAATGCTAGGATGACCGGTGCGAGAATATAGCCAACCGGTATCCCGATGATCAGGCCTGAAACGGCATAGATCAATATCTTACCAATCTTTTTCTTTGTGAATATGGCAATCAGAACCGCGATGATCCCCATGATAATGGAAACAGCACCTGTCACGAACCAATCCATGTTTTCCCCCTCATACTGTTTGAATCCTCTAAAGGCAAATAAGGGTTCATTCCCCGCAGCCCGGTGCGAAGCCGATCATGACCGGTTCTGAGGGCTTTTTGTCATTTCGCCATTGACAATGATTTGATTTTGGCCTTTTGTCAAGGGTGGGCTTTGCCCCGCAAGGTTAAAGTGGCTCCGAAAATTATCTTGACAATCCCAGAGCATCAAACTCATGCTGGTGTGTGTTTGCAAAAACACTGTTGTGAATTTCGGAAGCCCTCTCATATATTCCAGCGAATGCCGGAATCCAGCGTTGTCATAAGGTTCCGGATCCGGGCTTTTCCTGGTGGCATTGTATGGAAATATAGTTTGCATTTGTAATTATTCACATGGAAAATAGGGTTGAAACGGTTTTTCCCCGGATCACATCGTGAGAGGCCATGGACCATGACGAGGTTTTTTTTGAAGACAGTGTTCTTTTTTTTAACGATGATAATATCATCATTTTCAGCAGGAATAAGTGCCAAAATGACTGAAGAGAGAGTCAATCTTCCCAAAACCATCGATATCTGGACCAGAACCGATTCTGCCCGCATCATTGATTCGAGCAATATTTTTGACTATATGAACGGCGCGGGAGAACTTTATTTAGCTTACGGTTTCGACCACCTTGAGGTCTACGAGTACAAAGCCGAGGGGCAAGCGAACATCCTGGTGGAGGTGTATGTTATGCACACCTCCGATGACGCGTTTGGGTTATTATCACTGGATTGGGGAGGGGAACCGGTCCCTATCCACTCTACGCCCCCGATTCAATCCGAACCCTCAGTGTCACCACCGGACAGGGCCCTGTATGGTGCGGGGTTGTTGCGCATCTGGTCGGATGTCCTTTACGCCCGCGTGATGGCACACCGGGAAACAGCGGAATCCAAAAAGGCCGTTCTTTCCCTGGGTCAGGCGATAGCGGCAAACCAAAAGACGCCTGCTGAACCCGACCTGTTGAAGATTCTCCCCAATTCTATGGGCCCAGATTGGAAATTGCGGAAAGATCGTATCGGGTATTTCCGTTCTCATCTGGTATTGAATACACTATATTATCTCAGCCATCAAAATATACTCCAATTGGACCATTCAACAGAAGCTGTGATAGCGCCCTATGAAAATAGATCGGAAGACGGAACCCCCAAACAGGTTCAGGTCCTGTTTGTGAAATATGCCTATCCGGGCCGAGCCGAAAAAGCCCTGGCTGAATTCCACGACGCATATTTACCAGAGCATCCAAAGGGATTTGAACCGGGTGTCACAAATAAACAGACAAATGTTTTAAAAATAGAGGACGGGTGGTTAGGCTATGCAATGGATGGAGCCTTTCTGGCCATTGTATTTGAATGCCCGAACCGGGAATCCGCCCAATTGATCATCAAGCACATTTCAGACTATGCAATAAGCAGGGAGAACAACCATGGAAAATAAGAAAAAGGGTTTAACGAGAAGAGATTTTATCCGTGGAACCATGGGCGCCGCGCTTGCCGTCTCCACTCTGGGGGTGCCCTGGGCCAGCGGGAGCGAAAGGTCGGGTCAACAAAGCCTGGTGACCGTCGTCCGTGATAAAAACGTCATGGATGCCGGATTGAATGTGGATTCAAAAATATTGCAGGCCATGCTTGACCGGACGGTTCTTAAGGTGACCGGGAAAGATGAGATCCAGGCGGCATGGGCTGATCTGGTGAAGCCGGACGATATTGTCGGACTTGTCCCCACGCCTCACCTTAACCCGACCCATACGGAATTGGTCGATGTGGTCAAGGCGAGTTTGATGCGGGAGGCCGGAATTTCTGAGAAGAACATTATCATGGCGCAAGGGGGGAAGAGAAGGCCCGGGAAATGCACTGCGCTGATTTCAATGCCGGCGCTCAAGGGGCATTGGCTGACCGGCATCGGGACCGTTATAAAAAATTATATTATGTATTCAGGCCGTCCTACCAATTACCATAAAGAGAAAAGCGCTAAACTAGGTGAAATCTGGCTGATCCCGGAGGTGAAAGAAAAGACACGGCTTGTCCTTGTGGACGCCCTTCATCCCCTTTGCGATAAAGGCCCCCAGCCCGATCCCCGGTATAAATGGGCCTATAGCGGACTGATTGCAGGAACGGATCCCGTGGCGGTTGAAACCGTCTGTTTACAAATTCTCACCAATAAGAGGCATGCACTGCGTGGTGAGCCCTGGCCCATCTCACCGCCTCCGATTTGCGTGCAAGCGGCTGATAAAGCCTATGGACTGGGAACAAGTAAAATCAAAGAAATTAAGATCGCCTCTTTTGGCTGGGAAGAAGACCTCTTGCTGGGATAAGGGTATCTAGCGAAGCCACGCCTATTTAAAAAACTTGGGCGGCCGACATGAACCAATGGTGGATAGATGAGGATAAGGTATTAGGGAGTGGAAATCCCCTGGATGATCAGCTTGAAAATCTATCCCTACAGGGATTCAGGACCATCATCTCCCTCCTTGATGAAAACGAGCAGCAACCTTTTTATAATGTTGGAATAGCTAAAGATTTGGGATTTGAGCGCCACTCAATCCCTGTCATAGATTTCACAGCGCCCACCCAGGAACAGTTTAAGGTGTTCCTCGAGATCATGAACAAGGTTGATGGGAAGGTCATCATCCATTGTCAGAGAGGTTATGGAAGGACAGGTACCATGGGGGCGGCCTACTGGATAGCCAAAGGGATGTCTGCTCACAAGGCAATCAATGAGGTGCGCGAGGCCAACCCCGGTGCCCTGGAGGTACCTGAGCAGGAAGAAAGCCTTTATGAGTTGGAAGCAGCGATCACGCAGAAAAGATAGCGGTCAGATTGCATCTTAGCTATTTCATTTCATTGCCACAGACCCGCGCCGTTGATGGCGGCACTCGCACAGACTTTCCGATTCTGCGACCTGCGGAATCGGAAGTATGCCATCGCCTTCGGCGAATTTTTTGTGGTTTGTCCTTTCCAGAATGCATTGAACTTGGAGCCCGGAGCATAGAGCATAGAGTTAATATTGAAGTTGCTCTAAGGATAACGTCCCCTTGGGGGATCACGACGACACGTTCAAGAAATGCCGGCTGTGAACAACACCCCTTTCCTTACCCATTGTCCGTCTACTGAAAATACTCTGGCAGATATTCCCTGCACACCTCGATCAATTCCTTTTCGGAGATGGCTGTAATACGGCCGTGCTTCTCGTACTGGTCGCGCACCCAGCGAGCGACACGCCCCAACTTCGCCTTTCTGAGGCGTGCCTTGCCTTGCCGCGTCAGGTATTCATTCACCCAAAAAGCAATCCCGTCCACGCCCGACTTGTCGGTAATTGCCACCTTGGGTGGGCGATCCAGGAACTTGCGGGTATCGAAGATATTATAGACCCGTTCATCTTTGGAAATGCCGTCTGCATGGATCCCGGCGCAGGTCATGTTGAAGTCCACACCGACAAACGGATAACGTTCCGGGATAGGGGCCTTCACCACGTCTCGATAGTATTCCGCGATTCGAGTAATCATCATGGCGTCCATACCGTTGGCATCGCCCTTGATACCCATATACTCAATGACGGCTCCTTCCAAGGGGGGATTCCCTGTCCGTTCACCGAACCCCAGTAGGGTGGTATTCACGGCGTTGCATCCATATAACCAGGCCGTGGCTCCATTGATATGGACCTTATGAAAATCGTTGTGCCCATGCCACTCCAAACGATCGGAGGGGATGCCCCCCTCATGGATCATCTTATAGACAAGCTTAGGGACGCTCCGGGGTAAGGCCGCACCTGGAAAAGAGATACCGAACCCGAGCGTGTCGCACATACGCACTTTTATCTTGAGTTCTTCTGGGACTTGCTCCGAAAGGCGCGTGAGTCGTTGAACAAATGGGAGGACAAAACCATGTATGTCTGCACGGGTCAAATCCTCAAGATGGCAGCGAGGACGTACACCCACTGAAAGGGCCTCCTCAACCACTGCCAGGTAGTCACTCATCGCCTTCTCCCGGGTTTTGTGCAGTTTATGGAAAATATGGTAGTCCGAACAGGAAGTGAGCATCCCTGACTCTTTAAGTCCCGTCTCCTTGACAAGGCGGAAGTCCCCCTTTTCTGCTCGGATCCAGCCCGTAATCTCGGGATAGGGGTGTCCCAGCTCCTGGCATCTTTCCACTGCTTCCTGGTCTTTCGGGCTATAGAGGAAGAACTCACTCTGACGAATGACCCCGTTCGGACCACCCAATTTGGCGAGCATCTCGTAGATCTGAACGATTTGCTCCACGGTGTAAGGGGGACGAGCCTGCTGTCCATCCCGGAAGGTTGTATCCGTGATATGGATGTCTCGCGTGAGCAATTCGTCCGGGTTAAATTGGACCAGATTGCCGTCGATCTCCTCATAAATCTTTCCCGCAAAGGTCACCCGGGGGATCTGATCGTACCTAAAAATATCTTCCAGCAGATTGGGCTCATCCACGCGCAATAGTTCCGCCGGTTCGGGCGCCTTCATAAGACACATTCCCAGTAATTCGATTAGATTAGACATCAGCCGG
>CAYWMP010000220.1:0-8621 GCA_964459445.1 uncultured Desulfobacteraceae bacterium
AATAAGCAACGTGATTCAAAGTTGAAGCGAATTTCAAATATGTTTGGCTAGTTTTAGGGTCCACAGAATAGCAGGGGAAGGCTGTTAGCCACCAAAAAGCCTTCCCTGGTCGGGACAACCCGGCTTTCTTCGATTTTGATCAGGCCTGATTCTTTGAGTACTCCGAGGACCTTTTGGTCCTGGGAACGGGTCCTGAAAAGATCGGCATTGATGCCCTTCAAAGTGCGAAATCCGAGCATAAGCGTCTCAAGCCGACTTTGATCCCCTGTGAGGTGTTCTTCTCCATCAATCGGCATTCTTCCCGTGGAAAGGTCTCGACAGTATGCCTTTACAGATCGAAAATTCCACCATCGCCTCGTCCCCGAAAAAGAATGGGCCGAAGGGCCGAGGCCCAGGTAGGGTTTGCGATGCCAGTATTTGGCGTTGTGCCGGCAAAAGGATTCCCTGTCCCTCGAATAATTGGACACCTCGTAATGAATGTACCCTTTTCCTTTGAGGAATTCGGAGGTCAGGAGAAAAAAAGATCTTTCCCTATCCTCGCCCAAGGGATGAATAATACCTTGCTTGAGCATCCCTCCGAAGGGGGTCTGTTGTGCGATATTCAATTGATAGCATGAAATGTGCGAGGGCTCGAAGGTTAGGGCCCGATCGAGGGTTTTGATCCAATCCTCTTCGCGCTGAACCGGGAGACCATATATGAGGTCGATGCTGATGTTGGAAAATCCGGTCCTCTTGAATAGATCGAGGGCGCGTTCAGCCTGTTTGCTCGAATGCCTCCTCTGAAGAAATCGCAAGTCTGAATCGTTAAAGGACTGGACGCCGAGGCTGATGCGATTAATTCCCAGATCCCGAAGCAAGGAAGCCTTTTCCCGGTTGATATCGTCAGGATTTGCCTCCAGGGTGATCTCGGCATCGGGCAGAAAATGAAAAAGTCGACAGAGGAGGGTCATGAGTGCCTTCAGGTCTTGATCCCCGAGGGTCGAAGGCGTGCCTCCTCCAAGGTATAGGGAATCGAAGGTTGGAAAGTCCTCTTTGTAAAACATGCCTTCCTGTTCGATGGCCTTCAACCATTGAGACGCCTCGGCAAGGGAAGGCACGGAATAAAAATCGCAGTAAGGGCACTTGCTGCCGCAAAAAGGGACGTGGATATAGAGCCCGGGATAGTTTTGTCTATTCATTCTCCGTCCTCAGTACGGCCACAAATGCCCTTTGAGGGATCATTACGGAGCCCACCATCTTCATTTTCTTTTTGCCCTTCTTCTGTTTTTCGAGAAGTTTCCGTTTCCGGGTGATATCGCCGCCGTAGCATTTCGCGGTGACGTCCTTTCGAAAGGGGTTCACGGTGGACCGGGAGATGATTTTACCGCCGATGGCACCCTGGATGGCGATTTTGAACTGGTGGCGTGGAATCTCTTTTTTCAGCCGGTCACAGGCCCTGACCCCCCATTCCCTGGCCCGTTCCCGATGGACGATAATGGAAAGGGCATCCACTTTCTCCCCGTTTACCAGGATATCGAGTTTGACCAGATCGCTTTCCCGATAATCGATGAGTTCATAATCAAAGGACCCGTATCCCTGGGTAACGGTCTTGAGCATATCATAGAAATCCACAATGACTTCCGCGAGAGGCATATCCATATTTACCTCGATCCGTCCAGGTGTGGGGTAAGTAAAACGGGAATTTGTTCCCCGGCGTTCCATGCAGAGTTTCATGACTGCGCCCATATATCTTTCAGGAATGAGGATGCTTGCTCGGATATAGGGTTCGGCCGAGCTTCGGATCAAAACAGGGTCCGGGTAATACTGGGGATTGTCGACTGTCACCCCGTTGCCGTCTTCAAGAGTGAATTTGTATTGCACGCTTGGTACGGTCATAATAAAGGACTGATCGAATTCCCTTTCAAGCCTCTGTTCAACGATTTCCAGGTGCAGCAACCCAAGAAAGCCGCAACGGAAGCCCTGGCCCAGGGCCGCTGAAGAGTCCTTCTGATAGGTAAGGGCCGCATCGTTTAGTTTGAATTTTTCCAGGGCATCGGTCAAATCCTGATATTCATCCGAGGCCATTGGATAGATGGAAGAAAAGACGACGGATTTGACTTCCTTGAATCCGGGGAGCGGACCGACTGCAGGGTGCGCGTCCAGGGTCACGGTGTCGCCTATCCGGGTATCGCTCACGGTTTTTATGCCGGAAATGATATAGCCCACTTCTCCGGCCGATAAGCTATCCTGCGGTTCCCTCTTTAGGCGGTAGATACCGACTTCTTCCACTCGGTAGACCGCATTACTGGACATCAGCCGGATCGAGTCTCCAGGGTGGACCACACCATCAAAAACCCGGCAACTGATAATAGCGCCTCTAAAGGCATCATAATGGGCATCGAATATCAGGGCGCCAAGAGGTGCTTCCTTCCGGCCGGAAGGGGGAGGGATATGTTTCACAACGGCTTCCAAAACCTCTTCAATGCCTATCCCGTCCTTGGCTGAACACAGTACGGCCTCATCGGAATCAAGGGCCAATTCACTCTCGATCTCTTCTTTGACCAGATCGATATCAGCGGATGGAAGATCGATTTTGTTGATTACCGGGATAATGGCCAGGTCATGCTCCATGGCCACAAAAAGATTGGCCACAGTCTGGGCCTGGACACCTTGAGCCGCATCGATCACAAGCAGGACGCCTTCGCAGGAGGCCAGAGCCCGGCTCACTTCATAGGAAAAATCCACATGTCCCGGTGTGTCAATCAGGTTCAGGGCGTATGCCTTTCCGTCTTTGGACTTATAGGGTAGCGTGACGGTCTGGCTCTTAATAGTAATGCCCCTCTCACGCTCCAGATCCATCGTATCCAGGATCTGGTTCCTGAATTCCCTCTCGGTCACCAGTCCCGCATACTCAATAAGCCTGTCGGCTAAGGTGGATTTGCCGTGATCGATATGGGCGATAATGCCGAAGTTTCGTATCTCAGTCATGGTTCTATGGGTTATGAAATGTTCATTATTCTAACATGGAAAATCGGGTCCCTTGGGACCCTTCAGAGACAAATGGCTCTGTCTGAATATTTAAACTGGAGTATTGGAGTAATGGAGTTTTGGAGTGTTGGTTAAGAAAAGAAAGTGCTTCGACCTTTCAACAATTCTTGAGGTCAGGCTCTTTTGATGCAATTAAAAATGGGTTTTCCCAATACTCCAACACTCCACTGCTCCAAGCAAACTTTCGATCGAAAAAAGGAGCATGTGGCGCAACAGCGATACCTTATGCTTTTCAGTTGAAATAATGTCAATAGATTTCCAATTTCACCAACCGTCCGTCCAGCCCTGCGCTTGAGAGGGGTTTTTTCCAGGAGGTTTTGAGACCTATTTTTGAGATCATCTCCCTATTTCCGAAGTAGATGTAGGCGGTGGACCCTTTACACCGCTGTTTTAAAAAGTCTCCAAAGGCCTTATAAAAATCCCCAAGATCGCCCGCAGTACCCATTCTGATGCCATAGGGTGGATTGCAGACAATGGTCCTTTCCCCAAGCTCCTGAATTTTATCGAAGGCTTGAATCTTGAGGACGATGGCTTTCCCGTTCGGGAGAGAGGATAGATTTCTTCTTGCCGCCTCAACGGCCTGTGCGGATGGGTCGCTTCCGGCAATAAGTCCATCGGGCGCAGGGCGGATCATCTGATCCGCCTTGTCTCTAACCTCTTTCCAAAGCTCACGGTCAAAGTCCGGCAGGAACTCGAAGCCAAATCTGTCTCTAAGATATCCTGAGGGAATTCTGCAATAATGCATCAGGGATTCTGCAAGTAGGGTGCCGGAACCGCACATGGGATCATATAGAGTCTTCGATCCGTCCCATTCTGAAAGATGAAGGATCAAGGCTGCCAGAGTCTCCTGCATGGGGGCTTCAACACTCTCCCGGCGATATCCCCGGCGGTGAAGTGATTGACCCGATGCATCGAGGGATATAACGGCCCTGTTCTTGTCGATATGGAGATTGATTCGAACATCGGGTTTCTTTCGATCCACGTTAGGCCTGGGCATGCCATCGTCGCTGAATCGATCCACAATGGCATCTTTGAGGCGAAGGGCCGCAAATTGTGAATGCCGCATTCGGCTGTGAACCACATTGGAGGATATGGCAAAAGTGCTTTGATCTCTAATAAGAGAAGTCCAAGGGACATCCTTGGCCCTTTTGTAAAGGGTTCGGTCATTATGGCAAGGGAAGGAGAGGAGGGGGGCGAGGACTCTCATAATAAACCGAGAACAGTAGTTGATCCGGTAAAGCGTTTCTTTGTCTGCCGCAAAATAGATTCCCCGAAAGGCGGGTTTGATTTCCTCGGAACCCAGGGCGGCAAGTTCTCCGGCGCCGTATTCTTCAAGGCCTCCCGCAATTTGGCAAAAGTAGCGACTCGTTTTTTGATAATCAAACATTTGAGACCTTTGCAAAATGCTCCCTTTTGCCCAACCTTCCGTCTTCGCTGCGCGCAGCGCAGGCGCTTGCGCCGCGTGAAGCTACGACGGGACAAGCTGCATCAGGCTCGGATTTTAATCCTCAAAATACTTCGTGTATTCATGTGGTTAATTCGCCTGAGGTGGATTAAAATCCTCGTCTTCCTTGACCTTGACCAAAATTGAACATTTTTCAAAGGTCTCATAGTGCAAATAAGGGAAACATCTTTTCAGGGTATTCTTCTTCACAGTCATCGCTGCTGGTATCTCTCAATAAAGGCCATGACCTGTTGGGCATATTGTTCCGGATAATGCTCGAAGATATTGTGACCGCATCGGGGAAAGACGGCAAGCTCTCCTTGTGAAAGATGCCGATAAAAGGCCACACCCTGTTCCACTTCAAAGAAATGGCCCCTGTCGGGATACATCACAAGGCTGGGGCATTGGACCGACTCGATTAGGGGCCGGAGGTCGAAAAAATCTCTCCCATAACAACCTCCGTATTTGCTGCAAAGATTATAAAAGTGTTCGGCCCTTTCGGCTCCATGCCAATAGACGTATTTTTTTTGAATCTCGGGGGGCAGGAGGTCATAGGAGGCTGGAAACTTCAGTCGATTGAATTCTTCAAGGGTTATGGTGCTGTAACACATGGTACTGGCTGTGGTCAGAGTCATTATCTGTTCCGGATATTTAACGGCATAATCCACCCCAACCACGCCACCCTCACACTGTCCGACGATATGAAATTTATCAATCCCAAGGGCTTCAATCAAGGTTGCCATAGAGGCAACAGCCTCCGTTCTGAAATGGTCGCTGGTAAAATGTTCTTCAAAGTCCGGGCCGCCATCGGAGCGACCAAAACCCCTGCGGTCGTGCATGAGGACTCGATACCCGGAATCAACCAGAAAAGGGTAAATCCCCTCCCACATCTTTGCGCAGGAGAATCCATTATGTAACAGGATAATAGTCTCTCCCTCACCATGTATTTCATAATAGGTGTCCAGGTTATTAGTTTTGATAGATGGCATTAATATCTCCCTCCGTTTTCCATTGTAGCATCACGATTGAGGCAATTACCAATAATCCCCCAAGAATTTGTAAAAGACTCAAGAATTCGCCTAAAAATAGGCTCGATATGATCCCGGCCGTGATTGGTTCCAGCGTCGCGGTTACACTGGCGTGGGTGGAACGAATCAGGTTTATGCCCTCGAAATAGAGACCAAAAGGAATAATCGTACCCAAGGTGGCGATGAATAGGATCCACCACCATTGAATGGGCGAGTGGGTCTGAAGAATCGCTGCCAAGGGGGGATGCAATATGTTCCAAATCAGTGAAGCAAACAGCAGGCCATAGAACAGGACGGTCCATGGCGAATATTTGCGCATACCGTATTCACTTAACAGAGAATAGGCGGCAAATGCCATTGCGGCGAGGATGCCGCCAATAATACCAGATCGATTCAAGGTCAACAGTTCGACATTGTAGGCGCCGACAACAAAGAAACACCCGACCAAGGTCCCGGCAATGGCCAGGATGCTCCTACGGGCCAATTGCTTTCGCAAAATGAATACTGAATAGAGGGCGACAAAAACCGGGCCCGTGTAATGAAGCAGTATCGCCGCGGCGACGTTGATTTTACTGATTGCAAAGAGGTAGAAGAATTGGGCAGCGCCAATGCCTAAAATACCCAAGAAGCAAAAATAAAATAGATCTTTGGGCGATACGCTTAAGAGAGACCTGCCCTGGAGCATCAGCCATAGGAGCAGGCCGACAAATGCCAGTGTCGTCCGAAGCTGGATCAATTGGAATGGCGTCATACCGCCGCTAAATAAAAACTTGGATGAAGTCCCTGAAACCGCCCAGAGGACCGCGGCGAGCGTAACGTATAGGTAGCCCAGTTTAGCCGTCTTCATGCTACCGAGACTCTGTCTCAATCCGGAGAATACCGAAAATCAAATCATTCACCGCAGAGCCGCAGAGCACGCAGAGTGAATCTATTTTTTTTCTTTGCCGCTGAGACGCCGGCAAAGAAAAACCATTATGCTCTTCAGGTAATAGTTTGAAAAGAAATCGAGACTTACTCGATGCACAAGGGGTTTGTCTTTTCTGCCCTCTCAGTAGAAAAGACAAAAAGGCCTTTCTTTGCGATCTTAGCGCCTCTAGCGGAGCGGGCGGTAAGACGTGGATCAATACTTTAAGAAAACTTAACATAAATTTTGAGCTCTTGAGATATAAAGTCTCCAAGTGTTGTTCAGATGGTTTCATCCAATTTGCGCAATCTCTTCGAGCAGACGGCGATACAGTCTGTATCGCGAAAAGGGGACATTCGCCCGCGGCCTGTCGTCGAGACAGGGCAGATAACGACCGCTTTCAAGCAATGGGGGCACTGTCTTTTCAATGACTTGCCGGACCGCGTCTTCATCCCGGCTTAAGGCGGTTGAATCAATCCCGCCGATCAAGGCAACTTCCGGCCCGAAGGTGCGACGAAGCTTGTCATATTCCATTCCCGCACTCCGAATGTTGCTTATCCAAAGGCCGTTTATGCCAGCATCGATGAAAGAGGGCAGAAGCGGCGTCAAATCACCGCCTGTGGTGCAAAGGATGCGGAGAGGCACGTTGAGCCTTTTAAGAAGTTCCAATACTTTCCTGTACCCGGGCATGGCAAAGCGCTCAAACATCGCCGGAGAGACCACCGGTCCCACATTGGATGCGATAGGTTCATATATGGATGCGTAGTCGACCGACACCTTTGAAAGCACGCGTTCCAGACAAACACAGAAGAAATCCGTTGTCCGGTTCAGCAAATCCTCCACAAATTCCGGCCGATCAATAAGGGCAAGGGATGCGGCCACAAGGGATTCCCAATCGCCCACCCCCAACATTTGAAGGAGTCCACCCCCCGAGGCATCGACGTATAACACCCGGCCTTTCTCCTTCAGACGCTTGCTTCGTTTGACAAAACCCTTTGCATAGCGGGAGGATTGATCGGGGTTGTAGTGCCGGTCAAAGGAAGAGGGATCGTAAAGAAGGTCGGCTGCCTTTTGGTAAAAGGGATAACTGCGGATTGTCAACCCCACTGAATGGTGCGTCTCGAGATTGAAGAACTTTGCCACAGACTTCAGTCGGGGAAGCCCCTCCCGTCGCCAACGCTTGAGTGTGTCATCGGCAGGCTCCAGGTCGAAAAAGGGAAACCGGTCAGCGCCGTCTCCCAGGAGTGTTCCCCTGAATCGTTGTCTTTGGGTCATTTCTTTCACGATAGCGCTATTCCTGAAAAGTCAGCCAGAAGGTAAAAATCAGGTTCTAAAGGCTTATTATGTTTTCATTCTGAACGCTCGAAAACAACCGAAGGCAAGCATACCCAAGTAGCAGTAACGGGGTCAAATGATTTCAAAAAGATTCATTTCATATCAGAAACCCAGTCCTAATGAGCGTGTCGAAGATTTCAGACTTTCGGCGGGAAGTATGTAACAGTGGCTAAGCCGAAAAGAATCGTCGCCGCGGCAGGGTTCATTTTTTCAAGTCCTATCTATAGGCTCCGGTGGCGGTTCCCGCAGATGGAATGGTTCAATTTTACACGGCATTTCATCGGGGAAGTGCATTCTGCCAGGGATTCTGTGGCGTGAACCCTCCCATCCACGGGAACTGCTAAACTCTGTGGAATTTTTTTTGAGATAGGGCTTGAAAAAAAGCACCCTGCCACTGCACTTATCAGCGAGTTCTTTAGTCCGAGTTACTGCAGATACACATGCTGGTTCTGCAGTCGCTCCTTTTTTAAAAAAAAAGGGCATTCCATCGCAAATCAATGGAATGCCCTTTTTCTGTTTTTACAGTCGAATGTTATTCTACTGTGACATTAATTGCGGCGGGGCCTTTTTGCCCTTGCTCCACGTCAAAGGTTACTCTGTCGCCTTCAGTAAGGGACTTAAAACCGGTCGCATTGATTCCTGAATGGTGAACAAAAACATCATCACCTTCTTCACGCTCAATGAAACCATAGCCTTTTTGGTCATTAAACCATTTCACGATTCCACTAGCCATTGTGACAACCTCCTTTCAAATATTTTCTCATGGTTCCAAACTTCAGGTTGCCACTCTTGACAAATGGATCTTCCCTTCAGAACGAAACAATCTCGCCTAAAAGGCGAGCCTTCATGAACTCGATACATGTTAACCTTCTTTTGGTTAAAT
>CAYWMP010000221.1:0-8511 GCA_964459445.1 uncultured Desulfobacteraceae bacterium
GGAAACCGGCAGTCGTTTGGGCACGCGACCGCTCGCAATGATGGCCGTAGGCGCGGAGTATTTTTTATCGTCCACGTCGATTCCTTGAAAAAAACCGTCCCTGTGTAGGAGATTTTCTATTCGAGCCATGGTAAAAAAGGCCCCTTCCTTTTCGGCCTGTTGATGGGCAATCACGCCGAATTGGGTTCCAGGCACCCCTCCGAGAAAGCCGGGGTAGTTCATGAGATTCTCTATCATGTAGACATTGCCCCCGGGAATGTCTCCGAACACGACGGTTTTCAAGCCTAAACGTTGACCATAAAGCGCGGCAGTAATGCCCGCCGGGCCAGCGCCGACAATCATGAGATCATAATGTTTTTCGCTCACTCTGAATTACCCCGATCTCTTTTCATGCTTCGGAAAATGGCTGAAAAACTCCCAGATTTGACCAGTTTCCTGTTTTGGATGCCCTCTCGATCCCTTCCATTGAATCAGGGGGACCAATAAACACCACGACATTTTTGTATTGAATCCGATCCTGAGGAATTTCGGCTTCCTCAAGGCTCCAATCCCCCATGACGTAACTAAACAGGTAGATTTTGTGTTCGTTCGCCACAAAGCCTTTGGCGCGAACCACATCAGAGGGTAGATGATTTGCTATCTCTTTCACCTCATCCAAGTTTTCGCCCTGCCACCGATAGGTTACCGACATGAGGGGATCGGGAGGTGTGATTTCGAGGTCAGGATCATCAAGAAGCCCATCGATAAATCCCTCGAGTTCTTTTTCAGAAAGGACCGGGGTTTCATCCGGGTCCTCCGATCCTTCTGATGCCTTTTCCGGAAAAAAAATATCATTCAAAGGAATGTTCGCGTAAGTCGTTTCATAGAATATCGGATCAGGATGGAACTTCCTTATTTCCTCCTTTGTCTCCTCTATGGTCTCTTGGGATGAGAGATCTGTCTTGTTAATAATAAATAAGGTCGACGTGGCAATCTGCTTTTCCAGGGAGGCATAGACGCCTAGAGCATCCAAAAAGTGCGCCGCGTCAATGAGACAGAATTGCTCGGTGAATTTAAAACGGTCGTTGAATATGGGGAGTTGCAAATCCCTTTTAAGATCCGACGGGTTGGCAACACCTGTGGATTCGATGATGAGCACATCGGGTCTGACCGTGGCGTTCAGTTCATAAAGACCCTTAATAAAATCGGTCTTCACGCAAACACAGAAAATGGAGCCCTTGCTGATCTCCATCATGTCTATTTCATCACCTTCTATCAATGTGCCGTCTATACCAATTTCACCGAATTCGTTCATCAGGATCATGAGTTTTTGATCTTTGGGGAATACATCAATAATTCGGTTTAGGAAAGTCGTCTTTCCGCTCCCCAGGAAACCCGTGATTAGATAGACTCGAGTAATATCTCCCATTATCTAGTCCTGCTCCTCAATTTTTTGCTTGATCTGTTCAACGGAAAGCACCTTGCCAACAGCAGCAATTTTTCCATCTATGACAAGACCCGGGGTCATGAATACCCCAACCTTCGCAAAATGATTGATGTCGCCTATTTTTTCGACCTCGATATGGGGCGGTGATCCAAGCTCGGAGACCGCATTTTTTGCGTTCTCAAAAAGCTGATCGCATCTTTTGCAGCCCGTTCCAAGTATTTCTACTTTCATGGGGAACTCCATAATTTTCTTTTATTTCCGGGATTCAATGCTGCTTAATCGCCCGTTAACGACCGAAGGGTATTATTACGATGACTTTGAAAGCCCGCATGCCTCAAGGGCACCAGCAATGGCCTCTATGAGATCGTCACGGGGAGGGATCATATCAAAAACAAGCTCTCCATTAATAAACAGGGAAGGGATGGGTGCGCATTTCATACGTTTTGTTAATTCCTCCTCCCCGTAAAGAGCAACGGATAGATCGTAGAACCGCCGGGCGTGCTCCTTACTCTTCATATATTCCACCCGGGTGTAAAGTATGGAATTCCCGAATCTAGGAAGCACCTCTTTTACGGCTTCATCCATATAGAAACAGGCCGGGCATTGATCTCCCTGATAGATGATTTCAAGATGGATCTGATTCATGGAATTGAGTATCACGCTCGGATGGTTTTTCACCGGTAGCTGTAAGCTTACCATAGATTAAGCAGGTGTCACGAGTATCATTGAACGGAAGTAGCCGGGGCTTTCCAGCCCCGGCTACTCGGCTTTAACATCTTTTAAATTGTGGTGTTATACTACTGGGCGCGGGTCTTTTGGCCGGCGCCTGCCTTTGCGAGGTTCTCCTGTATTTTGTCGAACTCGAACCCTTTATCTCTAAGTCCCTTGATCTGCTCGGCCACATCAGGATTAGGCGCCCGTTTGGCCATTTCATCAATCAATTCCTCGTACTGAGGGATGATACTTTCAAAAACAAGATCCTTTTCAATGCAAATGGTCGGCAAAACCTTCCCTTGAAGTTCAAGGAACTTACCGATACCTTCCTTGTTTTTGATTGACCATTCCTGATATTCGATCATTTCCTGGATTTCTCCCGGCATGGCCGCGATGGATTCCATCATATATCCGCAGGCCGCGCACTGCACGCTATCCAGGGTCAAGACATCGATGTGGATTTTTTCCGCCATGAATTGATCCCTCCTTTCTATAAAAAATTACCAGGCCTCCGGATACTTGGCGTAGTATTGTTCGTACCATTCCTTGGCTTCCATAGCTTGAGTCATATGTTCCACCGGAACATCATAGGGCATGTCTCACCCAGGCGCGAAGGTGTAACCGATATTGCCGCCCGCCGCAAGGCTTACGATGGCATCCTCTCTCGGCGAAAGGAGTCCCAAACTCAAGGCTAGCGTGAGTTTTAGATTCCCTCCAAACCCGATCCCGTATTTCCGGGCAAGATCGCGTACGAAGATCATATTAAGCTGCTCATCGATTGCAAAACCGTGAGTACCGATCTGGCATACGTCTTCCAGGACTTTCGTGCAGTCGCCACAGATGAAGAACGATGAGGTGGCATCCGCATCATGGATGACTTTGATTGCCGGCTGGGTGCTCGGGGTCACAAATTCCTTAAAGGTCTCCGATTTAATCTGGGAGGCCACCGGATCCACAACAGCAATAATCTCGCAGCCCATTTCCGCATAGAACCCAGCGGCGACAGCGCCGACTTCGCCGGCAAACTTGACGACTTCGTGGGCAAAATCCCTGTTTTTATAAACATCCGTAAAAATGCGCACGCCTGCAAGATGGGAGGAAAGGGTCAGTGGTCCGCAAAATAGCCCCATCATGACACAATCCATTTCGTCCAACTGGGGTTTGGCGATCCGTGCCGCTTCAAATATCACCGGCCATCGGCCTGAGTCCTTTGTGGGAAGTTGAAGTCCTGCATCCGCCGGTGTCCTATCGGAGCAGGGATGGGTCTGAACGGATGGGACGTTATCTTCCCACCACTTCAACTCGCATCCCACGGAATTGGCCTCAACCGAAAGGTCGAACAGCAAAGGAATGCCGTCTGCGTTGTAAGTCTTCGCTGCGTTGACCACACCCTGTGCCAACAGCTCCGGGTCCTGCAACATTTTGTCCGAAGGTTCATTCAAAAGAAAGGCACAATGAACCCCAGCATAGGGGACCCAAGGAGCAACATCCGTCCGTTTTCCCCTATACGCATCAATCAATCTCTGTTTTGCCATCAGTCACCTCCTTAAACGTTAGGGTTATGTGTTATGTCTCACTGACTTCGTCTTCGAAAGCTTTGGAAATGTCACCTCCTTTCCTCTCGGCCTAGTCCCCGGGGTATTGGATATGGGCATCATGCTTATCAAGCGGTAATATCCCTTTTTAATAAATTAGCCGGGGAAGGATTTTGGTGTTATCTTAAAGGCTTAGCGGCCGTCGTATTCAGTAATGCTTTGGACCGAATTGGTTTTAATCGGCAATAGGGACAAAGAGACATTCAACCTGATAGAGAAAACATACTAATTCAATATACATTAAAGGAGTGTATATTCAAACGAAAGATTTCCAATGATCTTGGTAATTCTCCTCCTATTGCCCTTTATCCTTTTCCGAACCCGACGAGCCATTTATCTGAAATCGGATTCGTACATCCCGGGGCAGTGCCATATCCATTGCCACCTCCGCAGCTTTTAAAATAGCCACGGGAATCGGGCAGGAAGGATGACAGCCTGCCGTTTCCGCGAAGGTGAAGGCAGGGTTTTTGCTGACAGGCGCAAAGAGCTCTCTGAGTGTCATTGCTTTTATCAGCCGGGATAGGTTTTCAATATGCTCGCAGGCGGAATCTCTTATGCGCAGTAGGACGTTTCGCGCGTCCACCCTCCGGGCTTCGATAATGCATGGGAAGCCACAGATTCCGGGGTCTACCGTTACTTTAATAAAATGATGACCCAGGGAAGAAGTATCCGTCATCTACTTTTGGCTCAGGATTTCGTCCGAAACCACTCCCTTCAGATGAGGGAATTCATCTTTCATGTGGGGTATTGGCATGGCTTCCATGAATTCTTCCTGGAAATTTCCCTCCACAGTCAGCTCGATGTACTCTACATTGCGCGATACCCAGTTGGCTTCATCCCGCTTTTTTTGATTTAATAGGGCTGCCCTGCAGCCGTCTCCGGCCGCATTTCCCACAGACATGATATTTTCCATCTCGCAATCCGGGAATAGCCCCATGGTCAGAGCCTTTTCACGATCCACATGAGTGCCGAAGGCGCCGGCGATTTTGACTTTGCCCACCTTGTCCATGCCCATGCGACGCATCATGAGTTTGCAGCCGGCATAAAGCGCCCCTTTGGCTAACTGGATTTGTCTGACATCGCGTTGGGTAATCACAATATCTTTTTCGATACTTGTCTCTTCGGCCCAGGCGAGTACAAACTCCGGCTGTTTGTTATCCGGATTTCTCCTAAAACGGTCGGATTTCTGTTCCTTGTTGAATACGCCGCTCTTAACCACAATACCGGCTCTATATAACTCTGCGAGGACGTCAAGAATGCCTGATCCGCAAATCCCCTTGGCTTTCATGTCTTTACCCTCGGAATATTTTCTCCAGGCATCCCGACCGATGACCTTATAGTCCACATCATGGGTTTCAGGATCGATCTTGATTCTTTCCATAGCCCCCGGTGCCGCCCTCATACCGAATTGGATTTGAGCCCCTTCTAGAGCCGGACCGGTGGCGCAGGAAGAGGAGATCATCTTTTCTTTGTTCCCGAAGACTAATTCGCCGTTTGTCCCTATATCGATAATGAGTTGTATATCGTCGCTTTTGTAGGGCTCTTCGGCAATGAGTACCCCGACATTGTCAGCGCCCACAAACCCCGCCTCATTGGGCAATACGAACAGGTAAGAGGCGGGATTGATTTTGATGCCCAGATCCCGAGCCTTAATATCCAGACTGCGGTGGATGACCGGTGGAAAGGGGGCTTGTCCCACGAATTCTGGATTGAGCTGGAGCAGGATATGGTGCATGGCCGTATTGCCACCGAGGGTAATGTCCTCGATATCGTCCCTTGTCAAGCGAAGATAGGTTTTTCCCTCCTCCGGCTCTTCCACCCATTCTTCTTCCTCTTCATCACCCTTTCCCTTTTTCACCTTTTTCTTTGGCGGATGGGTGCCTTTGATGGCCTCATCCACGAGCCAGTTGAGTCCTTCGATAATGTCATCGCTCATACGTTCGAGCCCATCCGGCGTGGTCATATGAAAGGTGATGCGAGCCATCACATCTTCCCCATACTTGCACTGAGGATTCATAAGGGAAACCGTATCTATAACCTCCATATTGCTGAGGTCGCAAAAATATCCAGCCACCGTAGTGGTTCCAACGTCTATGGCCAGGCCATAATAGGATTCGGTCTTTCCCGGACGGATGCGAATGATTTCCTCATTGTTCCACACACTGACAGTGACCTTCCAATTCCCATCCCTCAAAGCCGTGGGCAGTTGTCGCAGGGCGTAAAGGTCGATCCTGAGGTCCTTTAGACCATGTTGTTTCTCAAGTTCCCGGCATATCCGTTCATAATCCCCGGTAGGTTCTTCGAAGGAAGGGGGCTCGACTTCGACGTAATAGGTTTTCACTGCGGGATCGTGTTCGATATGGATGTCTCGAGCCGCCTTGCTTACAACCTGTTTACCGGCTCGGGATTCCTCAGGTACGAAGACCAACACATCGTCTTCCGCTGTTGCAACGCAACCCAGCCTGAAGCCCTTTGACCTTTCCTCATCATTAATGAATTTGTCTTCTTCTTCCTGCCATGGACTCACATGGGACAGACTCGATTGGATGCCGAATTTCTCAAAGAAACCCTCTTCAATACGGACTTTACACTTTCCGCATACCTTTTTTTCTCCGCACAGGGCCTCAATATCCACGCCCAACAACCGTGAGGCCTCAATAAGTGTCACGCCCCTGGGTACTTCCCCCCGTCGTCCGGAGGGCTGAAAAATTACCATTACCTTGTTGTCTTCCATTCATTCCTCCTCGGAAACGAAATCCGGATCTGCGCAGCAGCCTTCAAATCTCGAATCGCTTCTACATCGAATATCTACGATCCCCATTCATCCTTCAGCCGGGACCTTCAGGCCTATAGGCGTTTTTCTAGATGCAAAATGGTTACTTCTGCATTTGCCTCAGGCGGGATATCATTTTGATGCCTTCCGACACCGCATTGCCTGCGGACTCGGCGTAACCATCTGCCCCAAAGAGCTTTGCGACATCCTGGGTTACGGGTGCTCCTCCGAGCATGATGGCCACATTGGGATTCTTTTCCTTGATCATCGCAATGACTTTTTTCATGCCGAGCATGGTCGTGGTCATCATGGCGGACATGGCCACAACCTCGGAATCCGTGCGCATCTGTTCCTGGACGAAATTTTCAAGGGGTACATCACGACCGAGATCGTGAACTTCCCATCCGGCCACGTCAAACATCATTTTCACCAGGTTTTTTCCTATGTCATGGACATCGCCCTGAATACTGCCGATGACCACCTGTGCGTTGATCCCATCAGTTTTTTCAGGGACGTGGGGTCTCAGAATGGCTAAACCAGCATATAGGGCATCGGCACACATCAACACCTCGGGAACAAAATACTCATTTCTGTCATAGAGTTCACCAACGACCTCCATGCCCGCGGCCAGTCCATCCATAATCATTTCCAGGGCGGGATATCCTTCATCCACGGCCTGTTGTGACGCTTCCGTGACTTGTTCCTCCACGAAATTGATCACGCCATCTTTTAGTTGCTCCAATAATTCCTCCTTGGACGCCATATGAATTCTCCTTTCCTATTTCTTAAATTATATTACACCCTGCCAACTGCTGGGCTGGGCCGACTACCGTATGTGTGGGTTGTTTCGACGCAGGCCAACATATTCTCCTCGATCACCGGGGGCCAGAGATCGCATCCCG
The DNA here is from genome assembly GCA_964459445.1 of uncultured Desulfobacteraceae bacterium. Classification (GTDB taxonomy): domain Bacteria; phylum Desulfobacterota; class DSM-4660; order Desulfatiglandales; family HGW-15; genus CAYWMP01. The sequence continues at coordinate 7,411 of CAYWMP010000221.1, forward strand.
GCATGATGGCATCGATCCCGGAATCGATAATCCATTTTATATGCTCAACGGCCTTTTCTTTAGGCGTCTTCTCATCACAGGTAATAGGATAGGTGTCCAGGTTCCCCATTAAAAGGACATCATCGCCTAATTTCTTACGAGCCTCTGCCACGTCGCATTTGATGTCTACGGTTATCCCGTCCGCGTGGCAATCGGCCATCATTTCAATCAGGGGGTCGGTCTTGCCGCAGATATGCAGCAGCTTGGGAGAGTCCCAGGCATCAAGGGCCCGGGTCAAACGGGGCTTGATAATGTCACGAAAGGTGCGAGGGCTCAGAAGATCGGCAGCAACTCCCGGTTCCCGGAGGGTAATGAAGTCGCACCCAGCTTCCTGCCAGGTCTTTCCTAACTTAATGATCATATCTGTCAGATTATCCAACAGGGCTTCCACCTTTTCTTTCTGTTTGTAGACCCCCTTAAGGATCATATCCAGTTCAAGAATCTGCCCTGCCTGAGTGAACGGACCCAATTGCCAACAACCGATCGGCAATTCAGGGGCCTCTTTTTTTATAATTTTGATGGCCTCAGGAATAAGCGGAAGCCGGCCGCACTCCTCGATGTTACCCGGAATTGCAACTTCATCCATGGACTGCCATATTTTTTCAGGAATCGTGGGATAGAGGATTTCTTCAGAATCCTCATAAAGACTGATCTTGTTTCCCATGGCTTCGGATTCCATGGTCATGTCGTAGGGGATGACGACGCAGTCAAAACCCATCAGCCTCGCGGACCAGATGGCCGACATGGCCATTCTTTCAGCATCGGTATGAATGCTAGGGAAGTTGTAGCCTGCTTTTTCGATACCAGGCATAACCACCATCCCCATCCCGCTGATAAAGGGCATGGTATCAATAGGCTTCTTACGCAAGAGATTTAAAACACGCTCTTTCGGTGTCATTTCTGCCATTACTTACACTCCTTTCATATTATCAAGATCTTTTGGTATTTCTAAAAGTGTGGTGATCTTTTAGAGGGTGTTTAGCTGTTCGACAAAGTCGGGGAACAGCTTGTACAGAGGATGATTGTCATCCTTTGGCATTCGCTTTGTTTCAGCAAAAGCAG
>CAYWMP010000222.1:0-6401 GCA_964459445.1 uncultured Desulfobacteraceae bacterium
TGACTGAAAACTCATGTGCCTGTGTCTAACGCGATTAGAACAAATTTACCGTGGTCTGTGACTATCTTGACATTATTTGAGTTCTAGGTATCTTGTAGTGAACGGAGGTGGTGCCAAATGTTCAATCATATTCTCGTACCCACAGACATGACTGACAATAGCCTAAAGGTTTTGACAGTGGCAGTAGACATGGCGTCCTATGGAACCAGCAGGGTGACGCTGCTACACGTAATTGAAATCCTGGATGATGTCGGGTACGAAGAACACAAGGATTTCTATGAAAATCTAAAAATGCGGTCCCAGGAAAAGATGGATCAGATAGCCGATCCTCCAGCAGCAGAAAAAGTGTTGATTGACAAAAGGATCAGGTTCGGCAAACGGGTTGGCGAAATCCTAAGATTCGCGGATGAAAACAGGATCGATCTCATCGTCCTCGCATCCCACAAGATAGATAGAGAAAATCCCACCCAAGGCTGGGGCACAATAAGCCACCAGGTCAGCATCCTCGCCCATTGCCCCGTCATGATGGTCAAGTAAAACGAAGGGCCAAATGGATAATAAAACAGAGAAAAAGGACCCATTAGGAGTCGATAAAGGATTGATTGCGATGTTTCTCAAAATGTCTCCGGAGGAACGTCTGAGAGCCAATGATAACGCGATGAGAACTGTTCTAGAGTTGAGGAATGCCTTCCTACACCAAAAAACCAACAGAGACAGACCTGAGCGCAATACTTGAAGGGCTCATAAATGCAGGAATTGAGTTTATTCTAGTCGGGGGCCTTGCCGCCGTTGTGCAGGGTGCACCGGTCACAACGATTGCCGTGGACATAGTCCACAACCAATCTTCCGAAAATATTACAAAGCTGCTTGCATTTCTCAAATCGATTGGCGCATTTCATCGCCGTCTGGACGACAAGATAATAGAGCCGAAGGAGGTCGATATTTCAGGCATGGGTCATGCCACATTTACGACCCGGCTGGGTCCTCTCGACGTTCTAGGGGTGATTGAGCAGGGAAAGACCTATGAGAACCTCGTTGAACACACAGCCAAAATCGAGTTCAGGGGACACACGATTCGTGTTCTTGATTTTAAAATGCTGGTTGAACTCAAAAGAGCCTCAAAGGACCCTGGGGACAAACAACGGCTCCCTGTTCTGGAAGAAACGCTCCGACAATTGGAGGAAAAGTGACAAAAAAACGAGCCATGTTGCCTCAGGATGAATGGAGCTTTTTCCATAATAAAAAAGGAATGCACTCATCACTTCTCCCATTATGGACTTAACTCCTTTCTATCCGTTAAGCCGTGCGTTCGCCAATATTCGATCCGCTGCCTTGTATCCTGTCCTAAGACTCACCTCCAGACTTGCCCGATAAAGACCATCCCCTGCAAAAGCAATGTTATGAAAATGAGACTCCAATTTCTCACGGAGAGATACCTGGGATTTTAGGGTCCCCGGCGGGAGTTGCACCCCACCGTGCTTCCACCGATAGACCCGGGTGAAGAGAAGGTCCTTGGTGAAACCGCGCCATAGCGAATCCATCTCTTCCAAGACTGCTTCGGTCACGGCCGAATCGGGTTCGTTCAAAAGCCGATGGCTCGCGCCCGCCGTAAGAATGGCTGTAGAAAGGCCTTTCTCAGGCGGAATTCGCTCTCCGCCTTTATGATGGTCAAGAACCACTGTGGCAATTGTCTCGAATTCCTTGCGAACCAAAACATTCATCAAAGAAGCAAAGGAATAGGGCTTCGCCATCCCCATGGCCACGGTAATAGAGGGGGTGTATTTTACTATATCAAGGTCGTCTTTTAATGATTCGGGTAATTCATAGAAGAGTTTTGGGACCATTGGAAGGGGAATGGCAAGGATAATGTCGTCAAACTCCATGGCGCCGGGATTTTTTCCTCCAACCTCCACGATATAGATGTTTTTGGTATTGTCATGATGAATCTTAAGGACCGGCGTGTTGAGCCGGATATCCAGTAAATCCTCCAGCTTATCGACCACCATACCCATGCCTTGCGAAAGGGTGTAGATCTTGAACCGGGTCAGATTTTGCAAAGTGGAAAGCAACGCTGCTTTTGAATTTTCCTCGGGCACACCCAGGAAAAGATCGGCAAAAATGGGGTAGGCGATATATTCGAGAATTTCTGGGCTGTATTCCCTTAGCAAGTAATCCGATACGGTTTCCTGTTCCAATTTAAAGGTCTTTTCCGTGGGGTCACTCAAACTCAGGGTTCTGCCCAAGGCCTGGGCATAGACAAAGAGTTTCATCAGATTCTTTTTGTCTTTCAGGCCGAGCAATTTGTATTGAAGAAAGTCCTTTGGCGAGCCTATTTTCATCTTGTGTTCAAGGCCCTTCACAAATGTCGATGACGAGCCGGGGGTTTTGACGATGTGTTTCGAGAGCCCCAATTCTTTGACAAGTTCAAGGATAAATTTATGGGATTCAGGGATGGTGTAAGCTCCCTTGTCAACTATAAATCCTTCAACCTTTTCGGAACTCATCCGCCCCCCGGCAAAAGAATCCTGTTCAAAAATGACCGGCTCGAGGATCGCCTTCTTCAACCTATATCCGGCGCCCAATCCGGCAATGCCTGCGCCGATGATGGCGATTCGCGCATTGTCCTTCATTTTATCCTCCGGCCTCTTTGTGTCTTTCCAACGGGAGTCGCGATGCCTGTTTCACGGTTTTGAGTACGATGGTGGTTCGCGTTTCTTTAATGCCCATTATCGGATGGATCTTATCAAGGAGTAGGCGGCCCAGATCATCCGTATTCAAGGCCCAGATTTTGATCATATAGCAATCCTCACCAGCAATATGATGGGCTTCCTGTATCTCCGGGACCTCATTCAAGTGATCTTCGATCTTCGACTGATCCGCACCAATCTCCACTTTAAGGAATACAAAGGCCAATACCCCAAGACCGAGCACCTTTGGGTTCAGCTCCGTATTGTACCCTTTGATGACACCTCGGGCCTCCAGCTTGCGAATTCGTTCAAATATGGCCGAAGGGGTCATTCCGATCTTTTTTCCGATGGATGCATTTGATGCTTTGGGGTTGTTTTGGATATGGTTCAGGATTTTGATATCAATATCGTCTATCATTCTGTATATATCCTCCATATCTGATAAATATATAACAAAAACAGGAATGTAAAGAATAATATTCATTTACGCATAGATTTTCAGATGCATTATTAAAAAAACGATTTTATCCACTCATCTGATTGATCACATCAATAAATATTGATAAAAGGGCAGATATTCCATGTCGCACTTGGCCATGCTCAACCCGTATCACATTGATGGCTATTTAGAGGTAAAGGATGAGGTCGCGATTGAGATGGCCGGAAGTGTGGCAAAGGTCGAGGGGATATTTGGCGGGTTTTCATCAGGTGCTAACATTGCTGCGGCAATGCATTTGTTTCAGGGATCGTTTAAGGGAAAGACAGTTGGCGTGCTGATTAACGATTCGGGATTGAAGTATTTGAGTACGGACTTGTGGGAGTCCGACCGGTTTTAGATTATATTCAATGTGGGGCTTGCCAGAATTCGATAGGAATATTAAACTGATAGAGGCATAAGTTAATATGGAAATTGAAAATCTAATCATCGACGGGATTCCGACATTAACTTGTTTCAATAATGACGGTGCACCTAAACCTTTGGTGATTCTTTCCCACCCCTTTCAGGCTTCAAAGGTTTTTTGGCAAGACAGGCTCGAAAGACTGGCAGATATGGGTTACTACGGGGTGGCTCTGGACAACAGAGGGCACGGAGAGAGGGGCGATGCGGACTTTGCCGAACAGGTGATTGTTAAGGGAAAATTCAATGTGTATGAAGTCCGGCGCTTGATGAAAGAAACCGCGGACGATATCCCGAAGCTCATTGACTATTTCATAGAAAACGAGGAGGTCGATGAAACAAGGATTGGAATGACGGGCCTGTCTATGGGAGGATATATTACGTTTCGAGCGCTGGTAATCGAGAGGCGCATTAAGGTCGCTGTTGCCATCCTTGCTTCGCCCTATTTCAATGAGTTGCCCAAAGACGTTCAATTTATAAATCGACCTGAGGTCCTTAATGCCTTGGAAACCTATTCACGCAAGTATAGCCCAGCCAATTTCATTGACCGTTTTTATCCGAAGGCCCTGTTGATTCAGGTCGGGGCTCTTGATAAACACTTTGATGTGAAACGGGTTGAAGGTTTTTTTCATGAATTGGGAAGCCGGTACCGGGACGCCCCCGATTGCCTGGAATTCGTCGTGGAAAAGGATGTAGCGCACGAATTCACGCAGAATATGTGGAAAAATAACCTTGATTGGCTTCAGAAATATCTTTGAGTTAGGAATTGGAAATGATGGATTTGAAAAATCGAATAGCTGACGCAGAAGCCATACTTTTCGATCTATTTCACACGCTCGTTTCATTTATTAATATACCCGGAACACCCACAAACGAAATCCTCGGCATCCCTGAAGATGAATGGAATCATCAGGTTTTCAATTCATCGGAAGAAAGATTGCGCGGCCAGGTCAAAGATCCCGTAGAGATCGTCGGGACTTTGGCTCGGAGAATCAATCCGTTGTTAGATGAGGAAACCGTTATCAGGGCAGCCAACTCACGTTTCAGCAGGTTTAGAGTGTGTTTAGAGAACCCTAATCCGCAGACTTTAAGTGTTTTGAAATCGCTGAAGCAAAATGGAAAAAAGATCGGTCTCGTGAGTAACGCGGATTGTGCGGAAGTTGTGAGCTGGCATGAATCACCTTTAGCAAGTATCTTTGACTGTGCCATTTTTTCCTGTCATGTGGGGTATGTGAAACCGGAGCGGGAAATATATCAAAAGTGTTTGGAAAGATTGGACGTCTCCGCTAATAGGTCAGTTTTCGTGGGAGACGGCGGAGACAACGAATTGAAGGGCGCAAAGGGCGTCGGAATGACAACCGTTGTGACCACAGAAGTCATCCGCTATATCTGGCCGGAAAGGATAGAAAATATTCAAAAAGATGCAGATTTCGTCATTGAAGCGTTAAAGGAATTGGATGTTAACCATCGTTAGAAAATAACCTCTCAAATTCCAACCTATCTCTCCACAAAAGCCAATGCAAAACGCCCCCTGAATCTCCCCGGATGGCATTGAATGTGCATGAAATTAGTCAGAGTTATAGCGGGGAAATACGTGCCTTTGAGTATGTGTATAACCCCAAAGAAGCAATATTAACAGAAGGTTAGGCGTTATTATACATTCTGGATTTCCACGGATTGCAGGGAGAGGCGTCAAGGCTTATGTCCTATGGGGTGGCATGTTTAGCACCAAGGTGCCCTATATCGATATACAACACAAAATACTCTTGGAGATCACGAATAGGTTCCATGATGCCTTGAAAGAAAACCGAAGGAAGAAAGTGATCTTCGAAACTTTAAATAGTCTGATCCGATACACTGAAAAGCATTTTCAAGATGAAGAAGAGATCATGGATCTTGCTGGGTACCCTTCTGAAAAAATCGAAAAGCATAAAATGAAACACGAAAAGCTCGTGGATGACATCTTTGAGCTCCAAAGCTCCCTGGAAGCTTCGGATAAAAATCTGCTCTATGATACGGAAACCTTTCTCAACAACTGGCTCATAAAACATATCCTTACCGTTGATAAGGATTACGAACCCCACTGTGGAATGCTTAATGGCTATAGGACCCATAAAGGGGAAAAACCCTGGCCAGCGATTGATTGATAAAATAATGGGTGTTTGGGGAGAGACAAAGAATGCTAAATGTTCAAAATGCCGCCGTTGATTTCTTTAAAAGGTGTTCACTCTGCCACAATACTTGGACTCACAGGAGGGATTTTCTTCAAGATCCCGATGTGGAAATGATCGGATATCAGGCGAATTATGAAAACCAGAAAAGAGGTCTGTTCTATTTCAACCACAATCTAAAGGTCTGCCATACAACACTGGCGATCATGACAAAGGATTTTATAGATCTTTATGAAGGCCGAATTCATGAAATCAGATTGACGGGAACTGAAAGCTGTCCAATGTATTGCCAAGATAAGGAAAATTTGGAACCATGTAATGCAGAATGCGAGATGGCTCATGTTAGAGAAGTCGTCCAGATTGTCAAAGGTTGGCCGAAACTTGGAGGCCTTTGAAAAATGCTGGATTTTGGTCAAGGTCAATGAAGACGAGGATTTTAACCGCAGGAATACAATGCAGTATTTTGAGGATTAAAATCCGAGTCTGAAGCAGAGATTGGGCAAAAAGACAGCGTTTTAAATAGGCCTCGAACGGAAGGAGACATAATAACATGGCAGATCAAGTAAAATGGGTGAAGCGGCAGATCAGTTGCCCCGAGGGAAAGGGCGATGGAGGGCTTTTGATCGAGTGGCGCGTCGAGAACCA
>CAYWMP010000222.1:6501-8497 GCA_964459445.1 uncultured Desulfobacteraceae bacterium
TAGTATCAAGGACCTGAGCGGTTCTGATTGCAAATGGTCCTGTTGGGAAAAAGTTTCTGAAAAAGAGGAGTGAATGTTTTAACGAATGAACCCGATTATCGCTCACCTCGTAGGTGATTTTATACTGCAAAATGAATGGATGGCCATAAACAAGAAGGATAGATCGCTTCCTTGCATCGTTCACATCATTGTTTACCTCGCACCGTTTCTATTTTGCCAACTCAGTTGGTGGCAGGTTGCCCTCATCGGTATACAACATTATATTCAGGACCGAAGCAGTTTCATTTTTTGGTGGCTGAAAGCCTACAAGCATATACCTAAAGAACATTGGAATGGTATGCCGCTCTATGTGGATCAGGCATTCCACCTATTGTGGATCGAAATGGTAGTTTTGATGGGCGGCCTATAGGGCGTCTTTAACTCACAAAAAGAGTTCCATTTAATTTTTTCATTCTCCAGGCTTTTAAGCCTATGCTTTTCAGTTTCCTCTCGAAGCGGGATTTACCACCCTTAGAATCTGAATATCGAATATCGAACAAGGAATTTCGAACAGCAGATGTGTTGAAAAGAAGTACCAAAGTTTATCACTTCGATATTCTGCAGTTCCAAACGAAGCTCGTTCAATCAGCAGAGAAATCCCTATATCAGCAGCAAATAGCATTTTAATCCCCTCCCTATATCGATCATAAGTTCGGGCACCCCATCATGTTTTGCAAAGGTCTCACCCTAAAAGGTCGAAGATATGGATTACGACCCAACCGCTGGATTCTTCCCATTCTATAGGGTATTATTCCAAACTGCGATGTCGGTCCACATTGAAATGAATAAATACATCATTTCCCCATCCAATTTTGAAACCTCATAGAAGGAGGCGGAACCATGGCGGACATTCTAAGGACGCCGGAAGAACGCTTTAATGACCTGCCGGGATATCCCTTTGAACCTCAATACGTTGAGGATCTTGAAGGCTATCAAGGTTTGAGGATGCATTACATAGATGAAGGGTCCAAAGATGCCGAACACATCTTCCTCTGCCTCCATGGCGAACCGACTTGGAGCTATCTTTATCGCAAAATGATTCCCGAATTTACGGCCAAAGGCCATAGAGCCCTCGCGCCTGATATGTTCGGTTTTGGTCGGTCGGACAAACCAGCGAATGACAATATTTATACATTTAATTTCCATCGCAACGCACTTATGAGGTTGATCGAATATCTTGACCTAAAAAATGTCACCCTTGTGGGGCAGGACTGGGGCGGGATCATCGGCCTCACCCTACCCATGGATATGTCAGGCCGTTTTAGCCGGATGTTTTTGATGAATACAGCCCTATGCACGGGAGACCAAAAGCTTTCGGAAGGCTTTCTTGCCTGGCGTGCGTGGACCAACGAGCACCCGGACATGGAGGTCGGCAAACTGATGGGTAGGGCTTGCCCAAACTTATCGGTAGATGAGTGCTCAGCCTATGATGCGCCCTTTCCCGACGTTTCATTCAAGGCCGGTATACGGCGTTTCCCCAATATAGTCCCGGATCATCCGGATGCGCCGGGTGCCGCTTTGTCACGGCGAGCGCGTGATTGGTTGAAAAATCAGTGGTCAGGGGAGACCTTTATGGCTATTGGCATGAAAGATCCGGTGTTGGGGCCTCCTGTGATGAGGCCCCTAAGGAAAGTGATTCGGGGATACCCTGAACCCTATGAAGTGAAGGAGGCCGGGCATTTTGTTCAGGAGTGGGGAGAAGAAGTCGCGAAAAAGGCGCTGGAGCATTTCGGCAGCCATGTTTGATATTTGTACAGTAGGACACGTAACACAGGATATCGTAAAGACCGGGGACGACGAAAAAGTTATGCCGGGTGGGACGGGTTATTATTGCTCGATGGCCATGAAAAGCATTGGCGCTAAAGCGGCACTAATCACAAAAATAAGAGAAAGAGATAAAGGTCTAGCCAAAAATATTTGAAATTTGTTTCAACTTTGAATCAACGTTGATCATTAT
>CAYWMP010000223.1:0-1950 GCA_964459445.1 uncultured Desulfobacteraceae bacterium
TGGCCTACCGCCCCCAAAAAGGAGGATTTCAACACAACCAAGACCGCCCGCTGGAGGTAGATGTTCTCATACTCGACGAGACCTCCATGATCGATACGATTCTTATGTACCATTTACTGAAGGCGGCCCCGTCCAAGGCAACCCTCATCATGGTAGGCGATGTGAATCAACTTCCCTCCGTGGGCCCGGGGAATGTACTCAAAGACATCATCGAATCAAAAGCCATGCCGGTCGTTGAATTGAAGGAGATATTCAGACAGGCAGGAAAAAGTCATATCGTTATCAACGCCCATAGGATAAACAACGGGGAAATGCCCCATCTCAAAACTTCGAGGGATAGGCTCGAGGATTTCTATTTTATTGAGCAAAACGATCCGGAACAGGTCCTAAAGGTCCTTTTAGATTTGGTGTGTCATCGCATTCCGAATCGTTTCAGGTTCGATCCCTTAAAGGATATACAAGTCCTATCGCCTATGCACAAAGGAAACGTGGGTACCGAAAACCTGAACAGGGCACTCCAAGAGGCATTGAATCCCTCTCAAGTGATGTTGACGAGAGGCGACAGGGCCTTGCGCCTCCAGGATAAGGTCATGCAGGTGAGGAATAATTATGAAAAGGAAGTATTCAATGGAGACATCGGTATTGTCACCTCCATCGATAAAGATAGGCAGGAGCTTGTTGTCACCTTTGACGGCATCCAAGTTCCCTACGATTACACAGAGCTTGATGAAATCACCCTCGCCTATGCTATTTCTGTCCATAAATCCCAGGGGAGCGAGTATCCGGCCGTCATCATTCCCATCTTGACGCAGCATTATGTACTTTTGCAGAGAAATCTTATTTACACGGCGGTGACCAGGGGAAAAAATCTTGTGGTCATGGTCGGAAGCAAGAAGGCACTTGCCCTGGGCATAGGCAATGATCGGATTATGAAAAGATACACTTTTCTCGGGGAAAGATTGGTGCGGTGAATCCGGGAACGGCTAGCCAAACATATTTGAAATTTCCTTCAACTTTGAATCAACGTTGATTATTGGTTCCCCGTTCCGGGTTCCGCGTTCAGGGTTGGTGGTTGAAGAGCTTTTAACCTCTGAACCTTTGAACCCAGAACCTTGAACCTCTCGAAATTGTTTGACTCGTTTTGTTAAAGAATCGCGGTGTAAGGAGCTAAAGATTCCTGAAGGTTAGGCCTCCTCCACAATCACCTCCCGCGCATCCATCACATCCTTAAAAAGAGTCGCTTCTCCAACAACCCTTCCGATGATATTGACGGCGCTCGCAGGGACAATTCTGCCGGGTTCACTCATGGGGGTCGGCCCGAAGAAAATACAGAATGCATTTCCTGTGGGCCAGTAGCCGAGGTCACCCAATTCCACCACGTCACGTGCCGTTTCGTCCAGTTCTGCTACAAGAGGGATCGAGAAATAGATTTCCTCTCCCCAGGTGTTGAAAGAGGTATTGATGGGGAGGATATCGGCTATTTTTTTTGCCGTATTTGAATCATTCAATTCAGCTTCAACAGACAGCGCAGCGACCGTGATTTTGATTTTCATATTTCAATACCTCGTAGCCTTTGCCAATGATATCGGTTCACAAACCTGGAAACGGCCAAGCAATGCTCCTGTTTACGCTTGATAATACCCTTCTGTTTCTGCCCCAGGTCAATGCCTATTAGATCCTCGGAACTTTGTCAAGGAGCCCAGGGGCCTCCGCAATTTCAGAGGGTTGTTATCAAAATATAATTCTATGGAGTGGGCTGATTCACTATCCGGCCCTTCACATGCCGAAAGGCAGAAATCTTCGATGGATTAGGGTTTTTTAAAATCCCATACAAATGTCCTCATTGGCATAACAATTGCTTTTTCAATAGGCGGTTATGTCCGTTTTTAGGAATGATAAACTGACTTAATAACCATTTGATTTTATGATGAAACATTCATATATGCCCGA
>CAYWMP010000223.1:2050-8461 GCA_964459445.1 uncultured Desulfobacteraceae bacterium
ATAAACTGACTTAATAACCATTTGATTTTATGATGAAACATTCATATATGCCCGATATTGTGACAAAAAACTGACGGGTAGGAATCGGCTGGATTGAATTCTATGGCCCAGGGGAAAAAAAAAGAGGCAGTCCAAGATACCAATAGGTGGATGACCACCTATACGGATCTTATGATTCTGTTGTTAACCTTTTTTGTGCTTCTTTTGAGTTTGTCAACCATCGAGGAGGAAAAAAAGCGAGTAGCCCTCAATTCACTTATCGGCGCCTTTGGTTTCAAGCCCGGCGGTCAAGCCATTCTTGGGGAACCCAAAGGCCTGAACATTACAATGGGGACGGCGCCCGTAAAGAAGGAAAAGATAGAGTGGGAAAAGCTAAGGAATATCAGGTTTAAAAACGGTCTGGAAAGCGATGTTACGATCATCAAGGAAAGGGATCGACTTGTCTTAACCCTCAACAATCGAATACTCTTCCAACCGCAATCCAGCAACATCGAGCCTGCCAGCGTCAAATTTCTCTCCGACTTGGCCGATTTCGTGAAGGACAGCACCCGGCTTGTGGAAATGCGGGGATACTGCGCTCCCAATGAGATTGTCTTTGAACCCGATCCGGCCAAATATGCCATGGTTTTGTCCTCTAAAAGGGCATCGGCGGTCTATGACTTTTTTAGGGGCAAAGGCAAAATCCCCGTTGATCGGTTGGTTGCTCACGGGTTCGGTGCAAATTCATCGAAGCGAAGCAGTCCTAAAAAGAAGAACCTGGCAAATCGTCAGGTTGAAATCATACTCAACTTCAAGGAAGAAGTGCCTTACCGATTAAAGAAGGATAGGAAGGATTCGATGCTGGATTTTAAAGGTTTCCTATTTAAAGTTCCGGGAAAAATGAATGAGTGAGCAGACCAAAATAAACAAAGGGGAAGATGAACCGCAGGGCACGCCGAAGTGGATGATCACCTTCTCGGATCTTTCGACCCTGCTGCTTACATTCTTTGTTCTGCTCCTTGCCATGTCTTCAATGGATGACCAGACCTTCAAAAGCCTTTTTACAAATTTCACAAGTAGTTGCGGCATCTTGTATTATAAAGAATACGGCGAGATCTATAGGCCGAAAGAGATTCTCATTGAAGGCGTCTATGAACGGTTGAAGGATACAGTGACGATTAGAAGAGCGGATGAAAGGATAGATGATGATTCAGTGGTAAGAGAAAAGGAATTTCTTAAAACGCTTGGGGGCACACTGGTTATAAAAGATATCAAGAACGGTTTCAAGATGGTATTCGGCCGGGAAATCCTTTTTCCTTCAGGCAGTGCCGAGCTCAGCGAGGATATGATACCCGTTTTACAGAAAGTCGCAAAATTCATGAGGATTTCCAATTACCAGATCTATATCGATGGACATACCGACAATATTGCCATTCGGAGTTCGAGGTATAAATCCAATGAAGCACTGTCCCTCGAAAGGGCCTATAATCTGAGGGATTACTTCATAACGCATGAAGGACTCGAAAGCATACCCATGGCGATTACGGGTTATGGTGAATCCAAACCCGTGGAGTCAAATAAAACGGTTGAAGGAAGAGAAAAGAACCGCCGAGTGGAGATAATCTTTAAAAACCAGCAGTATTTTTAGAAGGTCCGACACCTCGCACTTCAGAACCTCACTGTTTTGATTTCTTCCTCAAAATCAATTTTATCGGCGTGGATTGAAGCTCGAAACGTTCCCTGAATTGGTTTGTCAGAAAACGTTGGTAAGAGAAATGCACCAGATCGGGCCTGTTGACGAAAACGACGAAAGTCGGCGGTCTGGTGGCTGTTTGCGCGACATAGAAGAACTTGAGCCTTCCTTTGCTGGTAATTGGGGGAGGTTTTTCCCGGATTATGTCTTCAAGGACTCTGTTTACCCGGCCGGTTGAAATGCGCTTAGAGAACTGTTCATACAGCGAATCAATTCGATTGAAAAGCTTGGAGACACGTTCTCCGGTAAGTGCAGATATGTTCAGCCTGGGTGCATAGGCACAGAATTTTAACTGCCTTTCGAAAGAGAGGTTCAGCATTTTCCTTTGATCCTGATCTTTTTTCACAAGATCCCACTTGTTTACCACCAGGATAAGCCCGCGTCCTCTCTCAAGGGCGTACCCGCAAATCCTGGCGTCCTGTTCGGCAACACCGGTCGAGGCATCAAGAAGAATGACAGCCAGGTGACAGCGATCAAGGCTTTTGAGGGCTTTTATCATAGAGAATTTGTCGATCTTTTCCTTCACACGGGATTTTCTTCTTATCCCGGCCGTGTCTATCAATAGATATTCCTTTCCCTCCCATTGAAAAGGGGTGTCAATCGAATCACGGGTTGTCCCCGGCAATTCGTTCACCAATAGCCTCTCGGTCCCCAGAATTCTATTGATAAGCGACGATTTTCCTACGTTGGGTCTTCCAATGACAGCCACTCTAACGCGGTCGTCCGCCGCCAGATGTGCATCATGGTCTGGTAGGTCTCTAACGACATCATCCATGAACCCTCTGAGGCCATAACCGTGCGCGGCTGAAAGGGGATACACCCGATCCATTCCAAGGCGGTAGAAATCATGGGCCAAATTCTCATGCTCAGGACCATCTATCTTGTTCACGGCCACGTAGATGCCCTTCCGGGAGCGACGAAGGAGGTCGGCAATTTCTTCGTCCCCAGGCGTGAGGCCCTGACGACCGTCCACCATGAATAGGATTTTGTCAGCCTCTTCTATGGCCGTCATCACTTGGTCCCTTACCTGCTCGAGCAAAGGTTCATTCCCCAGCTCATCAAAACCGCCGGTGTCAACAATGGTCAAATCCCGGCTATTCCAAAATACCCGGGCATAGAGGCGATCTCTGGTGATGCCCGGTTTATTATCGACAAGGGCGTTCTTTGATCTCGAAAGGCGGTTATAAAGCGTGGATTTGCCCACATTAGGCCTTCCCACTATGGCTACTATGGCTGTCATATCAGTAAAGGAGTTTCATTCTAAGTTAAATCTGGGTTTAAAGGCTCAAGGTTCAGAGTTTAAAGACTCATTCACCATCACCCCGCAATCCTGAACGGGGAACCTTGAACCGATTCTAGAGGATTTCTCAGGCTGGTCAAGGCAATACCTAAAATAAAATCACGAAATGATTTTATGACTTGACTAGATTGCTCAAACTAGGTAACTTTCCCCCAAAATATCGTATCATTTAGACATTCTTAAAACGTTCAAGTTTGGCCAAAGTCAAGGAAGACGAAAATTTTAACCGCCCCGCTGAAGACGCCCAGCGGGACAGGCATCCATACATGTAGTATTTGGAGGATTAAAATTTGAGTCTGAAGCCGAGGTTGGCCAAAATCGAGCGTTTTGAAAATGCCTCCAATTAGAAACCTTAAAAATATGCCCACCAAATTTATTATCGTCACCGGTGGAGTCCTTTCAGGCCTTGGCAAAGGTATCGCTGCCGCCTCAATCGGCCACCTTCTCAGCTCAAAACTCAAAATTGTCCCCATAAAATGCGATGGGTACCTCAATGTGGATCCCGGCACCATGAATCCCATCGAGCACGGGGAGGTATTTGTACTGGATGATGGGGCCGAAGTGGACATGGACTTCGGACACTATGAACGCTTTATAGGGGTCACCTGCAAATCCAAATGGAATCTGACCATGGGAAAGGTGTTTGACATGATCAGAGAAAAGGAGAGGCGGGGAGATTACCTTGGAAAGACGGTTCAGTATATCCCCCATGTAACGGATCTCATCAAGGAGCACATTTTTGAGGTTGCCCGGGAAGAGACCGCGGATCTGGTCATTGTTGAGATAGGGGGGACAGTGGGGGATATCGAAAACGAGCTCTTTCTTGAATCCATGAGACAGATGAAGGAGGACGTGGGAAGAGAAAACATCGCCTATATCCATCTCACTTACGTTCCCATCCCCTACGGTGTCAATGAGCAAAAATCCAAGCCCACACAACAGAGCGTCAATTTGCTAAAACAAAGGGGGATATTCCCGGACGTGATCATCGGAAGGTGTTCTGAGTTTTTGACGAAAGGCATCAAACGCAAGATCTCAAATTTCTGTGATGTGGATCCCGAGGCCGTGATTACCGGTCTGGACGTGGATGACATTTATGAAATCCCGATTATATTCGAGCAAGAAGGGCTGTCTGAAATACTCCATAAAAAGCTCAACATCTACAGCCCGCCCAATCTCAGGAAATGGAAACAGCTCATAAGCAATTTAAGGCATCCTAAAAATGAAATCACAGTGGCCATGTGCGGCAAATACACCAAGCTGGAGGATTCATATGCATCAATTGTTGAATCATTCAACCACTGTGCCGCTCACCTAGGATGTAAAATTGACCTGAAATGGGTCGAAACGACGGACCTGGAGGATACAACCTTTCTCGATGAAGTTGACGGCGTAGTCGTCCCCGGCGGCTTTGGTTCGAGAGGTACCGAAGGAAAGATCAATGCGATCCGTGCGGCCAGGGTGAAAGACATCCCCTTCCTGGGTCTCTGCCTTGGACTGCAGCTTGCGGTCATAGAGTTTTCAAGGAATGTTTGCGGTCTTGAAGGTGCAAATTCAACGGAGATCGATCCCGATACACCCTATCCCGTGATCGATGTCCTTCCGGAACAGAAAGATGTGGTAAATAAGGGCGGCACAATGAGGCTTGGGGCCTACGCCGCTTTCCTGGATGACAGGACATTAGTCCGATCTCTTTATCAATCATCCGAGGCCTCTGAAAGACATCGGCATAGATATGAAGTCAATCCGGAGTATCACGATGTGATTAGACGGAACGGCATGGTTTTTTCCGGATGCTCTAGAGACAAGAGATTAGTGGAGTTCATTGAAATCCCTCAGCTGAAGTATTTTGTGGCCACACAAGCCCATCCGGAGCTGAAATCCAGAATGGAGGTGCCGGCCCCCCTATTCTATGGCTTTACCAAGGCCTGCCTGAATTCATCCTCACACCATTAAGCCATGACTTCTCTCTATGCCGAATTCCCCTCTGACACTTTCGCGGTGCTGAGGGCTTCCCAATATCCTGACCATGCCCATAGATACAATTATTGATCAGCAGATAAAACAGCCGTCCATATCGCCAGAAATCTTAAAATAAATCAGCCTGAGGCGGAGCTACGCCAGTAAAGGAATATTAAGTGGCAAAGAAATACCGGATTGTCTTTTTAGGCCTTCTTCAGAGCAGGAAATTCTTTGAGAATGAAATGCTCAAACTTGGTGTTACTACGACTGCCGTTAACCAAGCCCTGGAAAAGGCGCCGGTTGTTTTGAAGAGCGGCCTGTCACTCGGAAATTCCAGGGCCTATGCGGATGCCGTTCAAAATGCCGGAGGCCGGGTGGCGATCCGGGAGCAGGCCTCTTATGAAGAGGCCGAACCCATAGAGCGGGCATTGGACATCAAATCATTCGAAAGCTTTGCTATGTGTCCCATGTGCGGACACAAACAGCTCAGAACAAAGACCTGTGTTAAATGCGGTCATGCCTTTGAAGTGCCGTTTGAGGCGTGAAAAAAGAGATTGATGAGCGACATCGTAAGTTTTCAAAAGGCCAGATTAGAAAAAGCGACACACCGTGGATTTAGAAATTGGAGGAGTCAACTAGGAGAGGACTTTGGGAAAGAGACATGCTTCCGTGATGTGTCGATGAAAACAATTGCATTGCTGGCTGAAGGCAGGGACCCGAGCACCTTCTTTCTCTATGACCTAATTATGAATCTTGAGGATCTTGGATCAGGCTTTGAGTTCAATGTGCTCAACCCAAAGGAGAAGATGAAAATCACGGATCGCTACCTTTTCGTGCTTGATCGGGTGCGTTTTGAATATATGAAGAGAGTGGGGTGGTTGGCGGGGTACCCAGGAGAGGAATTCACCCTAGTGGAGCTTGTCGTTGAGTTTGAGACCTTGGCCCCGAGACTGCAATCAGACATACCGAGCTTGAGCCCGGATCATCCGGAATACCACAGATTCAACGACATGAACTCTTCAGAACAGGAACAGTTTGTGAGGAAACTCATACCAGAGGCCTTGAAAGGAATTGAAAATCACTCAACAACCTTATAGACCTTGTCGTTTTCCCTAACCCTCTCTTTGACCTTAATCCCGACCAATTGACCGACAGTCGCTTCTTCAACCGCTTGATTATCGATCTGCATACTGGAGACCTCTTCTGTGAAGTCGGAGGTATGGCCTTTGTAACTAAGCGTGTCACCAACCTTGATTGATCCGCTTGTTACTTCAATGGCCGCTACACTGGGCTTTGCGAAGAATTTTATGATCACTCCTACTTGTTCTTCCGGCATGATAACCCCTCCTATTTAGAGTTTGGGTTAACAAAAGTGAGTTAAATGTACATATTTTTTATTAGAATTGTCAAGCAATCA
>CAYWMP010000224.1:0-8444 GCA_964459445.1 uncultured Desulfobacteraceae bacterium
GGCCTCAATCCCAACATGGGATTGAGAGCGGGAAGAGGTTCTCAGGAAAAAAGAAATCTTTCATTTTTCCTTAGAGACCTTCCCCTACAATACTAAGGAATCACATCCTTAATTTATATCTGCGTGCTTGTCCGCTACAGGCGGATCAGTCTGTGTCTGTCGAGCGACCCTGAGAGAAATCGGAGGGGAGCGGGCGGCTAATTAAAAATGACGAGCTACCCCAGCATATGCTCGGTCCGGTCGATGATGTGATCCTGGAGTCCCTTGGACAGCTCAACAAAATAGGCGCTATACCCCGCAACTCTCACAATGAGGTCCTGATACTCCTCGGGCCGTTCCTGGGCATCCACCAGGGTATCCGCATCCACAATATTGAACTGGACATGGGGAACCTTCTTTTCTCTCCAGGTCTTGAGATAATCGATGAAGACCGGTTTCATGTCATCTTCGAGGAATTGGGGTAGGAATTTCTGGTTCAGAAGATGGTTGTAGGTTTGGAGGGTGTCGATTTTGGCACAGGAGTTGAGGACGGCCGTCGGACCCTTCATATCCATGCCAGGCTGCGGCGCCAAAGTGGAATCGGCAAAGGGTTCTCCATCCATTCTGCCGTCAGGTGTGGCCGGGGTATTGACCGCAAGTCCGTAGGTTGCCGAAACGGCACTGCCATCACCCCTTTTGGAAAACCCAAACCGGTCCTTTACCGTTTCCATGGCCGCTTCAGTGGCATGATGCACATCGCGGGCAATAAAATCCGCGTAGTCGTCATCATTCCCGAATTTGGGGGCGTTGAGACAGGCCTGCCTGATGTCCTCTCGCCCCTCCCAGTTGTTGTCCATAATACCAATGAGTTCCGGAAGGGTGACAAGCTCCTCCTCAAAAACGCATTTCTTAATCGCCGCCAATGAATCGGCCACATTGGTGGAACCGATCACGATGGTCATGTCGTGCACCATGGAGGGATAAATCCACTGTTTGCATTCCTTCCCCTTTTCGATGCAACCTTCCACTATGCCTGAATAAAAAGGTCTCGGACAATATTTGGTATAGAGGTCCCTGCAGGTATTTTCAATCTGGGCCATTTTGGTTGTGAAGAATCGCACCTGCTCCAGATAGGCCTCATGCACATCCTCCCAGGATTTGAAGGTGGCGGGATCCGGTGTCCTGGCGCCCCATTGTTCGCCGGTCTTCGGGTCCACGCCCTGATGCAGGGCCCACCACAGGCACTTTGCCAGAACAAAATACCCTTCCACGCGTCGCGTAATATTTTTCCCGGGTATCTCCATGTATACGCATCCCGATACTGCGTAACCATTTGCATCCTCTTCAGGGACGCCCCATTTTTCCAGGAGCGGTATCAGGGCCTTGTCATTGAACAAAGAGGGATAACCAATCCCTGTCCTGATGACATCGGTCGCCTTTGAGAGCAATTCATCGGGCGTGCCATCGTGGACCCTTAAGGCGATACTCGGTTCAATGGTTCGCATGGTCCTCGCCGCTTCCAGGGCAAGATAGGTCAAATCGTTGGTCACATCATTTCCAGCTTTGTCCGTCCCGCCAAGGGTGATGGCCTGGAGCGAAGCCACGCCGCCATAGACCGAAGTGACCAAAGGCGAATAGACCAACCCCAGTTCAAGAAATTTGGCCCAGAGAAGCTGAAGGATTTCAAGGGCCTCATCTTTTGTGATTCTCCCCTTCTCAAGATCCTTCTCATAATAGGGACCAAACAGGTGGTCTAAACGGATGCCGATTCCGAGAGTGGAATACTCAAGATACCGGACCAAATGGATGAAATAGAAGAACTGTACTGCCTCAAGAAAGGTCCGAGGTTGATTGGCCGGGACCCACTCACAGGTGCCGGCAATTTCCTCCAGCATCCCTTTTCTCTCAGGATCTTTCTCCGATGAGGCCATCTCCATTGCAAGGGCCGAGTAACGTTCTGCAAAGCGCACCACGGCCTTCAGGACAATGATGACCGACAAAAGAAATTCCTTCTGATCCACATAATCGGTCGGGATGGTTTTTTCGATCTCTTCAAGCCGCTCCTCCGCCATTTCGATTCTTCCGTTGAGCCCACCCTCAAACAGCGCTTCATAGTCCGGGATTCCGAGCTCGGACAGATGGGTCCACAAAAAGGTCCCCTCATATTTCCAATACTTGGCAAGATCCCCCTCAAAGAGCTCTTGATGGCGATCGCTCATGCATTTGCCTTTCCAATAGGCGCAAAGCTCATCCAGTTCCTCCCTTTCCTCATCATTCAAAAGGGTTTTGCCGGCCTCTGAGTTAACGAGTCTTTGTACCGATTTCCAGTTCATGTCTATGGGGTGAAAGAGTCCCTCCGGACTGGAAGTCTGGTAGCCCACAATGCGCTCCCAATCCCTTATGAAAATACCCATATTGTCGAGGACATTCGCCAGGGCCTTGGCCCGGCGGATCACCATGGCTTGACCGTCTGTTTCCTTAAAGGATTCAGTCATCAACCGCGAGCGCTGGAGATCCAGTTTTATTTCCGGACCAAACAGACCGCGTGTCTTTTCGTCTTCCGTATAGCCCCTCTGAACGTTACGCACGGCCTTATTCGCAAGATTGCTTTTCAGTGTCTCTGCCAATGGCATGATTTGTCCCCTTTAAAAACTTCCAAACCGGTATTGAAAATTCCGGCAAATGAGTTCGCTCTATAACCATATAAGTCTAGGGAATTGGTCAATCTGTGTCAAACAGGAATATGGGGCATGAATTGTGGGCCAAATAATAACGCTATTATTGGACTGGATAGACAAGATTGTCAGGATGATTTGTTTCCCGCGGAAAACACAAAGAATTAATATGGGTTCCCGGCTATTTGAATAGATCGTCTAAAAGCATTATGTGGAGCACTTGATGACAATAATAAGTGATTTTATTTTTGTCATTCAAGGTCTCCAACATGATTCCGATATGGCCATATCGGAACACCGCTTGAAGCGGTACTTTTTGACGATTCCCTGATTAAAACCTGAAATCGTTTGTTGATCCTGTAATCCTGTCTAAAATTCGGCCCTCAAAAAGAGGGGCGTCCCCCTTCTTTTTAAGCTAGGTGTTTTACGGTTGGGATGATTCCTATTCTGGTTGGCCTGCTTTTAATGCATCTCTATTAATTCAGTTGCTGAATGGGAGCGTGAGTACTATGGGCTGGTGGTTATAGAATTCCCGGGTCATCTTGGTGAAAGCATCTTTGCACAGGGAGGGAAACAGGCTCGGTTTTTTTTCGTAAAGGTGAGCCAGATATTTCAATTTATTCAGAATCGACCACATCACCGGATAATCATCATACCTCTCTATAAACGTCACGCTCAACTCACTAACATGTTCAATCCAATGAAGTTTTCTGAAGACGTCATCGTCGTTTTTGCTGATATAGAATGAATTTAGTTTTTTCAGAATTTGGACCTGTTTATCCAGCCTGCCATTCATTTCTTCCAGATTGATTTCTAAATCTGTTTTACCATCCCAATGGCTCATGAAGCCATAGTTTTGGCCATATTCGTCCACGTTGACGAGATTGCCCCGTTCTTCCAGGATAATTTTTACTTTTTCCTCGGTATCCCCACTGTATTTCATTCCATAACCGATCACCTGCCCCCTTTTCACGGCCTGGTGAAGCCCAACTTCGATTTTAGACAGGTGATAGTATGTTGAGCGATAGGCCTGACGCCTGTACCACGTCACACCGGGGTAAAAATCCTTTTTCAGGCCATCATAATAATCATGATCCATCCGGACGAAACCGCCGGAAGCACCGGGTCCGTCACCGATAAAATGCACAATTCCTGCGGCTATTGCTCTTACAGGTTTTCCACCGGTATAATATTCCAGGCCGGGTGTCCTCTCAGCGTTAATCGAGCCCAGGAAAGTAAGCTTTTGCATCTGCGGTTTCTTGATATGCGGGTTTTTCTTGTTGGCCTGAATTGAAGCGGGCAGCTTTTCAACCACGTGAATATCCGGATCGAACTTAATTTTAATGCCATCTTGTAATGGGCGCCGATATTCAATAATTTCCTCTTCAGCCGAACTTTTCCCGGACGCAAGGCCGGTTTTATCAAGCGCCATCGGTAAAATGAATATACCCACCAGGGCAACTGCTAAAAATATTGATAAGGAGTTCCTTTTTTTCATGATTGCCCCCTTCATGATGTTGTTGATTCTTCTTTCGATTTTGTTCCTTTTATTGACAATCCCCGGAAAAGGCCCAGAAAAACCGAATGTATTGGCCCTTAAAACATTCATTATTCCTCTTCCATATACTTCCGGTGAGAGTTTCCGTTTCGACAATACGACTGAATCGCAGGTATTTTCCCGTGCGGAATTCATCTGGTCGTTGACGTACCAGACAACAGGATGAAAATAATAGATCAGCAGCAACAGGTTCTGAAACTTAATCCAGAAATCGTCAAAACGCCTGATATGAACCATCTCATGGGCAATAATCGAGTTTAGGGTGTCCATGTCCTTTGATTGAACCAGATTCAGCGGGATAAAGATCCTCGGAGAGAAAATGCCTGAAGTGAAAGGGGATAAGTACTCATCAGAGCAAACCACATAGACCTTGCGACGGACTTTCATATTTTTTCGCCAGTATTTTAAGGCAAATGCGATTTGGTCATCTTTGATGGGCAATGCCCGGTTCATCACCCCATAGAACCCTGTCAATTTTCTGACAAACAGGATGAATGCAAAAATAAATCCCACCATCCATGCCAGCATAAGTATAACCGAGCCTGCGATCCTCCTTTTGGAATGGGGCAGATGACTATTTTCGTAAATCCCGTGGGTTTCCGTTTGACGCTCATGTTTCTCACTGATGACTCCCGATGCATCCGCTGGGTTAGGGCGAATAGGATCTGGGTTTGTGGAAATCGTCTTTATTGGTGCGCTTATTTCTTGTATTGCGGGAAGCGTGTTGACAAGGTTTCTGGCGCTAAAGGTAAAAGACAGGTCAGTCGGTAAAACCAGCCTTAAAACAATGAGAAACATGAGGCCGAATTGCCAATGGGGAGATCGGTTTCTTAATAGATATACCGGGCCAAGAAAGAGGAGAAAAAGAATAGAGGAGAAAACAACTTCATGGAAAAGAATATGGACAAACGCGGCGCTGCATTTCTCTATCTCTTCGATGGTCAATAGATGCATGTCCTTCAATCTCTCTTTTTTTCTTTGTCAAGCAATAACGCGAGTTCTTTGATTTCCTCGGGCGTTAGTGCTTTGCTGCGTGAAAACATGGAGACAACAGAACCATAGTCCAATTCCAGGACCTGGTCTGAGAAAAATTGGATGAATCTTGCAAATCCCTTTGGGCGGGAAATCAGTGCGCTGTATAGATAAATGCCATGGTATGCCTCGCGAATCAGAAGTTTCTTTTTAACCATTCGATCCATGGTGGTTTTTGTTGTGGAATAGGCCCACTGATAATTCTCTCTGAGTTGATCATGAACTTCCCGGACATTGAGTTTTTCGGCATTCCAGATTATCTTCATGATGTCGAATTCGGCCTTGGTCAGGTCTGGCAATTTACCCTTTTTCTTCATGTTTCTCCGCCTTTATGATTTTCGTAGCAATAATGTTACAAATGTAATAGATATATTACAAGAAGCACATATATTTTTAGATGTCAAGATTTTTTTTAGTTTTTTCACGGAGTGAGAAAAAATTTGAAGTTATCGGTCACATTCTTGCCCAGGATAAAGTCTAAAAATGTAGAATCGGAATAAATTGTGGATAGGTTATGACATGGAAACAGCCCTCGAAGATCTGGTTCAACTGGCGAAAGAAGGTAATAAGGATGCGCTGGAGTCTCTTGTTGGGAGAATTCAGGATCGGGTTTATAAATTGGCGCTTCGCATGCTTGCCTATCCCGCCGATGCGGAAGATGCCGCACAGGAGATCTTGATCAAGATTGTTACACGTCTTGACAGCTTCAGGCAGGAGAGCGCGTTTATGACCTGGGTCTATCGTGTGGCTGCCAACCATCTTCTGACCACCCGGAAACGCCTGGCGGAGAATCATGCAGCATCCTTTGAAGATTACGAGGCCATCCTTGAAATGGAACATGCCGCCGAATGGCAACATTCAATTCCAGAGGCCGAGCGGAGCATTATTGTGCAGGAGGTGATGCTCGGCTGTACCCAGGGCATGTTGCTCTGCCTGGACCGTCCCCATCGAATAACCTACATTTTGAGTGAAATATTTGACATTTCCAGCCAGCAGGGGGCCTATATCCTCGACATTTCCCCTGAAGCCTATCGGAAAAGACTATCCCGTGCCCGAGAGCGCATCCAGACCTTCATGCTCAAGAATTGCGGCCTCGTGAACGCGGATAACCCTTGCCATTGTGACCAAATGGCCCCCTTCGCGGTACAGACCAATCAAATCGATCCGAATAACTTGCTTTTCTCAGGACATCGGTGCCGTGCCAATTGGGGCGGCGTTTCCTTGGAGCACCTTAAAGAGCTGGATTCGCTCCAACGGGTAGCCGCACTTTTTCGCACCCACCCTGACTATGCTGCGCCGGAAACCTTCCTGACAAGTTTGAAAGAATTGGTTGATTCCGGAAAGGTCAGGCTTTTCGAGGGCCTTCATTGAGCAGGAGGTTATCGTGAAATATGCATTCTTAAAAAACTTGCCCACAAAAGACTCAGAAGTTCTCACCTGTTATCTTGCTTTGATGTTTCTGATGGTTGCGGGTTGCGGTCCACAAGAGAAGGTGAATTCCTCACTGGAACCCATTCCCACGAAACAAGTCTCAGTCGAAGGGATCAACATCAGTTATATTGACGAAGGAGAGGGGACGCCCCTGGTGCTGGTTCACGGTATCCCTACCTCATCATTTCTCTGGAGAGACATGATCGAGGAACTCTCGGCCCACGGCAGGATTATTGCGCCGGACCTGCCCGGATTCGGGTTTTCCGATCCTCCGCACGATGGTGATTACACGATTTCGAATTACGCCAGCCTTTTAGAAGCCTTTCTCGAAGCCCTCGACCTTGAACAAGCGACGCTCATCTGTCACGACTATGGTGGTCCCATTGTTCTTACCTATGCCCTGCGAAATCCGAAGAAATACCAAAGGCTGATCATCCTGGATACCTTCCTCCACAATGATCTCCCTCCATGGCCTCTTTCCTATAAAATCGCCAAGGTTTGGCCCTTTGGTGAAATATTCATGGCACTCAGTGGAAAATCAATAGCTCGGTCTGCTTTAGAGGTGGGCGTCATAGATAAGGCCCGAATTTCAGAGGGGATAGTCCAGCGATACTACATACCTGATGGAAACCCTGACAAACTGAACAAAACCATGCTTGGAACACTTCGTGTCGATTACAGGTCAGATCTGGAATTCATTGAGAAGAATCTCCGGACCATTGAAAAGCCCACACTTATACTATGGGGGGAAAGTGATGAGTACCTTCCTCTCTACCTTGGAGAACGAATCCAAAAAGATATCAAGGATTCCAAAATGGTAATAATCCCCAATTGCGGGCACTTTGTTCCTGAGGATCAACCGGCAAGGGCCGCAAAGCTCATTATTAATTCTCTAAGCAGCTAATCATCACCTATTGGCCGAGAGTGAACAGGCATCATGAATTTGGAATATTGCCTGTCCTTTCGGCCTTTTTGTCATGGTTGCTTTGGCTCACGCAGCGGAAACTGTCTACAAATTGGTTGAGCTACTTAATATCAATAAGGATAATAGAGTTATGGAAGTCGAAAATATTTCAAGTTTTGGAAGAGGGCTCGTTGGAACATTGTCAGATCCAGATTATAAAAATATAAAAAGACAGATGATAATGTCATTTGTGAAAATATTACACGTTGAGATCGGGCTTGTCGGTATGACCAAAATGATGTGGAGGACGAGTAAAGAAAAAAAGATAATGAAAAAGCACGATTGGTCAAATATTGAAAAACGAGGATTTTGCAAAGAGAACTTAAAATTTCTAATTGAAGATACGGCGTATATGAAAATATTGGTGAACATGATGGGTGAAAATAAGGCATGCTCGCTATTTTCTGAGGTGTTACAAAAGACAGACGAGAATTTAGGATCGGGGAAAACAGCTCAAAATTTGCTTTTGATTCCGGCTAATGAGATAGAATTCTGCGATGATAAATTTGTAGGTTTCAAAGAATTCATAAAAGCATCTGAAGATGAAATGGAAAGAGAGGGTACTCACAAGATAGACATCCTACAAGATACAAAAAACACGTTAGCTTATGACGTGAGATATTGTGTTGCACATGAAGTCGCAAAGGAATTTGGGAATCCAATTTATTGTTTTCCATGGTGCCATATAGACGAGATTGTTTTACCAAAGATAGGTGCTCATCTTGGTTTTAGCTATGAACGTATAAGTACACTTAGCTCGGGAGCATCGAAATGTGTCTTTAAGTTTGATCGAATGTTAAACTAG
>CAYWMP010000225.1:0-8417 GCA_964459445.1 uncultured Desulfobacteraceae bacterium
GACCGATCAGGAGCATTTACGTGTTGGTGATGACCTGGTCAAAGCCCTTTATGAGACGGCCTCAAAGCTACTTGAGCAAGGCGCAACGAGCAACCAGTAACCAGCAACGAGCAACCAGTATCCTACATCAAAAATCTCTTATATAAATGAAAGCCGATCTTTCTCAAGGGTTCCGGTGGCACATAGGGCGGGACTCTATTGGTGCAATCATAACGGGTAAGGTCTGATTCTTCACCCGCATAAAGCTGGCCAATAATCTTGCCGGCAAGTTGGCTCCAACTGAGGCCGTGGCCGGAATAGCCGACGCCATAGTAAATATTTTGATTATCTCCCATTACACCGATTGTCGGACGGAAATCCATAGTCATGGCCAGCGTGCCGCCCCACCTGTGCGTTATCTTAATGCCCTCCAATTGAGGCCAAATCTCAAAAATATCCGATTCTAACCTGGCTAAAGACGGCTTGTAGTTTCCGCTACTAATGCCATTCCCATAGAAATAGGGTGATAATCCACCGCCAATGACGATCCGGTTGTCCTTCGTAAGCCTGAAATAATTGTACTCATTGCTAAGGTCATACATGCCCTCCCGGCCTTTCCACCCGATTGAGGCCATTTGCTTTTCGTTTAGCGGTTCCGTAGCTAGGATGTAGGCACCAATCGGGAAAGTGCGTTTCTTGAAAAAGCCGATCCTATGTGAATAGGCGTTTGTAGCAACAACCAGCGCATCGGCGTCCAAATACCCAAACTCTGTCTCTATCTTGATCTTTGTACCGGGCTCAATGGAAACAACTTTCGTGCATTCGAATATCTCGACTCCTAGGGTCTCTAGGACGGACTTAAGTCCCAACGCAAATTTGGCCGGATTAATGATCGCCGTAGATTTTTTTTGCAATCCCCCGCAATATCGGTTTGATTGTATCTCCTCCTTGATTTCCTTTTGGTCCATGATCCGTGAATCGATGCCAAGATTTTTCCAGTTCCCCTGGTACTTAATGAGTTTCCTCATATCCTTCTCGCTAAATGCCAATTCGATGAGACCGCATTCCTCCAGATCACAATCTATGCCGTGCTCCTTAATCAAGGAACGCATCAGAATAGGCCCTTGCCGGTCAACTTCAAGGTATTGCCGAGCAGCATTTGCACCCTCTTTTTCATATATTTCCATGATCAGGGCGTTATCGAAATCCTGTAGAAAACCGCCGTTTCTGCCGCTGGCTCCATATCCACACCGTGCAGCCTCAAGCAAAATAATCCGTTTATTAGGGTAGCGCTTTATCAAATGGTACGCAGAAGCCAATCCGGTCAGCCCTCCACCTACAATAACGATATCGGCTTTGGATTTCTCTTCGCAGAAGGGGGGATTGGCGGGCAAGCTGTATAATCCGGCCAATTCAAGCCAAAGACTTCTGACATAGTATTCGGATACCCATGGCGGTCTGTTTTGATCGGAAAAGATCTTTTTTATCAATGAGGCGGAACCCAAGGTCGCCGCCGCGCCGGTTGCCAATCCCGCAAGAAAACCCATGTGATGATCTCCCTTTATCTTGACTATTAATTGGCTTGGAATCCTATCAGCATTTGTGTTTCCTGCAAATCTATTGTTTCGAATTTCTTCATGAACCATTTATGGTTCGCGGCAGTCAAATCGACCAGATCATCCGGCAAATGAGTATGATTCCTGAGAATTGCAGAATTCATTAGTAAAACTGAGAACTGGTAAAAGCGATGACATCTTTTATCCGTTCGAGGTCTCACGGCCTGGTCATTTCAATGGGTTACAGACGGGTGATGCCCCGCCCTCCGGGCGGGACAAGCCTCCCCCCTCCGCTGTTCTCCTCGCTGCGCTCGGAGCCAGGGGGTCCCCCATTCCATAACCCAATGAAATGACGAAGGCCTCCCGTCAGTCACTCCTAAAAGACATCATCACGTTTGCTCTCCAAATGTTGCTCTTGATTTTGCCGTACTCCTTTGCAGAATGAATCAAACTGAATTTCTTTGGGGTATTTTCAAAACGTCCAAGTTAGGCCAAGGTCAAGGAAGACGAAAATCTTAACCACAGGAATACATGTAGTATTTTGAGGATTAGGATTTGAGTCTGACGCAGAGATTGGCCTAAATCGGGCGTTTTGAATTTGGCCACCTTTTTTTGTTTGACACAAATGCCCCGATTTTATAAACATCTAATATCCTAAATCTTTTCTAATACATGCAACTTGGCGACCGGCCGTTTTGACTGCTCAGAATCCCAATATTCATTCAACTCACCCCTAGCGCAACCTATGAGGGCACCTTATGCAAGAAGCCATTTCCGTTGAGGATCTTCACAAAAGTTTCGGGGATAATGAGGTCCTGAGGGGCGTTTCCATGTCCGCTTACAAGGGAGATGTCATTTCGGTTCTTGGGTCCAGCGGTTCAGGCAAAAGCACCCTTCTTCGATGCATCAATTTCCTGGAGATCCCGGATAACGGAAGGGTTAGGGTTTGCGGCGAAGAAGTACTGATGGGAAAAAACCGCAGGGGCAAAAACGTGCCAAAGGACATCAAGCAAGTCGAACGGGTACGAACGATGCTTTCCATGGTTTTTCAGCAGTTTAATTTATGGTCCCACATGACTATCCTGGAAAATGTCGTTGAGGCACCGATACACGTGATGAAGGTCCCGAAAAAGGAGGCCAGGGAAAAGGGGGAGGCCTACTTGGAGAAGGTGGGCATTCGCGACAAAGTCGATGCCTATCCTGCTCATCTTTCCGGCGGCCAACAGCAACGCGCAGCTATCGCCAGGGCACTGGCCATGGAACCGGAGGTCATGCTGTTCGATGAGCCCACCTCCGCCCTGGACCCGGAGTTGGTGGGTGAGGTGCTTCAGGTAATTCGCAATCTTGCAGAAGAAGGCAGGACCATGATTGTCGTGACCCATGAAATGGGGTTTGCGAGGGATGTGTCCTCGCGGGTTATTTTTTTGGAGCAGGGACTGATCGATGAGGACGGGCCGCCCAAGCAGGTTTTCGAGTCACCAAAATCGGAGAGGTTTCGACAGTTTATCATGGCAGCGCACTAGAAGCTGCTACAGGATTCCAGATCAGGTTGCATCAAAAAAATTGAAGTAGTGCCTAATAAGTCTAGGCGATTCAACGGAACCGAAACATCATTTCTAATACTTCCAAAAGGCAAAACCTTAGACAGGATGACATAATCACATGATAAAATGGGTCAAGAATTGCTCAAGATTTCTTGGAAATGGCCAGAAGGAAGACAATAAACTCGTTTTGTTTTCAGTATGGCCTTTTTCCAATGATCAAACCCGCCTTGCGGGATTGATCGCCATAAGGCAGAAATCTTAAGCAATTGTTGATCTTGTTAATCCTGTTATCTGGTCTAAAAAGTTGTGAATGATTTATTTGCGTTAGCCTGCGTTTTATGTCTTTCCCCAAGTTATTGAGAAGTTACAGATTGAGACCAAAAACATTCAACCTAAATCAAGGAGGGGAGCATATGAAAAAACTGATTGTTGTCGTTGCTATCATCGCAGTTGTTTTTGCGGCCGGAACCGCACTGGCCAAGGACTGGAAGAAAGTCCGCATCGGTGTGGAGGGCGCCTATCCCCCTTTCAGCTATGTGACTCCGGATGGCAAGCTGGCCGGCTTTGATATTGACATAGCCCGTGCATTGGTCAAAGCCATGGGCGCTGAGATCGTTTTGGTGGCCCAGGACTGGGACGGCATCATTCCGGCATTACTGGCCAGAAAATACGATTGCATTATCGCGTCCATGTCTATTACAGAAAAAAGAAAGAAAAAAGTCGCCTTCACGAACAAATACTATCAGACGCCCGCCAAGTTCGTGGTTAAAAGTGGTGTCATGAAAGAGTTCGATCGTGCAGGAGTACCAGCAGCCACAGCGGGCAAGAAGATCGGCGTCCAGCGAGCCACGATACACGATCGATTTATCTCCGATGTCGGCGGCAAGGGGGTCACTGTGATGCGCTACGCCACCCAGGACGAAGCATACCTTGACCTCGTGGCCGGGCGGGTCGACATGCTGTTAGCAGATAGTGTGGCCATTTCAGACGGTTTTCTCAAGAAACCCGAGGGAAAGGATTATCAATTCATCGGTCCCGATTTAGTCGACGTGGAATGGTTTGGAAATGGCGCCGGTATTGCCTGCCGCAAGCAGGACAAGGATTTGGTGGCATTATTAAACAAGGCCATCAAGCAAATCCGTTCTGACGGCACCTACAAGAAGATCGAGGCCAAGTACTTCGACTTCAACGTCTATGGTGATTAGTGCGGGGTTTTTTGACGTCTCCATGACGACCGCCTGAAGGTCTTTTAGGCGGTCGTCGCCTCGATTGCCAAAAGGCCAATCGAATAAGTTCACTTCAAAAGGGATTCTCCAATATACCCATGTTTAACCTGCACGGATACGGACCGAGCATCATGGAAGGGACCATACTGACCATCGAGGTGTCCCTGCTTGCTCTGGGATTGGCCATGCTGCTGGGCATATTGGCAGCTCTGGCCAAGCTCTCCGATTCCAACCCTCTCCGGATTACAGCCCAGATCTATACGACCATCATCCGGGGCATTCCGGATCTTGTATTGATGTTGCTTATTTTTTTCGGCGGGCAGGTGTTCATCAACCAGATGGGAGTCGCGGTTGGTTACGAAGAATACATCGACATTAATCCCTTCATGGCCGGCGTATCCACCATCGGAATCATCTTCGGCGCCTATATGGCAGAAACCTTTAGAGGGGCCATATTGGCGGTCCCCAAAGGGCAACTCGAGGCTGGGTCCGCATACGGGATGAGCGGGTTCAAAGTGTTTGTCAGGATTCTACTGCCCCAGATGATTCGGCACGCCATACCGGGTTTTGGCAACAATTGGCTCGTGCTGGTAAAAACGACCGCCCTGGTGTCCGTTATCGGACTCGACGATATGGTGCGAAAGGCAAGTATGGCCGCCGGCGCTACTCGGATGCCTTTTACCTTCTATGTCGTTGTGGCCATTAACTACCTGATCATTACCAGTATCTCCATTCTTATTTTGAACTGGCTCAATAGGCGTTATAGCGTGGGGGTAAGGAAGGCGTAAGGGATGGACTTTTCGATCATCATTGAAAATATCGATGTCTACTTTGCAGGGCTTAAACACACCGTCATTCTGGTGTCTGTCTCCCTGATTATAGGACTGCTGATAGCGGTCCCCCTGGCCGTTTTTAGGACCTCCAAAAATCCTTACGTCCAGGCCCCGATCAGGGCCTACGTGTATTTTTTCCGGGGCACGCCCTTGTTGGTTCAGATGTTTATCGTCTATTACGGATTCGGGCAATTCGAATTCATCAAAACCAGTTTTTTGTGGTACTTCTTCAAGGAGCCCTATTTCTGCGCCCTGTTCGCTTTCATCTTGAATACCGGGGCCTACACCACCGAGATCATCCGCGGCGCCATTGAAGCCACGCCCTTTGGAGAAATCGAGGCGGCCAAAGCAGCCGGCATGTCACGTTCGCTTATGTTGCGCCGTATCATCCTACCCAGCGCATTTCGGAGAGCCTTGCCCTCTTATGGTAACGAGATGATCTTCATGTTGCACGGCACTTCCCTGGCAAGCGTCATTACGATAATCGATCTCACCGGTGCTGCGCGAATCATCAATTCCGAATTCTACAGCCCCTACGAAGCCTTCTTAACGGTCGCCGTTTTCTACATGGCGATTACCTTTCTAATCGTATTCCTGGTCAAAAAATTGGAGTTTCGCTGGTTTGCCCATCTCCGGCCTCAGGCGGCAGCCACCTTCCAACGTTGATAGCTCGCGATTCATTTGTCCCCAGTCATCTGGCTTGCTGCGCCGAAGCTCCTTAGCGAAGGCGGGTCATTGGTCATCAGAGTTCAAAGTCCCAACGTATTGTACAATGGTTTTCAAAGGGGTCCCCGGACCAAAAACCTGGCTTATGCCGGCCTCTTTTAGCATTGGGATATCTGTTGAGGGAATCGTGCCCCCCAGGATAACGGCTTTTTCCTCAACCCCTTTTTCCTTTAGCAGTCCCGATACCCTTGGCGCCAGAACCATATGATTTCCAGAAAGGGTACTCAAACCGATACAGTCCACGTCTTCGTGTATGGCCGTCTCAACAATACTCTCCGGCATTTGGTTGCCCACATAAATGACCTCCATGCCGGCATCACGCAACGCTCGGGCCACCACAATACTTCCTCTCCAATGGGCATCCATACCAAGTCGAGCGATAAGTATTCTTACCTTCCTTTTCATCTTTTTCCTTTCGTAAAAGTTCAGCCACTAAGTCACCAAGGCACAAAGAAGCTATATGACTTAAACCGTAATAATCCACCTGGGCAGAATATTTGACAGGATTACAGGATCAATAAGCTACTCCGATTACGAATCTGGGAATCGTCGAAAAGCACCGCTAAAAGCGGGGTTCCGATATGGCTATATCGGAACCAATGTGGAGAGCTTGAATGACAATAATAAGTGAACTCATTATTGTCATTCAAGTGCTCCAAATAATGCTTTTAGACAACTATTTGAATAACCGGCTGCCCATAATCATGCTTTTAGCCCCCTGTGGAAGGCAAATCATCCCGTCAATCATGTCTATCCTGTCTAAATACAGATGACACAAGAATTATACGATAAACTTGGTGTCTTGGTGCCTTTGTGGCAGAACGATTGTCTTTCTTTAAAAGAGTGGCGGATTCCACGTGCCGTAGGACTTCCTAATGGTCTTGGATATTTCGCCCTCAGTGACCATAGCCTTTACGGAATCCACGATGACCTCCATCAGATTCCCCTCCTCATCACAACACCGGGATATTTGGTCCAAGGCCTTCCTGACCTCTGCCTCGCTTCGCTCTTCTTTGATTCGCCTTAATTTGTCTTCTTGTATCTGTACGGTTTCCGGGACCTCGAAAATCTCACAGGGCAACGCCTCCTCTTCCATCTGATAACAATTGACTCCCACAATGGGCATTTCACCTGTTTCAACGGCCTGCTGGTATTTGTAGGCCGAATCGGCAATCTCGTTATGGATCCACCCGGCTTCGGTGGCCTTGACGATGCCTCCCAATTCCTCAATTCTTTCAAGCAAACTGATGATTCGCTCTTCCATCTGGTTGGTCAGGGACTCCACAAAATAAGATCCCCCGAGCGGATCTATGGTATGGGTGACTCGCGTTTCCAGTTGCAATATCTGGCTTGTTCTTAAAGCCGTCAGGGCAGAAAGTTCGGTTGGCGTGCAGAGCGCCTCGTCATACCCGTCTATGTGGATGGACTGGGCCCCGCCTAATGCTGCTGAAAGACCGTGGTAGGCTGACCGCGCGATGTTGTTTAACGGTTGCTGCGCAGTCAAGGCAACCCCGGCAGTCTGGACATGAAACCGTAACATGAGAGAGCGAGGGTTTTTCGCCTTGTAACGCTCCTTCATGATCCTGCACCAGATTCGGCGGGCGGCACGGTACTTCGCAATCTCTTCAAAGAAATCATTGTGAGCGGAAAGAAAAAAGCTAAGCCGGGGAGCGAAGAGATCCACGTCATAACCGCGTCCGATTAACTCATCAGAACAGGCCATGGCATTGGCGATTACAAATGCAACTTCCTGAACAGCCGTGCACCCTGACTCCCGGTAATTGTAACCCGTGAAACTGATGGGATTCCAACGCGGGACGTATTTCGTACAGTACTCGATAGCATCGCAGCTCAATTTGAAAGAGGCCCTGGGAGGCAAAACCTCCGGTGCAATGGTGATGACCGTTTCCATAAGGAAATCGTTCTGGCTCGTCCCGGCTAATTCTTTCAAGGGAATGCCCCGGAGTTGGGCATTGGCAAAATACATAGACTGAACGCTGATATTACAAATAGGATGACAGGTGACAAGGGATGTGCTGATCTTTTCTATGGGTATGTCATCAAATAAAATCTGCATGTCCTTCAGCGTATCTATGGCAACGCCGCCCCGTCCGGAATCGGCCTGGGCCTCGGGTTCGGTTGAATCGTACCCCCTCAGCGTAGGGTAATCGAAAACACCGTTTATTCCTGTGGCGCCCTCCTTGAGGAGCAGTTTATACCTCTGGTTTGTCTCTTCCGGAGGTCCATACCCCGCCAATTGCCTCAATGTCCAGGTGCGTCCCCTATACATCGTCGGGTAAACGCCGCGGACGTAGGGCTCCCGTCCGGGAAATCCAAGCTTTTGGGAATAGTCATCTTCGGCCAAATGAGCGGGGGTATAAAGGGGTTCAATTGGGAGACCGGACAGGGTTTCATATTGATCCAGTCTTTCCTTGGCGGGTTCATAGACCTCATCTCGCCAATGCCCCTCTTCCTTCTTTATTTCTTTAATGGCATCCGCATCAAAAATCGCAGGCATTTTCTTCCCTCCAAACTGTTTTCGTCTTTTTAGAA
>CAYWMP010000226.1:0-8403 GCA_964459445.1 uncultured Desulfobacteraceae bacterium
GGGCGAATACAATGATGTACTTTGCGAGCGTTCCGTTGGTAATGAACATCTTTGAGCCGTTAATGACCCATTGGTCGCCATCCAAAACCGCTGTCGTGGATGCGGCTATCACGTCTGAGCCAGCATCCGGTTCCGTAATGGCCGTAGAAATGATGGCCTCACCGGACACAAGTTGGGGAAGTACTTGCCCTTTCTGTTCTTCATTCCCAAAGAGTAGGAGGAGTTCAGACCCAAATGTTGTTGAAATAATGCTCTGGGCTATCCCTGGCTCTTCGGCCCAGAATTCTTCGCTGACAAGGCAGTGTTCAAGAAAACCATATCCAGCGCCACCGTATTCCTCGTCGATAAACAGGCCGACGAACCCTAATTCACAGGCCTTTTTCCATATGCCAAGATCGAATTTCTCTTCACGATCGAATTCCATGGCGCGATCCGGAAACTCCCCTTGTGCAAATTCCCGAGCCGCCTTAATGATGTCCATTTGCTCCTTGTTAAGTTTGAAATCCATTTAAGTCCCCTTCATTTTCCAAGTTTTTCTTTTAGGGCTTCCACTATCTTGAACAGGTCCTCCACAACCCCGTAGTCTGCAACTCGGAAGATGGGGGCCTTTTTGTCTTTATTGACGGCAATGACGGTACCGGCGCCACTTATCCCGGCCACATGTTGAAAGGCGCCGCTGATACCTAAGGCCATGTAGACCTTCGGCTTTACCGATTTGCCGGACGTTCCCACCTGATGGAATTTTGGCAACCAATTCTTATCTACAACTGGCCGGGAGCAGGAAAGAACCCCTCCCATGACTTCGGCCAGGTCTTTCATAGCACCGACATTCTCCTCTTCGCCAATGCCTCGCCCAATGGAGATGAGAAGCTCTGCCTGAGAGATATCGATCTCACCGGCAGCCGTATCCACAAACTCTTTGAACTGCTTCCGATATTCGGGCATATCCGCGGGAATATTTCCTTTTACCAACTCCCCCTGACGCCCTTCTGCTTTATCAGGGGGAAATGCGCCCGGTCTCACAGTGATGAGGTACCCATCAGACTCCTTGAATGAGACCTTGGAAAAAACCTTGCCGCTGTAAATTTGCCTTATAACCTTAAGATTGCCGTTTTCTATGAGAATATCCGTGCAATCTGTCGCGATGGGACGCTCGGTCTGAATAGATAAAGCCGGCGCGTAGTCCATTCCCCAGGGTGTGTGGCCGATTAATGTGAGATAAGGGCGATGTTCCTCAATGAGCCCTCTGATTACATGCTTGTATAGGTCGGCATTGAATACTTCGACCCCTTCGTCCTCAAGGGCGATAACCTTGTCCGCCCTCTCAAGAATATCATTGATAATGGATTCATTCTTTCCTGCTATCACTATGGCGGTCAGGCTATGGGAGAGCGCCTTGCCCAGTTCAGATGCCTTCCAGAGCATTTCATAGCTGATTTCTCTTATCTCGCCCTGCCGATGCTCGATGACGACAAATATCTCGCCCATTATATACTCACCCCCTTTTCCCTGAAAATACAGAGGAGTTCTTCAGCCACGACCAGTGGATCACCCTCTATCATCTCAGCACCCTCTGTCTCCGGAGGAAGGAAAACCTCCTCAACCATGGTTTGGGGTATGAGGTCTTCCTCGGAAAGGGAGAGTTCTCCGATACTTTTGACCTCAAGACCTTTTCTTGCGGCTTTTCGAATCCCCATGATGGAAACATATCTGGGTTCATTGATGCCCGTTTGTATGGTGAAAAGGGCCGGCAGCTTTATGCTGGATACCTCGTCGATGCCCCCTTCAAGTTCAACCCTTATGTTGGTTTCATTTTCGCTCCTATCGATATTGTTCACAACCGCGGCATGGGCCAAACCGAGGCGTTCGGCCAGCATATTTCCAACCATGCCCCAATTGTTGTCATCCGCTTGAACGCCCGTAAAAATTAAATCATAGTCCAGTCCTTTAATGACATCCGCCAGAATTCCCGAGACCACAAAGCCATCAAGCCGCCTGTCTCCGGGATCTATTCTAATGGCCCTATCCGCTCCCATGGCCAGCCCTCTTCTGAGGACCTCTTCATCCTCTTCATCGCCAATGGAAATGACCGTTACCTCGCCTCCAAATGTCTCTTTGTGCAAGATCGCCTCTTCAATAGCATAGTTGTCCCATTCATTTACAACAAAGGCCAACTGATCCCTCTTAACGTCTTTTTTTTCGCCGTCAATTTCCAGATCCACTTCCTGGGTCAGAGGAACCCTTTTGACACATACAATAATATTCATCCCTACTCCTCCTCCAATGCAGATAGAAATAACTCCATGAGGTCTATCACGCGCATTTCCTCTTCCTGTCCGCTTGTCTTAATCGCATCCTCAAAGTGAATCAAACAAAAAGAACAGGCGGTAACGATTACATTTGCTCCTGTTTCTTTCGCCATCTGAAGCCGCATTTCGGCCATACGGATTTCTTCCTGATCGATTTCATGCCATAATATGATATCGCCTCCGCCGCAACAAAAACTCCTGTCCTTGGCCCGTTTCATCTCAACAAATTTGAGACCGGGTATCGCCCTTAGTAGCCTCCTGGGTTCATCATAGATCTCATTGTGTCGACCAAGGTAACAGGGGTCATGATAAGTATAGGTATCGCTGCCCGATAGGGCTCTTGATGGCCTCAATTGGCCGCTCTCCACGAGTGAAATGAAAAAATTGGCATAATGCCGCACTTCAAAATGCTCCGGATAGTCCTTGGCTAGGGTGTTGAAGGCGTGAGGGTCTGTTGTGATGATTTTGCTGAAACGAACGCTCTTCAGGATCTCCACGTTCTGCTCCATCAATAACTGAAAGAGACCTTCTTCTCCTATCCGGCGCACCTGATGCCCTGAGTCCATCTCTAGAGGCCCCAGTATGCCAAAATCAATCTGAGCCAGATGCAATCCCTTGACGATGGCAGTCGCGATGGCCTGCACCCTGGGATCGTAGGATCCATAGCTGTCAACGAAGAAAAGCACATCCACCCCATCCCCCTCATCCAGGACTTTTATGGGGATATCCTCGATTTCTTTGATCCAATCCGCTCGTTTCGTGGCGGGTTTCCCAAAAGGATTCCCCGTCTTTTCAAATTGCATGAGGACCTGATTGAATGTTTTGGGGTTTTGGGCCGACTCAATAAGATGTCGCCTCATGTCCACGATCTTGTCAATGTACTCAATGAAGATAGGGCATTCTTCCTCGCAGGCCCCACACGTGGTGCACGACCAAATCTCTTCATGATCGATGACATCGCCAACAAGCGATTGAGCGTTTTCCTCAGAGTCCGCTCGATTATTGCCATTGAGAATAGGGTACCGCTCATAACCGTGATCCCTGAGTTTCAGCGTTATCATCTTTGGAGACAGAGGCCGCCCGATGGCATTCGCGGGACAGTTATCCGTACATCGACCGCACTCGGTGCATGTACAGAAATCAAGAATATGCTTCCAGGTAAAGTCCTCAAATCTTTCAATTCCCGCATAATCCAGATCCTCTATGTTCTCGACCTCCCATCGAGCTGGTTTTAGAGATCCCCTATTAAGCTTTCTCCAGAAGACATTGGGAAGGGACGTGATAATATGAAAATGTTTCCCGAGGGGAAGAAAATTGAGAAAAAAATAAAAGGACAAGAGGTGAAGCCAATAGGTCCATTTATGAACTGTATTAAGCAAGCCGGTGTTTGAATTAGGCAGTAATGAGGCTGCCAATTGGGATGCGGGCAGCCACCTTTCCGGAGGCGAATACAAAAGATGAGCGCTGCCTTCATAAAACATATCCGTAACCATCAAAAAGGATATGAGTGATAGCACTAAAAAGGCCTCACCCTTATGGCTGTTCTCATATCTTTCGGGTCTGAAAACTGCCCGTCGCAGGATTGCAAGCAAGCATGCTGCGAGCACAATCAACTCAAAAAGGTCTTTGAGTGTATCATAGAGAGATCCCAGATCGGTATCCATGATTGGCTTAAGAATGGGGAGATTCAGACCTTGGGATATGAGATCAATCGATCGCAACCCCAGTACCACAAAACCCCAAAAAATCATGAGGTGGAGCACACCTGCCAACAGATATCGGGGTTGTCTTTTCTGAATAAAGCCATAGGTGAGGAGATCCGCAAATCGCCTCCCTAGATCCGAGAAACGAGGATCCGGCCGGCCCCTCCCAATCATCCGATACCTTCGGTAAATGATAAATGAAAACAGGCCAAGGCTAATGACCATAATGACCCATGCATAGATATAACCTGGTATGCCGAAATAATTCCCTGCCGCTGGGTGTAATGTGTTCATGGATTTGGGTTACTCTCTTTTCATGTGCTTTTGATCTGGGAAGCACTCCTTTTTTTCTGCCTTGTAGGGCGGAAACAAAAGGGGCTTGATATTATCTCTAATAGGCCATTTAATCAACAATCAGGCCCAACTTCCTATGACTTTGTTTGGGTTATAATCCACATTGGTTTCTTTTGATAATGGCTGAGCGTATACTTGTGAACCGAAGGATTGAATTGTATGTGGACTTTAACTGTGGGCGGGTTTCAAGTCAAATCCCTCTGATTGTGACTTATCGATTCCAAACGACCAGAAATCACATCCTTGCATTATGAGGAAGCTTATAGTAACAGATTAAACGATACTTGATTTACATAAACAAATCCCAAAAAGGTTCACTTAGGTTTAGGCTTCTTCTGGTATGGCTGATGCATAAAAACCATATTGATGATGTATAGCCTAATTGCGCATGGGAGATAGAAGAAATGCCTAAAGGAAATTGCGAATTTAGTGGCAACGGTGGTCAGTATTTCAGCACCGTATTCATTCACTTGTTCTTGATAAGCATGTTTACGTTCGGCATCTATTCGGCATGGGCTTGGGTGCGGCTATTGAAATTGAAGGCATCCCATACCACGATAAATGGAAAACCCGTTAGTTTTACGGGCACCGGTGGGCAACTGTTTTCGCTCATGCTGGTTCATGGCCTCTTGACGGTCATTACGGCCGGGTTCTACTTTCCCTGGGCCATCTGTAAATTCTTCGCGTGGAGGACCCAGAATACCTTGGTTGGGGAAAAACCGGGCGAATTTTCCGGGACCGGCGGCTCATTATTCCTATTCTACCTCATTCATCTTATGCTTCTTCCCATGATCACCTTGGGCATTTATTCCTTCTGGGGCATCTATAAATTCTATGCCTGGAAGGAAGAGAGAACAAAATACGGTGGAGAAAAAACCTCTTTCGGCGCCGGTTTTTGGGAATTTGTAAAGATTTCCTTCATCAGCAACCTCCTCATTCTTGTCACCTTGTACCTTTTTTCCCCTTGGGCCATGTGCATGTTGTTCCGGTGGCAGATCAACGGACTTGCCGTTGGAGATGGAGAAGAAGTCGAGCACTTCCCGCCGGTTCAGACCAATATCATCGTCGTTGCAGCCCTCATTGTCATTGGCCTATTGCCCGTTTCAGCCCTTGGCCTCTTTATGAAGACACAATATGACAATATGCAGCAGATGAAACTGCAGATGGAGCAAACGAAGCGGCTCGAGGCCCTGAAAAAGAAGAAGAAATATCGGGTGCCAAAGCCCGAGCAACCGGCGCAAGCCCAGCAAAAACCCGCACCCAAGCCGGCGACAAAAACAACGCCCCCACCAGCCAAACCGCAACCTAAGGCCGCACCACCGGTAAAACCGATCCAGCAGGAAAAGATAAACTTCGAGTTTGAGATGACTCGGCTCAACAACCTCATCAATATAGACGACAAAAATTCGGACGCCCATTACAACCGAGCTTGGCTAATGGAATTCAAAGGAGACCTGGAGGGCGCCTTAAAAGATTACAGCAGGGCTACAGAACTGAACAAGAAACACGTGGATGCCTATTACAACAGGGGTTTGGTTTATGTGAAGATGAAAAAATATGAGGAAGCTATCAAGGATTTTTCTGAAGTGTTAAAAACAAATCCCCGCTCTTTGGACGCCATGGTGAACCGGGCCAATGCCTATCTGGCCCAGGGCAAAACTGGACCGGCCTTGAGAGATTACAATGATGCAATTAAAATAAAACCCAGAGACGGCGATCTTTACTACAACAGGGCGGCAGCCTATCACGCTTCCGGTGATGATGAGAAGGCAAAAGAAGATCATCAAAAAGCGGAAGAGTTAGGTTACAGTAGTGCAAAGCAGGCCTCCCCTTCCCCTTCAGCGTCCGGTCCTACCGACCTGAGAAAGGCAGCCCTGGATTGCAGGATGGAACCTTTCCTGAGCCATATGGTCCCGGCCACAAAACAAAAAGTTTTGCATTTTGAGTCAATCAGAACCAACCTTGATAGAGCCCTAGACAAGCTTTTCGAGACAGCAAAGCAGTTCGCAGGCGGAAAAGTCGAGCGGCAAAAAGGAACGGTTAGGTTTTTGATTAAAGGAGAGGATCCCCGTTGGTCAAATGTCTTTGGTCCTCAATGGAAAGAGATAATCAAGCAGAAACCCAACGAGCCTCGTTTTTTCATGATCAATGTCGCTTATAGTTGGCAAGAGGAGTGTACAGCACTGCAGAAATTTCAGGCCTGCCTGGAAGATCCATCTTTTTGCCAGGAACAAAAAGCCCAGGGTTCAGCCCTCCAAATGAGGAAGGTGGATGGATCATGGCGGCTCATAACTGAAAAAGGCAAGCAGGAATGGGACGAAGTCTTTAAATTGGGGCAGGGATTGCTCGAAATCATGCAGTGGGCAAATGACTACTTGGCCAAGAAAAGGGGCAGAATGCCCTACGAAGAGCTCATGCTATCGTTGGCTGAAGGGTATATGGAGAGATTGACGGCTCTACCAGCTAACTTACAAAAACCGAATTGAGAAGGACTCAATTTGGGCTACACTCACTTCAATTCATCCCAAGCTTTAGTAATCCGCCTCTTCAGACCAGGATCATTCCCGGCTAACCCATAGGCCTTTTCAAAATGAAATCTTGCTTTATCTAATTTTCGCGCCTTCCTAAAAAAGATTCCGAAATTATAGTGTGCGAGGCCTAATCTGTCCAGTCTCCCATAGCATACGCCCAGGTTATAGAAAACCTGGTCTTTTGTAGGTTTTATAAGTGTCAGCCTTTCGTAGACTCGAATGGCCTTCGCGTATTCATTGAGGTTCTGATAGGAAACAGCCAAGAGAAATTGGGTATTTCTGTTTTGGTGGTCTATGCGAAGCGATTTTTCAAGGACCTTAATCGCTTTTTTGTCTTCCCCCATAAACTGATATGTTTCCCCAAGACTTCGCAAAACCAGCAAGGCAGAAGGATCCCGTTTCAAAGCTCTTTCAAAATGCAAAACGGCCTGCTCATATTCTGACCGCTCCATCTGAAAGAGTCCTAGACCGTAATGGGCAGACATTGAGTCAGGACGCTTCTCCAATTCGTCGTAGAACTCCCGTTCCGCGTCTTGTGACTCAGCGTACTTGGCCTTCAGGATCGTTTTCAGGAAAGGGAAAAGATTTCTGAATTTTTTTGTCTTTTCGTCGTCGGTTGTTTTCTCATATCCGGAAAGCATGACCTCGGTATTGGACATCCGTTCAGGCCCTCCGGGATGGGTTAGGAGATAGGTAGGAATGGCATCCGCTCCCATTGGCCTGTCTTTTAAAAGTATTTTTAGCATCGATACCATGCCCGATGGATTGAATCCCGAAGCATCCATGTATTTGAAACCCAACTGATCCGCCTGTCTTTCATCATTGCGGCTGTAGGCTAACTGCTTTTGTGCGGCCGCCGCCATTGATCCTGTCATTATCGCACCGGCGGCTTTCCCACCTATTAATACCCCTGCAAGCATTCCAGCCATGGAGGCAATGCCGATCTTCTTATTCTGGTCTATACGGTGTGCCAAATGCCTTGCAGAAACGTGCCCAATTTCATGGCTAATAACCGCGGCTAGTTCATCCACCGTATCCATGGCATCTATCAGACCGGTATAAAAAAATATGTGGCCTCCTGGGCCTGCAAATGCATTGAGGGTATGATGATTGATGATGTAGAAATGAAATGGGAAGTGTTTTGTCTCCACAAACTTCGCGATATGTTGCCCCAGATCGTTGATAAAATCGTTGGCAAAATCATCCTCAACCAATTCGAATTGGCTCCGTACCCTGGCGATGAATTTTTCACCCGTCGCTTTTTCATCCTCGATTGATAAGGGGGCAGCATTCGATGTAGCGGAAAAAGAGAAAAGCGTCATGCCCATCAAAATGCAGACAATCATTGATGCAAAACTATAATGTTTCGTGTTTGTCTTCATTTAACTCCACCCTTGGGGCCTCGACCCATAGACCTTCCAAGTCATAAAATTCCCGAATAGGTTCATAGAAGATATGGACCACTACGTCACCATAATCCATCAATACCCAATGGCCATCCTGTTC
>CAYWMP010000227.1:0-8352 GCA_964459445.1 uncultured Desulfobacteraceae bacterium
AGGTCCAGTTTGATCAGTTCCAAGGCATCAAATACGGGCGTAAAGGGATGGGAGGGGTCGATATCATTGATACTACTCACACCGTCGTTCTCCCAGTTGATGCTGGCAACGAATTCGAGCAACTCAGACACGTGTTTTTGCGTTGAATCAGATACCACGACCTCAGGCTCCGAACCTGAAACTTGATCCGCTTTTGTTTGCTCCTTCTTTTTTTCTTCTTGTATAGTCCTTAGTGCACTATCCAGATCCTTTGTTACGCGAACCTTGAAAGGCAACAAACTGCTGGCCATATATACCGCGGCCCTCAAGAGTCGATTCGCGCCGTATATAACGGACATCTTCGTGGGATGTTGTTTGTGCAATTGCATATGAGCGTCAACATAGAGCTTTCGCGCTTTTTGATGGACACCCTTTACATCCGAGGCGTTGGTCAGAAAATAGTAGGCCTTTTGCGGGGATCCCAAGGAGTCGAGGATCCGTGACA
Source organism: uncultured Desulfobacteraceae bacterium (assembly GCA_964459445.1). GTDB lineage: Bacteria > Desulfobacterota > DSM-4660 > Desulfatiglandales > HGW-15 > CAYWMP01. The sequence continues at coordinate 485 of CAYWMP010000227.1, forward strand.
TCTTATTAAGAATGTGTTTCACGTGGGATTCTTCTAAATATCCGGACGGGATCGCATGGAAAATATCTTCATCAATAATTTCATATCTGGAACTAAAACCATTCAGATCCAAATGCCAATCATCATGAGCGACAATTGAATAGGACTGAGCTTCGGATGTGCGATCGCTTTTTTCTAGGGCCTCCAAGGCGTTGCTGATGGCTGTCTCATAATTGTCCACTATAGCCATTGGAAATTTGGGCTTGTGGATTTTCATCCCAACATTAATCGCAAGTCTAACTAATAAAGAGGCATTGTATCCGATCCAGCCGATTGTCCGGTCTTCCGTCTCCCGCAGGCCTTTTACCAGTTGATCACGCGCCTTTTTGTTCGTCTTGCCTACGATCCCCGAATAGTCCCTTATCTCAAAAAAGTGTTCATCAGACCCAAGCATGGTTTCAAGAATTTCAGCTCTTTTGCTGCAGAAGTTTTTCATACTATACTGCCCGGCTTTTCCTTGAGATGCGGAGTGAAGGATTCTATCGCCGATAAATTTGAACGTGACGGAGTAGCCTTCGCCGAGATCAATATCCGTCCAATCGGGTTTGCTCGTTATAGGCAATCCGGTAGCAGGACAGATGCCGTCTAAATTTGCATTCTCTTTTCGATTCACTGTAACCTGCATTGTTGCTATCGGAAGTCTTTCACCATTTTTGTTTTTTTATTCAACCGTTTCACCATGGCTTTCGTGCATGGGATCTCCCGCAGTTCCTCTTTGTGACACAAGCCACTTGTCCACCATCATCAGGAGATCGTTTCTCCTAACAGGTTTCGAAAGATAATCATCCATGCCCGCTTCCATACATTTCTCCCTGTAGCCTTTCAATGCATGGGCCGTCATGGCAACGATGGGTATTCGATTGTGGGAAAGATATGCGTTTTCTATTCCGCTTTCCCATTTGCGGATCTGCTTTGTTGCCTCATACCCATCCATTTCAGGCATCTGCACATCCATGAGGATGAGATCGTAGGGTTTCGTTTCAAAGGCCGCTACAGCCCTTTTGCCGTTCTCCGCGAGATCTACTTTGTAACCCGCTTTTTTCAGGTGCCGCATGACAACCTTCTGATTGGTTGGATAGTCCTCTGCCACCAAAATCCTGGCCCCTTTGCGGGTTTCTTCGGCAATGGAATGCCTCGTTATAAGGATGCGATCGCCGCCGGGGTCTCTCGTAACGGAAAAAAGAACTCCCCTTATCGCCACTTGGAGATCGGCTTTACGAAGGGGTTTGGTCAAGTAGCCCTCAATTCCTATCTCCGTACATAGTCGACTATCCCCATTTTTTCCGGCGGATGTTAGTACAATGATCGGAATCCTCTGAAACCTCTCATCGGCTCTGATTTCCTTGGACAAATCAAATCCGCTCATGTCAGGCATCTGTATGTCGGTCAAAATGAGATCGAATGAATCATTCGTTGAAATAGAGTCCCTAAGCATGGCCAATGCGTCTTTTCCTCCGGTGGCTTCAACTGGAATACATCCCCAAGATCTGAGGTGTTCAGAAAAGATGAAACGGTTATTTTGGACATCATCCACCAAAAGCACTTTCAACCCCTTTAACCCTCTCCCTTCCTGCATCGGGGTATGTCGCTGTTCCTCGTGTTTCTCCAATACAGCGGTAAACCAGAATGTGCTCCCTTTACCCTCCTGGCTTTTAAGCCCTATTTGACCTCCCATCATTTCTGCGAGCTGTTTTGAGATTGTGGTTCCCAGCCCGGTTCCACCATATTTCCGGGTAGTGGATCCGTCTGCCTGGGTAAATCCTTCGAAGATGGCAGCCTGTTTTTCTTCGGGGATACCTATTCCGGTGTCTTTTACGGAAAAGCGAATTTTTGCGCTGTCATTCAAGTCTTTCTCTATCTCGGCCCTGACAAATATGCCTCCCGATTCCGTGAATTTCATGGCGTTGCCTATGAGATTCCTGAGAATCTGTCTGAGGCGGCCGGGATCTCCATTTAGTCGTAGCGGGACGTCCGGGGATATGAAAATGATCAGTTCTAGACCTTTCTTTTTTGCCTGATGCGCAAAGCTTCTATTTAGGTCCTCAAGCATATATCTAGGACTAAAGGGGAGCCTTTCGAGTTCGAATTTCCCTGCTTCGATTTTCGAAAAATCGAGGATCTCATTTATGAGGCCTAAGAGAGAATCAGCTTCCTGATTAATTGTATGAAAAATACCTTTTTGATTTTCGTCCAACTCGGTATCAAAACCCAATTCTGCCATGCCAATGATGCCGTTGAGCGGCGTGCGGATTTCATGGCTCATGTTCGCCAGAAATTCACTCTTGGCACGGTTTGCTTCTTCAGCAGCATCTTTCTTCAGGCGTTCCTTTGCAGCAGTAGCCTCGATGAGTTCCTGCACCTTCTTTTTCAACTCCGTCTTCATGAGTACGAAAGATTCTGCCAAGCGGCCAACTTCGTCTTTGAACTTAAAGCGCATATCACTCAGGGCGTAAGCCTCTTCGTCAATATTTGTGAAATCCTGCAAAGGGATTTCTTTTGCATATTTCGCTAAGATATTAAGAGGACGAGAGATCCTGGAAACCAGAAAAAAAGCTGCAATAAGGCTTGCTAGAAAAATCAGGGCAATAATGAAGCTCTGCCGCGTAATGAGTTCGTTTGCTGGGGCGCGAACCTCCTCAACCGGAACAGCTACTGCGATGTACCAATCCAATGCCTTGAAATATCTCGTATAGGCTTCCATCAGTCGGTTTTCTCCTATCAAGGACTGAATTAGGCACACAGATACATCTTTTGATTGGGCGGCATGCATGAGGTCATCAAGGAGTTGATTGTCTGTCTGGGCGTTTTTCAATTCCGAATAGCTGTCGGCCGAATAATTCCGCGGTGGAATGAGCATCTCCTTTTTCGCGTTGAACAAAAATGCAGATCCCGACTTGCCGATTTGGATCTTCTTGAGCGTCGCTGCGAGCACCTTGATAATTCTTTTAATATTCTTTTGAGCCTCAGCTTCTATATCATCGAAGTCCAACACCGCACATACCGTCCACTGCCAGGGATGGAAGGGTATGAAGTACCCCATCGTCTTGCTTGCAGCTTTTTTGTTTGAGTGCTTCCAGTAAAATGTCGCGAATCCCCCCATATCACTCAGGGCATCCTCACGCATTGCCTTACCGATGCTTCTGCCCTTGATATCTTCAATAGAAGCGACCGATGCTCCTTGTATGCTCCTGTTGGGATGAGCGATGATTGTCCCTTTTCGATTGAAAATGAAAAGGGAACCTTTTTTGAACCGGAAAGATCGAAGCCACTCTAATGATCTCCTCTTGGCTTCTTCCTCAGACAATGCACCCTCATCTGAAAGTTCGTAGTTATTTTCGAAAATTGACTTGCAGAAGCCGGACATGGTCTTTAGTTGCCTTGTCGCTCTTACAACCAATTCCATTTTGTCGGCCAGGAGTTTTTTGTACCCACCTTCAATATTGAGCTCAACCAAGCGGAGAATGTTCTTCGTTGAAGACTCCTCTGCGCTGAGCATAGCGCGCCCCACGTCCATGTAGGTGAAATACATGAGAGAGCCGGCGGTAATCGCCAAAATAATTGTCACGAAAAAGGTTATCTTTGTTTTTAAAGAAGTGAACACAACAAATCCTTACTTTAGGCTCTTTGGCCTTTTATCGGACTTCTTGGAATAAACTCTTTTTTGTATGGATGGCCGCATTCAACGGTCGGCCGAGGCTTGTTCAAGTATGTCAGGAAAATCTCATCTTCGATCTATTTCATCACTGAAAAACACAGGTGATTATGTAGTATTATCGGCAATATTAAGAATAACTTGAGAGTATAAAATGGATAATGGTTCGGCTTTTTTGCAGAGTGGGTCTTGTTGCGATCTTTAATCTAGCGAACAGGGCAGCGTCTAATTTGAGGAGGCGATTTTTTGTGAGGGAATTTGATCGGGTCTTAGGTTTGAAAACGGCTGAGGACAACAGGTCCTTGAAATGCTTGAGTAGGTATAAATCGTTGATATCGAGTTGTTTTAATGCAAAATTAGTGCCTTGGGAGCGTGATTGCATGAGAGTAGGTCATCAAGGCTGTCAAATTATAAAAAAGCGGAAATACCGGTAAGGTCCTGTCCCAGAGCGAGGGTGTGAACGCTTTCCGTACCTTCTAACGTGCTAATGGCCTCCAGATCACAGAGGTGTCGAATGACATGATTGCTTGCCAAAATGCCGCGGGCGCCCATAATGTCCCTGGCCAATCTTGCGATCTTCATGGCCTCGCGAACATTGTTCAATTTAGCCAGGGAAATCTGTGGATGCTTAAGCCGATTGTCATCCATGAGTCTTCCCAGGTGGTCATTGAGTAGTTGGGCCTTGGTGATTTCAACGACCATATGCACAAGCTTTTCCTGTACAAGTTGGTAGGAGGCAATAGGCTTTCGGAAGACTTGTCTCTTGAGGGAAAAAGCCTTTGCTGACTCATAACACGCGATTGCGGATCCCGCCGCGCCGCAAGCGACCCCATAGCGCGCGAGGTTAAGACATTGAAAAATGGATTTAAGGCCCAACGCCTTGGGCAGGAGGGCCTCTTGCGGTATCCTACAATTCCTAAAGGCAAGCACGCCTGTCGGCGATGTCCTGTATGAGAACTTGCCTTTGATGGCCGTGATCTCCAGTCCTGGGCTATCCTTTTCCACAAGAAATCCTCTAATCTCATTCTCCAGTTTGGCCCAAACCACGGCCAGGTGTGCGATGGGGCTGTTTGTGATCCACATCTTCTTTCCATTTAACACATAGCTGTTCTGCTTCTTTTCCGCCGTCGTGGTCATCCCTGCCGGATCGGAACCGTAGTCAGGTTCGGATAAGCCGAAACAACCAATGATATCCCCTTGCGCCATTTTGGGGAGCCATTTTTCCTTTTGTTCTTCGGAGCCAAAGGCATCGATAGGAAACATGACGAGGGAATTCTGAACCGAGAACATGGCCCGCAACCCGCTGTCGCAGCGTCCAAGTTCCTGGCATATTAGACCGTAGACCCGATGACTTAAGGGATGGCACCCATATCCCTTCACATGAACGCCAAAAAGGCCCAATGCAGCCATCCGTGGAATGAGTTGCAAAGGAAAGGCGCCATTCTCAAAATGTTCCACAATGATAGGCATGCACTCCTTTTCTACAAAATCCCTTACCTCTGTTTTCTTTCGCTTTTCGTCTTCCGTCAAAAGAGCTTTGAGATCGTAGTAATCAATATCCTGATTATCTTCCATATTTCTATCTCCTGATCCCTAGGAAAGGTGACATTCAACCGATACTCATGGCTAAAAGGATTAATTACTGCACTTTTTTATAGGGTTTACCGCCTGGTTCCAAAATCCACGAGAGCATGAATTTGATTGGCGAGAAATCGCACGTACCTCAATATTATCATCAAATGGCAGGAAGTATAGTTCTTCGGGTAGCGCGAATATGCTGCTAGGCCTCTTCGTCCGAATGGGGAGCATGCTTGAAATCGACTATACTGTTGACACGGACGACCATTTGGGCTTCGACCTGAGGAATGTGGTGTGCTGTTTCCATCTCGGGCGTGTATCCATCCAGCATCGAAACGTCGTTGACCTGTTCGGCCTCGCCGATCAGTTGATAGCCGGTATCGGTTTCAACGTCCCAAATAACAAGGGCGACTCGCGGATTTGCAGCCAGATTGGAGCGGGTACCGGGGCAAAACCATGCCGAGACCGAAACGCACCCATCCGTGGTTTGTGCAATTTGTCCGGCAGCAGCAAGGTGGGGCAATCCCTTTGCATCCGCCGTGGCTACAAAGACATGCCCCAACCGTTTTGACAATTCCAGGGCTTTTTCCAGGGTTTTAGGTTTCATGACACATTCACCTCACTTTTCACTTTGCCCTAATACAAAAATTTAAAGAATATCTTCGTGGGTCTTAGCATCATCCGCTTTCTAAAATAGATTTGACCAAAAAAATCGAAAAGACTCGTATAACCAAACAATAGGCTTGGTTTGAAAGGTGTCAAGCAACCTTCAAAAATACGCCCTTAGGTCCTCCAAAATCCACTTTCAACCACGGGTTATTGTAACTGTATAACCTAATTTTGCACTATCCCTGATCACCAGCAAGGGTTCAGATGTTAGGCGCCGCATCGTAGATCCCGCAGTTGTGCGCGGGAGGAGTGACGAATGAGTCGTATGTCGCAATACGGCGCAGGCCTGTCGAGAGCCTCAAGGTCGAACGAGAGGCGCGACCGAAGACAACGTCACAGATGATGCCTTGATGGTGTGTCAGGGCATTCTGAATCTCATGGCAAGAGGAGGTTTAGTATGCTATGTTTCCCGCTTGGGTTATAGTTAATATGCACGGTTTTTGCATATCAATCGCAGCAATACTCTAGACTAAGGGAATTTATCGGGAGAATAATCATGAAGCGTCCTACGATCAAGACTTCCTTACCGGGTCCAAAGGCATCTGAACTCATTCAAATTGATCAGGCCTATGTGTCGCCTTCCTATACAAGGGCCTATCCCCTTGTAGCAAGAGATGGAAAGGGTGTTTGGATCAAGGATGTTGATAATAACCAGTTTCTCGATTTCACATCGGGCATTGCCGTTTGCTCGACAGGACACTGTCATCCGGAAGTGGTCAAAGCCATCAAAGCCCAAGCGGACCGTCTGCTCCACATGTCGGGTACCGATTTCTATTATGAGCCGCAAATCGCTCTGGCCGAGAAACTGTCATCCATGGCGCCCGGAAGGGGAAAGAAGAAGATCTACTTTGGAAACTCGGGGGCAGAGGCCATTGAGGCAGCGTTCAAGCTGGCCAGGTATCACATGAGACGAGAGCTGAATATCGCATTTTTCGGCGCCTTCCATGGTCGTACTATGGGCGCACTCTCTCTCACCGCAAGCAAGACCATCCAGAAAAGGCACTACTATCCCTTTGTCCCGGGAATCACACACATCCCCTATCCCTATTGCTACCGTTGTCCCTACAATCTCTGTTATCCGGAATGTGGCGTGGAATGTGTGTATTGGATCGAGGAAACCCTGTTTCGGACCACGATGCCGCCTGAGGAGGTGGCCGCCATCTTTGTTGAGCCCATCCAAGGGGAGGGGGGCTACATCGTACCACCGCCCGAGTTTCACAAGACACTTCATCAAATAGCGAAGAAATATGAAATTTTAGTTGTGGCGGATGAGGTACAATCCGGTATGGGTCGTACGGGAAAGATGTTTGCCATGGAGCACTTCGGTGTGTCACCGGACATCACGGCCCTGGCCAAGGGAATTGCTTCAGGTATGCCCCTGGGAGCAACGATCGCGAGAACCGGCATCATGGACTGGGAATCCGGATCCCATGCATCCACCTTCGGCGGAAATCCGGTATCATGCAACGCCGCATTGGCTACTATTAAACTGCTAGAAGAAGAACTCATGGAAAATGCCAAAAATCAAGGCGACAGACTGAAAAAGGGTCTTCAAGAGTTGCAGAAATCCATTGAGTGCATGGGCGATGTCCGGGGTAGGGGTTTGATGGTGGGTGTTGAGATTGTCAAAGATCGTGAGACAAAAGAACGGGCCGCCAAATGGCGAGGCGACATCATCGCCAAGGCCTTTGAAAAGGGTTTGCTTATACTGGGGTGTGGCGAGAACACTATCCGATTTTGCCCCGCGCTTACCGTCAATGACCAAGAGGTGGATGTCTGTCTATCCATTTTTGATGAAGTCGTTCGAGAAGTGGCGGCCTGATTTTGTTGACCCGTCTATCCTCCCTCTTACAACATGACATTATTGCCTTATATTAATAATGTAATGTTCCCTCGTAACATACTACTAAAACTTAGTTTTCACGGGAAT
>CAYWMP010000228.1:0-8306 GCA_964459445.1 uncultured Desulfobacteraceae bacterium
TTGATCAAACTGGCCGCTTCGGCGGCAAGAGGCGGCGCTGAACACTGAACACTCAGAACACCTTTGGTTTGTCAACGCCTGTCAGATTTGTTTGACTCGTTTAGTCAAAGAATCGCGGTGTAAGGAGCTAAAAAGGGCTAAAATGATGCGGCAGTCATACCTTTTTGAAAAACTCCTGAAATTCTTTTATGAAAGCAACTTTTGTTTCGGGCTGTATGTTTTCTACAAAAAGAAACTCGAGCAGAAAAAACATCTTGTAGTCCACGGCGGATGTCTCGTACTCCTGATAGGATGTCACCTTCACCCCTTTGAGCTTGCCCTGATCTTCACCGCCAAACAATTCACTTTTCCTTAAAATCAGGTCAATAGCTTCCCTGCCATCCTCAGGATTCTCCTACGACTTCAATTCCTTCAAGCTTCTTTACGGCTCTGACGATTCTCTCACTCTCGACCTTGATCTTCATGTCTCCATCCTCCCGCCCTTCTTATCCTCATAAGCTGCAACTTTAATAATGATTTTGGTTTGTAGAATCTGAATATCGAATATCGAACAAGAAACTTCGAATTATGAAGTTTAAGGCTCGTTTTGTTTCGCAGTTCTATGTTGATTCCTTAGAATTTGCCGCGGCGGATAATTTTTCCGGTTATGTTTCCCGTTAACATTGTTTTTTGAAAGGCCTCCGTAATAGGAATTATTAGAACCTAAATTCTATCCATCTATTCTAAGAGTCAAAGATTTTACATTCCTTCTTCATTCATTATTCCTTGTTCATTATTCGACATTCTTTTTGTCAAAACCGGCAATTAATTAGCGTTTATTCCTCTATTCCTCCCAATAGGGATCCCTCAGACCCTTCTTGTAGATCTTACCCGAACCGGTTCTGGGAAGGGCCTTCATAAAATTGACGCTTTTTGGCGCCTTGAAATGGGGCAGATCTTCTCTGCAGAAGGCAATAACTTCATCTTCTGATACCACGGCCCCGTCTTTTAGGACAACAAAGGCCTTGACTGCCTCACCCCAGTGACTGTCGGGAACGCCGACTACTGCCGCCTCCAGGATATGGGGATGCCTATAGAGTACATTCTCCACTTCCGTGGAGTAGACATTTTCACCGCCCGTAAGAATCATATCCTTTTTCCGATCTACAATGGTAACATATTCTTCTTGATTAATTATGGCGAGATCGCCCGTGCGCAACCATCCTTTTTGAATAGCTTTTTCGGTCTCTTCGGGCAAGTTCCAGTAACCTGGTGTAACGATATCTCCCTTTACGATGATTTCGCCCACCTGCTTATTGTCCTTTGCCACCTCGTCTCCCATTTCGTCCACGACCTTCAGACTCACATTGATGAATTCCCTCCCTGTGCTGGCCCTATACCCGAGTTGCTCCTCCTTGGGACGGTTTTTTAGGTGGTTCTTGAGTATGGATAGCGTGAGGTAGGGGCTAGTTTCCGTCATGCCATAGGTTTGAATATAATCACATTTGAAGGTTTCGATGATCTTACGTACAACTTCCGGCGCAATGGGCGCCCCTCCGCTCAGGAGAATCCTCAAACTCGAGTAATCGTATTGTGCCACACTGGGGTGGTTCACCATCATGTTCAGCATGGTTGGAATCAGATTGGTCAACGTGACCTGTTCCCTTTCAATCATACGCAGGACCTCGAGGGGTGCGAAGGAAGGAATGATTATGTGTTTCCCGCCCACCCAGGTGATTGCAAATGTCGCCCAGGCATCCGCAAGATGAAATAAAGGAGCCACATGGAACCAATGGTCCGAGTCATTCAGATGAAACTCCGCAATCGTCCCCAAGGCGTGGCTTTTCACGTTTTTGTGAGTCAGCATCACGCCCTTAGGTCGACCCGTCGTTCCACTGGTGTAATAAAGGTGCGCCACAGCATCATCTTGGATGTTTTGATGGGGCAGCGAATCGTCTCTACTTTTTGCTAAAAGGGTTTCATAATCCAGGTCTTGATGTGCTCGTTCAGCACCACTAGACCCATGTGACCATACAATCCTTTTGAGTGAAGGTATCTGTTCGGGTAAATCTTTGACCTTGTCTTTAAAGAGGGTTTGAGCAATCAGAATGCTTGACTCGCTGTCCTTTAGAATTTGGATGAGTTCTTTGCTCAACAGCCTGAAATTGAGGGGGACAAAAATCATCCCGGTTTGGGCGGCAGCGAAATAGGACTCAAGAAAAACATGACAGTTCTCATGAATAATGGCCACCCGATCGTCCGGTTTGAGCCCCAGATCCAAGAGACTATTGGAAAGCCTCCGGACCCGGTTTGCAAAGGTCATGTAATCCAATCGCTCTTTACCACAAACAATGGCTTCCCTTTTGGGAAACAGTTTGACCGCCTTTGGTAAGAGCTCATCCAACGCCATATCAGAAACCCCCTCGCTATCCTTTGAATCCCTGTCCTGCGTCGTGGAAAATCCTGCTGAATCCCATCACCGACGATTGTGCATTTTAGACGCCCCAAGTTTGAAAAATCAAGTGAATTAGCCTTCTACAGGATTTCATGCCCTTGCATCAAATGATTGAGGCCTGCTCGCCGCCCCCTCTTTCTCTTTTGTCATGAGATAGAGCACGGACACAACAGCCAAGCATATCGTGCAAAGCATGAATGCCGACTTGAAGGCCTCGGGACCCCTTGAGGCATGGGGATGGAGGTTCTGCATGAGGCTTCCAAGGCCCTGCAGAAAGACGGCCGGGCCTATCATGGTGAAAAAATTGAGGGCCGTCATGGTTGCGCCCGCCATCTCAAGGGGCAAGCGTCCCTTGATATGGGCGTACATCAACCCGCCCGACGCTCCAAACAATCCAAAACAAAAGAGCAGGCCCCCCAAGAAGAGAGGAGGGGTTGTAACGGGGAGATAAACCATGACCAGCATAATGGTAAAAAGGACCACGAGCCCTTGGAAGACTACCCATTTGCTGGAATTGAAAATCTTGTCGGAAACCACGCCCCAACCCGGCCCCCCGATGATCATACCAAGATTCAAGAGCAATATGAGATTGCCGGCCTGCAAAGGGGAAAGTCTCATAACTTCAATGAGGTAAGGTCCCGCCCAAAGCCCCTGGATCGCCGCGAGGATACCGTAGCGTACAAAGGTCGCCGTAGAAATGATCCAGTAATCCTTCAATCGAAAAAGGACCAGGATGTTTTGAAAGCCTGTGTTTTGGCTATGCGTTTCAGGGAGATCCAGAGGGATTGAGGCGCTCCCTTCAGGCTTATCACGGACTATGACATAGAGCATAATAGCCTGGATAAGATTAATGGTTCCGATCACCGCAAAGCCATAGCGCCAGCCCACTCTTTGAACCAGGAGCACGAGGGGCGTGGTTGCCACCATGTTGCCGAACGTTCCTATGGAGAAGACGAGGCCCGTAAGTGTGGCAAATATCCGGGGGCCAAACCAAAGGGTCAAGAGCTTGAATGTCCCCATGAGGTTACAGGCCATGCCTATGCCTAAGAGGACCCGACCGATGATACCCTGGCTGAGGGAATTGGAAAAAGCAAACACAAAGGCGCCCACCACCCCAACCAGAGAAAGGCCCGTCATCATCCGCCTGGCGCCCACCCTATCGATAAGGACGCTTATGGGTATCTGGGTCAGTGCGAAGGCATAAAAGAAAGAGGCAGAGAGCAGCCCCAGTCCCTTTGTGTCCAGATTCAAATCATTTAGGAGCTGTGGCGCGATCACGGCGTTTGACGCCCGGTAGAATTGGGAGAGAAAGAACAGAGATGTGGTAATGGCAAAGATACGCCAACGTCGGGGAATCATGAATCCTGACATAGTCTTTCAGCTATCCAGATAGGGACTATTGCGGGGGATGCTAAACCGAAAGTGGAGAGAATACAGGAAGTCTTACTCTGAGGTCAAGGAAGGGTTTGAATTGAATATTGAAGATTGAAGATTGGCAATTGATGCTTTTGCAGAAGGGAATGCTCTTCTCTCCCAATAGACAATATTCAATTTTCACTTTTCATTTTTCTGTGACTGCAGATTGCCAACTGTCAACTGCCGACTTTCTTATCTTAATTCCTCAATTCCCTAAATGCTCAATATTCAATTTTCAATATTCACTATTCAATTCATTAATTCCCCAATCCCTAAATTCCCCTGCCCGCCATAGCTCTCAGAGCGACGGAGGGTCAATTCCCCAATCCCCGCCATAGGCGGGCAAGCCTAAATTCCCAAATTCATTTTGCCGACTATTTTCTCTAAATCTCCGAATCACCAAATCACCTAATTTCCCGATACCGGCACCCTGACCGTGAAGGTACTGCCTTTCCCGACCTCACTTTGGACGTCGATTGTGCCCCCATGCTTCTTCACGATATTGTAGGAAACATTAAGTCCCAACCCTGTGCCTTTACCCACATCCTTGGTGGTAAAGAAAGGATCAAAGACCTTTGAGATGTTTTCCTCTGCGATGCCCTGGCCCGTATCACTTATTTGGATTTCAACGTGTCTGTTATCGGCCCGGGTGGCAATTTTAATTTCGCCCTTATCTTCGATCGCTTGTGCCGCATTCACGAGTATATTCACAAAAACCTGATTCAATTGTTGTGGAAAACACGGCACGGCAGGCACATCGCCGTACTCTTTGATGACCTCCGCCTTGTACTTGAGCTCGTTCCACACCACGTTCAGTGTTGAATCGAGGCTTTTGTTGATGTCCGCCTCCATCAACTTATCCTCGCCGGGATGAGCAAAATCTTTCAGATCCATGACTATCTTCTTGATTCGCTCGGTTCCTTCATTGGATTCTTGGATCAATTTTGGGGTATCCGCCAGAACGAATTCGAAGTCGATTTCCTCCTCCAATTCCCTGATGCGTTGAATCTGTTTCAGGAGGTCGGGACAGGGTTCACCCTGGTTGAATCTTTCCTCTAATAATGAAATGATCCGCCTGTATTCGGGAATGAGTCTGTTCAGATCATTTTGGTAATCGCTGAGACTCTGGAGATTGCTGCTCACAAACCCGGTCGGGTTGTTGATCTCGTGGGCCACGCCGGCGGCCAATTGACCTATGGAGCTCATTTTTTCCGATTGAAGGAGTTGTTGGTAAACTTGCTTGTGGTCGTCTTCTAATTGAATGACGCGTTGTCCTGTGCGTGTTCTGGCTATGAGTTCATTAGGCTCAAAGGGCTTAATAATGTAATCATCCGCTCCGGCATCAAGTCCGACAATGGCATCGTCTCTTTTGTCTTTTGCCGTTACGATCATCACATAGACATAGTGGCCGAAGTTCGTCTCGCGGATCTTTTGGCACAAAGTCACGCCGTCTATCCTTGGCATCATCCAATCCGTGATTACCATCCTGAAGGGACTTCTCTGAATGGCTTCCCATGCCTCTAAACCGTCTTGAGCTATAAATACCTTGTAGCCCAGATTTTCGAGAATCTTTTTGAGGATTTCTGCGGCGTATGAATCGTCTTCTACAATAAGAATCTTCAATGTGGACCCCCCGTTTCCAGTGTTTCGTGCCGGCTTATATGGGATCTGAGTATTCCCAGCTCAGCCTCACATTCGCCTATGAGTTGGCTTGCATTTTTCAATTTGTTCTCGCGCCCAATCTGTTCAAGGCCAAGGAACAGTATCGAGAGCTTTTCCGCCCCCAGATTCGCTGCCGAGCCCTTGAGGGTATGTGCTTTCCGCATCAATGCTTCTGCATCACCCTGGATAATATGACCTTGAAGGGACTTTATTTCATCGGGCATACTTAATACAAAACGCCTGATCAATGTGTCGAGAAAATCCTTATCACCCATCACCCGATTCAGGGCTGTTTCCGAATCGAAAGATACAGGTTCTTGTTTTTCCCTGGCGACCGTCGTTGAATCCAAAGAAGAAGGGCTATCATTGGAGGGTTCATCTGATATCCCAACCCATTTAGAGAGGATGTCTTCGAGCTCTTTGGGATCAATGGGTTTTGTGATATAGTCATTCATTCCTGCATCAAAACATTCCTCCCGATAGCCGTTCGTGGCGTGTGCGGTGAGGGCGATGATGGGCAAGTCCTGCCATTTGCCATTGGCTTTTCGAATCTCCCTGGTGGCAGTCAAACCGTCCATGACAGGCATCTGAATATCCATCAACACGAGGTCGTATTGAATCTTTTCCAAATACTCCAGGGCCTCCTTGCCGTTTTCTGCGCAGGTTACCGTATGGCCGTTATTCTCCAGGAGATGGGTAGCCACATCCCTGTTGATCGCATTGTCCTCTACAAGCAGGATGCTTAAGGTCGGCGCTCGTCTTGACGCCTTTGATTGAGGCCCTTGAATTCGTCCCTTTTCTTCGTGCTGTACTGTTTGGTCTTGGCATTGAAAACTCACGGTGAAATGAAATGTGCTCCCTTTTCCCAACTCACTATCCGCCCACAGGCTTCCCTTCATTAATTCTGTAAGACGTTTTGAAATGGAAAGGCCCAACCCTGTTCCTCCATACTTGCGAGTGGTGGTGTCATCCACTTGGGTAAAGTCTTCAAAGATATACTTGAGTTTGTCTTCAGGTATTCCGATACCTGAGTCTGCAACCTTGAAATGGAGCAAAACAGACTTACCCTCTACCTCTTCAACATCACAGTGTATGGATACTTCACCGGTGTCGGTGAATTTAATGGCATTGGAGACAAGATTGATCAGGATCTGTCTCACCCGGCCGGGATCGCCGATAAGGGGTGCCGGGGTTTGTGGATTGATGCGAAAACATAAATCCAGTCCTTTTTCCTGTGCTTGGTGTGCGAGTGTCTCTACAACGGACTTAATCATGGATTCAGGATCGAAATTTATCTTCTCAAGCCCAAAACGGCCGACCTCGATCTTGGAAAAATCAAGCACATCGTTCAGGATTCTTAATAAATCATCTGCAGATTTCTTAGCAGTGCCAATGTATTTTCTTTGCTCATCGGTCAGGTCCGTGTTGAGGGCCAGGTGCATCATTCCCAGTATGCCGTTCATGGGTGTCCGGATCTCATGACTCATGCCGGCCAGAAATTCGCCTTTGATTCGGTTGGCTTTCTCGGCTTCCTGACGGGAACGCACATAGTCCGTGACGTCGATCATATTGAGGAGTATGCCTTCGTATTTGTCATTTCTCCAAAAGGGCTGTACGCGTAGATTAAGGAATTTATCTCCCAATGAGCGATTTATGGAGAGAGGTTCGGATTTGTAGGTCTCTTTTATATCGGAGATCAACTTCGTGACCCGTTCACGGGTCTCTCCTTCGTGAAACTCCGCCAGATTTTTCCCGATAACATCTTCCCGTTTCATTCCCACGAAACTGCAAAAAAAATCGTTGACTTCGACAATGACGTTTTTGTCATCAGCAAAAACCACGCCTTCGGCCATACCCGAAATCATGGTGGCCAGTTTGGTGTGCTCCCTCTTTGCCTCCTCTTCGGCCTTAATCTGTTGGTTGATGTCTTTTTGGAAAACCAATGTCGCGGGCTTTCCCTCCCAGGTAATGGCCTTGGCAGCCAATTCAATCCATCGAATTTCTCCAGCCTTTGTGTTGATTCTGATTGGATAGACGCTGGGGGGGGATTCTCCTTTAATTCGCCGCTGATAACGATCAAAGACCATGTCCCTGTCATCTTCATGGATAAACTCGATGAAAGGCTTTGAACAAAGCTCTTCTGCCGTATATCCGTAAAGTGCTTCCGCTTTTGGGTTAGCAAGTTTGTAACGCCCATCCTGAGCCACCACTATCGCCACATTGGCGTCCTCAAAAAGCATTCGGTATTTTTCTTCGTTTCGCTTAAGTTCAAGTTCCGCCTTTTTAAGGATTGAAACGTCCTGGAGAGTGCCGCACATGCGAACAGATATGTCCTCAGCGTTGCGTTCTAGCCTTCCCCGAGCTTGAATATATCTCACGGCGCCATCAGGCCTCACAATCCGGAAGCCCAGTACATCGGCGGGCATTTTGTTAGCGTATATCTGGTCCAAGATCGTTTTTATCCGATCAAGGTCTTCAGGATGAAATGATTTCAACATATCTTCCAGTGTCGGTTTGAATTCACCCGGGTTGTACCCCATAATGCGGAACAACTCATCGGACCACCGTTGGGCCTCGGTTCTGATGTCCCATTCCCAATCCCCAATGTGGGCAGTTCGTTGCGCTGTTTTCAATTGCTGTTCACTCTCCTGCAGAGCCCTTTCATTCTCTTTTTGCCCGGTGATATCATTTCCCACACAAAGGACACCGAGAACCTGATCCCGGTCATTGCGAAGGGCTTTGATACTATTTAAGGCCTCCCCCTAAAGAGTGTTAATATGGTTTTGCCAAAAAT
>CAYWMP010000229.1:0-8293 GCA_964459445.1 uncultured Desulfobacteraceae bacterium
ACACTCGCATTACCTGAGGCTTCGAAATAATGATCAACGTTGATTCAAAGTTGAAGCGAATTTCAAATATGTTTGGCTAGGACTACAACACAAACCGCTTTATCTGGGCCTTGGGATGCGTAAAATTCACTAAAAGACCCACTTTATAACCCGTGGCTTTGAGGTAGTTCAACAACTGGGCTTCATGAACCTTCTGAAGCGACTCAACAGCTTTTATTTCCAATATCACCTGATCCTCCACCACGATATCTGCGAAATATTCTCCGACCTCTTTGCCTTTGTAACTCACATTTATTGGGACTTGATTGACTGCGTTGAGACCTATTTCCTTCAATGCAATCATCAAGGCGTTTTCATAGGCTTTTTCAAAAAATCCGGCGCCAAGTTCACGATTGACGTCAAAGATGGCTCCATTAATCTGATAAGTCAGCTCGTTTGTTTCCATTTCAACGAATAAATAAATGTGCCGAATTTAGCCGAGCATGTCGCTCGGCTAAAATGTCCGTGTGGGTCCGTGGCTAATAACTTCCTAAGATGCTGTCAGCGATTTTCATGCGGGAGATCTCCGACGATGTCCCTGCAATTTGAAGCCACTTGGCATCACGATATCCCTCTTCCGCCGGATTGTCCCTCACATAGCCTCGCCCACCAAGTATTTGTAGTGCATCACTGGCTATCCGTTCGGCGGATTCCGTGCAAAAAACCTTTGCGCAATGGACCAGTGTGTCTCTTTCCCGGCCTTGGGCACTATCCATCCATGCGGCTCGATAGGCAAGAAGCTGGGATGTTTGAAGAAGTGTGAGCATTTCTGCAAGCTTGAATCCGATTTCTTGATAGGCGATGATTGGTTTTCCGCCGCTCTCGTGGGTCTTTGCATAGCCAAGCGCGGTATCAAAGGCTCTCCTCATCGATCCCAATGAAGCTGACGTCAGCACCTGGTCCTCCCATCGGCGAACGGCCCTGAGAATTTTGCCCCCATCCGGATGATCAATGACACGGTCTTTAGATGCAGGGCAATTGGATAGGGATAGGGTTGAAATGGTTGTTTCCTCATATCCGAGCGTGGAGATCCTTTTGCCGATTGAGAGGCCCTCGCTCCCACTCCTGATTAGAAAAAAGCTTACCTTGTCCCCGATAGTTCCTGCGACGGCAATCCAGTCCGCGATTGGACCATTGATGACGTGTTTTTTCTCTCCGGAAACGACATAGCCATTGTCTCTAGCAATCCCTTCGGTTTGAAAGGGATTGTTCTCAACACTCATGGTTTCCTCAGAGAGAGCAACGGTCCCCATTATTCGCCCTTGCTTTAAGGCTGGGAGTATTTCGGTCTTTTGTTCAGGTGTACCAAAGGTCGCGATGAGTTTCCCGAATATCCGAGTGCTGACCTCAACGGAAATGAAAAGGGAGGGTGAGATGGCGGCCAGTGTTTCCTGTGAAGTGACCAGTTCCACGCAATTCAACTCTTGCTCCTGCCCAAGTTCTAAATAGCCAAGCTCTCCTAAATTGTGAAGCCACTGGGAAAGGATGTTCTTTATGCCTGCATTGTCACAGTTCCGTAGAAGTTCCAGCGCAGCCTTGGCATCAGAAGTAAATAGATCAATGATACCCTTTCGAAGAGCTGTTTCCTTTTCTTCAAAGTCGAAGTTCATTTTTTGCTTTCACTCCGTTACAGGTTTTGCGGTTTTCTGTCCCGAGTTTCTTTTAGATCAGTTTGGAAATTATCTTTTTCGCAATCTCCGAAGTGCCGCCTCCGATGGGCGCGAGCCGGCTGTCTCTAAAATACCTTTCGACTTCATATTCATGGCAGTAACCATATCCGCCGTGGAGGGTTACCGCGTCGTTGGCCGGTCTAAGGCTCCAATCCCCGATAAAGAGTTTGGCCACCGCGGCCTCCAAATGATTAAGAGGTCTCCCCTGGTCTTTACACCAGGCCACGCGGTAGCATAATGATCTGGCCGCTTCAATGAAAATTTTGATATCCGCCAGTTTGTGCTTGATCGCCTGGAACTCGGCAATGGGACGGCCGAACTGATGCCGCTCTTTTGCATAGGCTATGCACCGATTAAGGACATAGGTCATACCCCCCACAAAGGGCGCCATTAAAGCGCTGCGATCCCACTCCACAGTCTGCATGGCCATGAGGAATCCGGCGCCCTCCTGACCCAACAAATTGTCTTCAGGTATCTCACAGTCCTCGAAGATGAGCTCCGAGGTGTGGGAGCTTCTCACGCCCATCTTGATTAAAGGGGTGCCGGTCGAAAAACCCGGCGTGCCCTTTTCAACAACAAAGGCTGAAATGCCTGCGTGTTTCAGATCCTTGCCCGTTTTGGCATAGATGACAGCCACGTCGGCAACCGGCCCGTTGGTGATGAACATCTTGTTCCCATTCAGGATGTACCGGTCGCCGCTTTTTTCCGCTCTAGTCGAAATAGAAGCGACGTCCGATCCTGCTCCGGGTTCGGTTACCCCCATGCATCCTATCCATTCGCCCGATGCCAGTTTGGGTACATAGAATTTTTTCTGGTCATCTGTTCCGTGGGCGTAAATAGTATCCGCACAGAGAAAGGTATGGGCGCCATAGGCCAGGGTCAATCCGCCGTCAACACCGGCTTCACCCAAAGCCTCTCCGGTCAATGTCGTGGTCACCACGTCTGCATCGCTTCCCCCGAGCTCTTCGGGGAAATGCAGGCCCAGAATGCCGAACTCACCCAGCTTTCTAAAGGAGGAGAAATCAAACTCACCTCGCAGATCATGTTCCGCCGCCCTGGGGACAATCTCCTTTTTGGCGAAACGGATGACCTGATCCTTAAACATCAATTGCTCTTCAGTGAAAGAAAATTCCATGCATTTCCC
The DNA here is from genome assembly GCA_964459445.1 of uncultured Desulfobacteraceae bacterium. Taxonomy (GTDB): domain Bacteria; phylum Desulfobacterota; class DSM-4660; order Desulfatiglandales; family HGW-15; genus CAYWMP01. The sequence goes on from CAYWMP010000229.1 coordinate 2,854, forward strand.
TCAAATTGTCAAACCCTATGATCTTGATTTTTCGCACCATTCAAAAAGACTTCCAGAATGCTTTCGGCAATGTTTTCTTTTTGGGCGTTGCCTTTGAGGTTTTGACCTGCCAATACCATCGTAGACAAAAAGGCCTCAAGGGCGCCCAGGAATATATAGGTAAGATAACGGGCCTTGAAATCGGATCTGAGCGTTTCTAACTCTTGGCCCTCTTGAATGATGGCCTCAGTAAGGGACATGAATCGCTTGAAGTGTTCCAGGCGTGATTCGGTCAGGTTGGCGGTTGATCTCGAAATCTCGGTGATGAAGATATTCATTAGATCGGGATTGTTCTGGTAGGTATCAAGAAAGTAACGGATGATGCTATTCAGTTTGTCCTGGGTTCTTTGGGTGGAGTGGCCGAGATTAGACATGAGTTGAAAAAGGCCTTCCCACCACCGTTTGAGAATGACTTCAAAGAGGTCTTCTTTGTTTTTAAAGTAATGATAAACCAATCCATAGGATATGCCGGCTTCTTCGGCAATGTCAGACATCCTGGCCCGATGAAAACCCTTCTCTTTAATGACTATCAGGGCGGCTCGAAAGATAGCTTCTTCTTTATCTTTCTTAATTTCACCTGAATTCTTCCCCATAAAAGCGAATAAAGCAAATATTGATTGACTTGTCAATCAATATTAGAAAGTACCGGAAAAGTTCCTGTGAGTCAGAATGGTAATTTCCCAGGATACTGAAATGACGTGTTCTTTTTGTATGTGACAGCAATGACGAGGGAATTGGGGTGTTTAAAGAGTGCGAGCCCTTTACATAGACGATTCTAATTCATGGTTTGGGCAGATAGCGCAGCAAGTTCCTGAATTGCTTTGGTGACCGTCTTGAGTTCTTTGTCTTGAATCGTCCTGACATCCAAGAGCACCCGATCCTTTTCGACCCGTGTAATAATCGGCGGTTCATAGGCCCTTAACCACTCCTCCATAACATGGGCGGATAGTCGTTTTGGGACCAGGCATAGTAATCGACTCGGCAGTTCGAGAAGTGGGTATGCGCCCCCGCCTATCTTTGACATGCCATCCGCGAGCTCGAAGGAGAGGTTCTCGGATTTTAGCCTGCCGAACATCTTAAGAAGCCGCTGGGCCTTTGTCTTTAGACTTCTGTAAGGTTGGCAAATCATGCGAAGGGTTGGGATTTGCCTGACTGCTGTCCGTTCATCCCTATAGAGACGAAGCGTCTCTTCCAAGGCCAAAAGGGTAAACTTGTCAATCCTGAGGGCTCTTGTGATCTGGTTCTTTTTGATGGCCTCAACCAGATCTTTTCGCCCTACGATGATTCCGGCCTGAGGACCACCCAGCAACTTGTCGCCGCTAAAGGTGATCAAGTCCACGCCTGCTGCAAGGGCATCCTGAACCGTGGGTTCTTTTTTGACGCCATACTTTGAAAAATCAATGAGGCAACCGCTTCCCAGATCTTCCATTAACGGAATGCCATACCGATGCCCAAGATCAACCAACCGGGAAATCTCCACGTCGTCGCTGAACCCGACGATCTGAAAGTTGCTTCTGTGAACTTTCAGAAGAAGGGCTGTTTCCGGGCCGATGACCTGTTCGTAGTCATAAAGGTGAGTCTTGTTGGTGGTTCCAACTTCCACCATTATTGCGCCGCTCTTTCGCATCACATCAGGGATCCTGAAAGAACCGCCTATTTCCACGAGCTGGCCTCGGGAGACAACGACCTCGCTGTTCTGGGCCAATGTTTGCAAAGAGACTAAAACCGCTGCTGCATTGTTGTTAACAACCAGGGCCGCCTCGGCAGAAGTGAGTTCCTTGATTAGACTCTCAACGTGGACATACCTGCTGCCCCGTTTACCTTCATCAAGGTCAAATTCCAGATTGCTGTATCCACCGCTCAGAGGCCTGATTCGGCGCAGTACGCTCTCCGCCATAATGGAGCGGCCCAGATTCGTGTGGACGACCACTCCGGTCGCATTGATGAGGGGCCGAAGGCTCGGTCGGGCTATAAGCTTCAGTCTCGAAAGCACAATTTCTGTCACGCTTTCAATGCTTAATGTTGATGGATCTTGAAGTTCATCGCCGTTCTTTATGTCTTGCCGGATTTCATCGAGGGATTCGTGTATGGCTTTGAGTATGAGATTCCGAGGATATTTGCCGGAAATGTTCGCTATCTCATGACTATCTATAAGACGGTCAACTGCAGGTATTTTTTTGAACATGTCATTTTTTTCTATGGAAACCACGAATTTTTCTCCTTCTTAATCTGCTGATAATAAGCTCAACCCCGCCAAGGCTATTTGCTTTCTTATCTTTGGATTGAGACCCATAACTTTTGGTTGCAATAGCCAAAAAATGTGGTACATTTGAACCACATTACGGTGGGTGTAGCTCAGGTGGTAGAGCACTGGGTTGTGGCCCCAGTTGTCGCGGGTTCAAGTCCCGTCACTCACCCCATAATTTGTCTACACATAAAGAGGAGGCATTCGCCTCCCTTTTTTTTGGATCAATCTGTCTCAATATGGAGCAATTAGGAACACCTAAAATGGTGTTTGATAATTCTTTACCATTTTTTTCGCGTGAGGGAAAGTCCATAATTCCTAATATCCTAATGCAATTATTGGCATTTCACAATTTGGAAGGGCAAACAGCCCTTTCCTTGTTGAGGGAATCTTCTACCAGTTCCGATTAAAAATATTGAGCTGGGCATCTATAATAAGGTGATTCCTCCTATTCTTGACTTCCCAATGATGGGCATTTTCAATAAAATAAGGCAAAGATAAACATTGTATTCGGTTAAGGGAGAGGAAAAATGGAAAAGGACGATCGAAAGTTCCTTGAAGCCATGATGGAATCGGCAGAGTTTGCCAGTGGGTGTATCGAGGGCAAAACCAGACAGGATCTCAATGATGACCGCCAGCTTTCTCTATCCCTCGTTAAATCCCTTGAGATGATTAGCGAGGCCTCGGCAAGAGTATCAAAAGCGTGTCAAAATGCCTGTGAGCCCATACCATGGGATGTGGTTATTGAGATAAAACAGCAGGTTGTTCATACATACTGGGAGATAGATCGGGATTGGGTTTGGGAAAAAATTTCTAAAGAACTCCCCAATTTGATTAAGGCCCTTGAAGAGGCATTATCATCAAAATAAAATTCCTTTTTGAAAAAGGGCATTAAAGTATATTGGCCGGAATGCCGATGACATAGATGCAAGAAAAGTGAAATATCGACAAAGGGCAAACCATCCGAAAGGTAGGGGCGCAAAATCACCGGCCTAAGTTCACTTGGGTGAATAGGGTAGCGGAAATGCTAATCGATTGATGATAGGACCCGCTCCCTACTTTTGGAAGCGGGTTTTTTTATGACCACATGGCCCTTTATTGAGCTGGATTTCGGAGGCGTTCCCGCTCAGGTCAAGCGGTTTGAGAGCGGCAGGATCAAGAGAACCGCAAAGGGAGGTCAAGATGGACATAACAACCAACACCGAAATCATTCGTCAACAGGAGCCCGGCCAGTTTAGAAGGCCCGAAGACGGGGAAAAACCTTATGCGCACGCAGGCGATGAAAAGGTAAAGAGTGTCGAGGAAACCAAACACTCCTCGGTCTACGTCGGGGACGAGAAAACACAAGAAATTGAAAAGTCTTCGGATTTCCCCAAACTCTTTGATGCCGACTCGGGGCTCAATATTAAGGTTGAAACGAGCAAGTCCGGCGAAACCGAATCAAAAGATGAAGCACCTGCCCAATACGACAAGAATGGAAAATCCGTTTCAATGACAAAAGAGGAAACGAACGTCGTGGACGAGTGGGCCTGATCGACTCTAAATAGACGCTTATTAAATATCAGTTGATTTTTTTGGATTTAGCAAAAGCTTTTTTTTGACTCACCATTAGTGTTGTCCTAAACTGCAAAGGGACCTCAACAGAGGGCCGGCTGATTTGCCGGCAAATCAATTCCCATCCCGATTTGGCAATAACAGGCATTAAGGCAGCTTCAAAACACGCGATACTGGTCGATCTCGTCGCGTAATTAGGGCACGTGTGGATGGCTGACAAGACGGTTTTCCCGGAGTGCCCAAAACTATCGTCTTTATCTATCGCTTGATCAACTAAGATAAATAGGTCTCCGCTTGTGGGTTTCCTGATCCCCGGCAGGCGTGTCGGGACAGGAAGGCGGGGTTTCGCTAAAGTGTTTCGTTATCATTCTCCTTCGCCAGAATGCCCCACGGCTTGCCGCGGGGAGGCTTCACCAACCCGAAATTAAAAAAAACATAAAGAATCTGCTGGAGCATGAAATAAAAGGAGTGAGATATGGAGAGGGTAGTCTTAGGCAAAACGGGCATAAAAGTAACGCGACTTGGTTTCGGGGGAATTCCTATTCAACGGGTGGACGAACAACAGGCCGTCGAGACAGTGCTTCATGCAGTGAATAAAGGCGTGGAATTTATTGATACTTCGAGGGCATACACAACGAGTGAAGAGCGGATTGGATTGGCCCTGGAGCAATCGAATAAAAGGATTGTAGTAGCCACAAAATCGTTTAACAGGACTTCAGATGGCATTCGATCGGACATAGAAAAGAGCCTCAAAGACCTGAAAAGAGAATACCTAGATTTGTACCAGTGTCATTTTGTCAGGGATGATGATGATTATAATACGGTGATCTCAACCGGAGGGGCACTTGAGGGATTGCATAAAGCCCGTGAAGAAGGTCTGATTGGTTCCATTGGAATAACAAGCCATAGTCTTGATCTCCTGTCCAGAGTGATTGACGATGGGCTCTTTGATACGATCATGGCTTGTTACAGTTTTCTCGAACCCCTGGCCGAAGAGCGGGTTATTCCAAGGGCCATTGAAAAAGATATCGGCGTCATTGCCATGAAACCCTTCTCAGGAGGGGTGGTCGACAACGCCAGACTGGCCCTAAAATACGTCCTGTCTAAACCGAAAATCCTGGTCATCCCCGGCGTAGAAAGCAAAGAGCTTTTTGATGAAAACTGGGAGATCTTTCTTGGTGGTTATGAAATAAGCGATTCGGAGAAGCAAGAGATCGAGGATATTCGTGACCGCTACGGCAAAATCTTCTGCCGCCGATGTGATTATTGTCAACCTTGCTCGGAAGACATACCGATCCAAATAGTCCTCGGCCTACGATCCATGGTCAAAAGAATGGGCGAAGGGTTTCTCCAGGGCGAGTGGGCCACGCAGGCCATCGAAAAGGCGAGGGAATGCTCCGAATGCGAAGATTGCATGAGTCGCTGTCCCTATGGTCTCTCAATTCCGGAGCTCCTAAAGGAGAATATCCAGTGGGTCGACGAGCAAACCTGAGAGTCGTTTTATCATATGATCATATAGCGGTCGTTTCAGCATTAGAGGTGTGATTTTTTGGAAAATGGGGCCGAAAAGACACGCTATCAGGGACTCTTACAGACAATAGC
>CAYWMP010000230.1:0-8263 GCA_964459445.1 uncultured Desulfobacteraceae bacterium
TAGAGCAAACGACGACTCATTCCCGTTGATTTTTCGGGCGCTTCCGATGTGGATTCTGATTCATCTTTTCTTTGCAGTGTCTCTATTAGCGACCGAATGATGAGTTCCTTTAGTGAAATACCGTTCAGGGCTGCCTCCGACTTGGCCTGCCTGTGAAGGTCGTCCGGGAAACCTTTGATGTTGAGTATTGCCATTCCTAATTTTACTCCATTCCTATTTTTCCTATTTTAATATCTTTAATATGAAAAGATGTCAAGCCCATCCAAGGGGCTGGATTTGAGGTCAATTCTTTGCAGCACCAGTAGTGGAATTTTTTCCGCTTCAATTCCATTTCTTCGATTACCACGCGGACCCTAATACTCACTTGTTCTATTGAAAAGAAAATCCCAACGTACCCCGCTACTCAAATTGGAAACGATTCCGGATCAGTTGATAGAAATAACACACATTATACTAATCCTATCTCTAACCACTTGACAAAAGACGCAATTATGAGTAATTTCGCATTCCTGTGAAAACCAATAGAAATGAGTGTCCATTCACCATCTCTTCAGGAGGAGATTGATTCTATGGCGGTTACCAGAGATCATATCACCAATTCCATCCACAAAAACTCAGATATTTCCAAGGCCCGGTCTACGCAGTTGCTCGAATGCGTACTGAGAACCATTGAGAAGGCGCTTGAAAAGGGAGAAGATGTCCTGATCAGCGGATTTGGCAAGTTCTGCGTAAAAGAAAAGACCGAGCGTAGAGGAAGAAATCCCCACACCGGAGAAGACATGATGCTTGATTCAAGACGCGTCCTGGTTTTCCGGTGTTCCCCGGTCCTCAAGGACAAGATTAATGGAAAACAATAAAGGGCCTGCTTAGCCATCATATATCGTCATTTCTACTTTACAAACCGATTTATCACATCATCAGAATTCACAATCGCAACCTATCTCTTTCCAATGGTTTTATTATATCAGTCCAAGGCGATCTTCTGGACCTACACCGAAAAATTAATCTTGATTATCCTCCACGAGACCCCAAGAAATTTTTTCCTTTTGGAATCCATCATTTGTGGAACCCGTTTGCCATACTCCTCTATACCGTGGTTGGGGAGAGAAAGGACATGATGGAATTCTTGAGGGAATCCCACCTATTGCGACCTTCCAAACAGTAGGATAACGCTCAAGAGGCCACTGAAAAAACCCATGCTTTATACACCATCATTCATCATCATGTCTCTGGCCAATTTTTTTATCGTCACCAGTTTCGGAGGCTTCTTTATCTTTCCGTTGTTTATCACGGGTCATGGCGGCTCCCATTCTGATATCGGGATTATTATGGGCGTTTTTGCCCTTTCCTCCGTTCTTTGCCGTCCGTGGATTTCGGAATTGGTAGACCATATCGGTCGAAGGAGAAGCTATACCATCGGCTGCACGATTATGAGCTTCCTTCCCCTTGCATACATTCTTTTCAAGGGCACCCTGACCGACTTTTATGTACCGCTCCTGTTTGTGAGGATCTTGCACGGGGTGGGCCTTGCCTTTTGCTTTACGGCATGTTTTACCTATATTGCCGATATCGTGCCGGAGGACAGGCTGAACGAAGGCATCGGCATGTTTGGCTCAACCGGCCTGGTCGGACTCGCCATCGGCCCTGCCTTCGCGGAAATCATTATAAAGGGTTACGGATTTACCACTTTCTTTGTCTCATCGGCTTCTCTTGCAGCAATTGGACTCTTTCTCCAATGGCGCCTCCCCGAATCCTATACAAACACCTCCCACGACTCCACCATGTCCTTCTTTTCGGTCCTTTTCCGCAGGAAAACAATTTTAGTGGCCACACTTGCCGCACTGTTCGGATTCGCACTATCCGCCTCCGGAGGTTTCGTCTCCCCCTTCGCGGAGCGAAAAAATATCTTTTTTATTTCCCTGTATTACCTTTCCTATTCCTTTGCCGCAATATTGACGAGACTCCTGGGCGGTCGTTTCGCAGACAGAATTGGTGAAGACCGGATTATTCCCTATGCCCTTGTTTTGACGGGTATAGGCTTTATAATGCTGATCTTTCTTGGAGGGAATGCCATCCTTGTCATTTCGGGACTCTTGACCGGGTGCGGGCATGGGTTTCTCTTTCCATGCCTGAATGCCCTTGCTATTCGCGATGAGCCGATTAGCGTCCGTGGGAAAATCAATGGGGTCTTTACCGGTGGGATTGACGGTGGGGCCTTTGTGGGATCTATTGCCCTAGGTTATGTTGGTGAGTGGGCTGGCTTTGAAGCCCTCTTTTTTGCTGCTGCTTTGGCCCTTTTCCTTGGGCTAGGGGTGCTTAGATTCAGGATTTGACCTAAGCACTTTGATTGGCATCTTCAGATTAGACGAACAGGTGATGATGCCTTTTCTAGAGTAACTGGTGGGAGGGCGCCGTCTTTTCGGGATTTATCAGTGGGGGAAACCGCGGCTCTCGCGTACTGAAGGGGAGCGGGAGAACGTCGGAGTCCCGCCACAATGCGGCGGGACGCAGGTAAGTTGCAGAAAAGACCAGCCCGGGAGCCTCGGAACGCAAGAAAAGGCATCATCGCCTGCTCGTGCATCCGCCGATTTTGCAAACTGTTAGGATTCAGATATTTTGCGAATCGATTCATTCCCTGAAGTACCCAAAGCCCTGTAGCACATGGCCATTTGGTGTTTGGCCTGTTTTGAATCCGGGAATTTCGAAAAATAGGATAAAGCGGCTTCAAACTCCCCGGTTTGCATAAGACTGATCCCAAGACAAACTGACAGATCTTCATTTGTTGGGAAAAACCCAATCCCCTCCGAAAGCACTTCCATGGACGCTTTATATCGGCCCGCCTTTTGATAGAAAATGCCCAGTCCGAGATAAGCCCTCTGATTGGGATGAAAGGACAACGACTTACCATAGAGTCTTTCGGCAATATCGTCATGGTCTTGGATCTTTGAATAGCTCCCATGACTGAATGTCATCGCAAGTCTTGAATAAAAATCGGCATGCGTCTCATAAAGATCTTCCCTGTCTATCAACTCCAGAGAATCGACGTAGCCAGCGAGATTTTCATAGAAAGATTCTCTGAGTCTTTTGCCAAAGGCCGATATGAGCTCCTCGGATAATGCGGAATCGGTTTCAAAATACATGATCCCTTCGATTCGGTTCAGCCATACGTCGTCCCTGAGGTTGGTCCTCTTTTTGATGGTCTCATAAAGCCCTGTGCCGGGAAATAGATCCAGGATATAGAAAATGGCCTCCAGGGGTTTGATTTCATGCATTAGGTCGATTGTCTCTTGGATGGTGTCCCATGTCTCGCCCTGGGAGCCGTATATAAAATAGGCCCGCGATAGGATTCCATATTTTGTGGTGTGGGAAAAGGCTCGTTTGATCTCCGCTGTCTTCAGGTTTTTTCCAAGCGCTACCCTTATTTTCTCCGATCCGCTCTCAATGCCGTAACTGATTTGGATACAACCTGCCCTTCTCATCCAGTACAAAATGTCATCATCCACAGCATCCACCCTTGAGATGGCATACCAGCTGATCGCGAGCCCCTTTTCAATAATCTTTTTACAGATATCGATTACACGCTGTTTTTTGATCGTGAAGGTGTCATCAGAAAAATAGAAAAATGAAATGCCCTTTTGATAGAGTATTTCTAATTCTTCAACAAAATGATCAGGAGATCGAAATCTTACCTTCTGCCCCCAAAACTGAGGAGACCCGCAAAAGGCGCATTTCCAGGCGCATCCTCGAGATGAGACCACGTGCTGATATTCAAAGTGTCTCGCGGGAATCGGCAATTGATCCAGGCTCTGGATGATGTCGGCCTCTTTGGTTTTTACAATCCTTCCGTTTTTCCGAAAGGCAATGCCCTTGATTGCCCCAAAATCCCGATTGCCCCCTTCAATGGACTTGGCCAAATCGAGAAACGTATATTCCCCTTCTCCTAACACAACCGCATCGATTTCGGGGAAATGCGTCAAAAAATGCTTCCATAGGAAAGAGGCCCCGATGCCGCCGAAGACAATGCGTACACCGGGGTTCAACTGCCTGGCGATCCGTGAAATCTCTATCCCGCCCCAGCGGTTGGCGTGGAGGATTGAAAACCCGATAATGTCGGGGCGATGTGCCTTGAGACTATCCTTTATCCTATCCGGGGTTCTGTTGATATTGTGCCAGTTCCATATCTCCACATCAAAACCCGCCTCCTTCAGAAGGGCGCCTACAGAATAGAGTCCGGTCGGCACAGCTCTGATGTCTTCTACATGTATGCGATCTTGGATGAAGTAGGGGTATATGAGAATTATTTTCACGGCTTACTGTTATTCTACAGCAGTTTCATTGATCATCGCCTCGATCTTTTGATCTTCATATCCGAGTCCCCTTAGGATTTCTCGGGACTCCGAACCCCTGGGCGTTCCGGGGTCGCCGATGCTTCCCGGCGTTCTTGAAAGCCTTGGCGCCGGCGCCGGCTGATTGACGCCATCCAGCTCTGCAATGAGCCCCCTTTCCCTGTTGTGGATATGATCATCCACCTCATTCAATTCAAGAACCGGTGCAACGCAGGCATCCTTTCCTTCAAAGATCGCTGTCCATTCATCCCGTGATTTTGTCTTGAAGACTTCGATAAAACGCGCCGTGATTTCAGGCCATCGTCCTATGTCAAACTGGTGGGGCAAGGATACCGGATCCAGATCGAGTCCCTTGATCAGTTCATCGTAGAACCTCGCCTCTATGGCCCCAACGGACATAAACCTGCCATCGGCCGTTTCGTAGGTTTGATAGAAGGGGGCCCCACTGTCCAACATATTTGATCCGATATCAAGGGTCATGAGTCGGTTCCCCAAAAGCCCCCAAAACAAAACCGATAGATTTGCTGCGCCATCGACCATGGCCGCATCCACCACCTGCCCTTTTCCGGACCTGTCCCTTTCGATCAATGCGAGGAGAATGCCCATGGCACAGAGCATTCCTCCTCCTGCGAAATCGCCCAGGATATTACATGGCGGAAGGGGCTTTTCGCCCTTTCTCCTGAAAAGGGAAAGGGCACCTGAAAGGGCGATATAATTAATATCGTGTCCGGCCATATTGGCATAAGGCCCCTTTTGCCCCCAGCCCGTCAGGCGAGCATAAATCAACTTCGGATTTAAGGCCAAGGCCTCCTCAGGTCCTAATCCCATTCTCTCCATAACGCCCGGACGATAGGGTTCTAGAAGTACATCAAAGCCCTTTATCATCTCTCTCACGATGGCCACGCCCTTTTCACTCTTTAGGTTAATCCTTATAGAACGCTTACCCCGATCAAAGGGATTCTTTGCCATAATGTTGGGAATCTCGGGCGCGCCTTTCGTGGGACGATCTACAATCACCACATCGGCTCCGAAATCCGATAGGATCATTCCGCAATAGGGGGCCGGCGCTAACCCGGCCATCTCAATGACTTTTACGCTGTCCAATGGTCTCATGTCGCACCTTTCTATCTGGATGTTTATTAATAATGGCGATACTCACAAATGTTTATTAGAAAACCATTAATAGTGCAAGGTTCCGCAATTCGTTCGGGTCAGGTTGTTTGTTTATTGCTTTTGGTGACGACCTAATTAAGAATGGCTAGGCTCAAAATCTTCATGCACTTAGAGGCCTTGATTTCTTAGTAATGAATGGTTTATGATCAGCGCCAGTCCAACCTTTTGTTTCTGAGTTAATTGGGACAACCGAGGCAATCAGCGATTGTGGCGTAATTGAATTACGCTGTTTTGAGTCCTCAGTTCTCAAAAATTCGGCTTTCGACTCGAAACCCTCGTAAGCAATCTTCAACATTCTGATTCAGTGCTTGTCTCAATAAGAGCATTTAAAATGTGCGGCTTTCAGAGAGGGGCAATCTATGGCCAACAACAATAAACTTCTTACAACTCTACTTTCTATCAATGCAATCTCCCACGAGAAGGGGCTTAAATTTGATCAAAAACTCCAACAAATCCTCCTTGAAATAGCGAAATGCATGAAGACCGAAAGGGGGTCTATCATGCTCATGAAGGGCCGCAAGAACCTGGAAGTGGTTGCTTCTACGAGCCTCGACCTAATAGGTCTCAAGCAACCCCTGGATGAAGACTCTCCATCCTCTTGGGTCGTCAAGAATAAGGCCCCGCTTCGCCTTCAGAACATCGCAAACAGTGACACCTTTGAGGAAAGATTCGAAGACTATAAGGGCGGCGCGTTTCTCCTCGTGCCTGTCATTAGCAATCAAAAGGTCGTCGGGGTGATCAACGTCACGGACAAGCTTGGGAAGGATATTTTTTCAAATGAAGAGCAAGATGTTCTTCTCAACATAGCAAGTCAAATCATTGGCGCCCTGGAAAACCAGGAATTGACCGAATCCCTGAGAAAAAAAAGGCAGGTCCTTCAGAAAAAGAACAACGAACTGCAAAAACTCGAGAAACTCAAGACGGATCTCTTCAGTATGTTGGTCCACGACCTAAAGGGCCCGATTTCGGAAACCGTTGCCAATCTCGACATCCTTTCCTATACGGTTCCGGAAGACAACCAAAAGTTCGTTGAAGCGGCCCAGGCAGGCTGCACAACCCTGTATGAGATGGTTACCAATCTTTTGGATATTGCTCGGCTTGAAGAAAACAAGCTTGAATTGGTTTATGAGAAGATTACCCCGCCCGATTTTATTGATGAGTCCGTCACACGCATGTTCGGATTAGCGAATACAAAAGGGTTGAGTATTGTTCAGAACCCTATGGCTTCTGTCTATAAGAAATCACTGTGGGGCGATAGGGATGTCCTACTTAGAGTCCTTCAAAACCTATTGAGCAATGCCATTCAGTACTCACCGCAAAAGGAAACCATCGAGATCGGTTGTCTTCATTTAGAAACATCCGAAATTGAATTCTTTGTCAAAGATAATGGACCGGGTATCGATCCAAGGCACCACGATGAAATTTTCGACAAATACAAACAAATCAGTAAAAAGGGCGACGGCCGCTTTTACAGCACCGGTTTAGGACTCTCTTTCTGCAAGATGGCTGTGGAAGCACATGGCGGTAAAATCGAAGTGAGAAGCGATGGAGAAAAGGGGAGTTGTTTTGCCTTTACCCTGCCGCTAGGGGCCGAGGTCGTGGATAAATCCATGAAATAAAAAAATGGTCTCTCACTTGATTTGTTTGTAACGGAAACAATCCATGATGTGGTCGTTCACCATGCCGACGGCCTGCATCATGGAATAACAGATGGTCGACCCCACGAACTTGAATCCCCTCTTCTTCAGATCTTTGCTCATGACATCGGATATGTCGGTTTTGGCGGGGATCTGGTCAATCGATTGCCAATGGTTCCGGATCGCTTTGCCCCCCACAAAGCGCCAAATATAATTATCAAATGATCTAAATTCCTTTTGGACCTCCAAGAAGGCCTTGGCATTGGTTACGGCAGCCCCAAGCTTCAGTTTATTGCGGACTATCCCCGGATTTTTCAGAAGTTTTTCTATTCTGGGGACTTTGTATTTGGCGATTTTTTTGGGATCAAAACCATCCATTGCCACACGAAAATTCTCTCGCTTTTTGAGGATAATCAGCCAGCTTAAGCCCGCTTGCATCCCCTCCAGAATGAGGAATTCAAATAGCCGCTCATCGTCGTGCATGGGCACGCCCCATTCTTTGTCATGATACTGAATGTAAAGGGGATCACTATCCCCCCACTCACAACGCTTTTTCATTTTATCTATCCTATATGCAGGGAAAGACCAGCCTTTGAATAAACGCCCATGAGGGCGCTTGTTTTGAAAACAACTCTTATCAATAGCAGAGGCAAGGTTCTTTTTTTCAAGTCCTATCTCAAGGAGAATTCCACCGGATTTTGCCGTTCCCGCAAATGGGACGGTTCATGCAACAAAACACCTAGCAGAATGGTCCTTTCCGATGAAATGTCGTGTTCTTTTGAACCCTTCCATCTGCGGGAACCGTCATCGAGGCCAATAGATAGGGCTTGAAAAAAGAATCCTGCCGGAGCCCGTCCTCCGCAGCAACACTGCTCCGGAGGATTGACGATGATTCCTTCTAGGCTAGCTGCTGTTTGTTAATCCCCGCCAGTGGGTGGGCTTTCTACAACGAAATGAAAAAAAAGGGGCCACCTATTTTCATTCATTTGAACCGATCGTCCGATCTTTTGCTTTGAACCTGCCCTTTTACGTTCTCCAACCAACCTATGCTTTCTGCCCGATAGCTGTCGAAATCAGGCACATAGGGTTTGATATCGATGAGTGGCG
>CAYWMP010000231.1:0-8127 GCA_964459445.1 uncultured Desulfobacteraceae bacterium
AAAAGCCTTCGCATTCTAATGGACAAATCGTATCCAATTCAAGAAAAAACGGGATATTAGGTGTCTACAAAAGTCGGACTCTATAGTTTCGAAGGACTTTCTATAGAATGCAGCTTAATTGCGAACAGATACTAGATGCTGGATCCTGGATGCTGGTCAAAGATTCCGTGTTCGGCGTAGGCGAAATAGATAACGATTCTTTTTTTGTTCTATCCAGTATCGAGCAACTAGCAACCGGCATCGCTTCGCTAATGCAACGCAACTGAATACTTTTCATTATGAGGCGGAACAGTGCCAGGTATTGCTTGGAAACTATGGGACCCTGGGCGAGAGGCATTCGCAGGCTTTGGGGACCATCGCGCCTCATGCCTGCCGTCTTTGTATTAGATAAAGAGCAGGTTATGGGGAAGGGTTTGAAAACAGTTCGAAATCAGTTCGAAATCAGATCTGAGGTCTTGGAAGTACGCCGGCCCTTTCGGCGATTTCAGGAACGCGGTGCTCCCATTCAATGGCCATGAGATGGATGCCGGCTACGCCTTCCATCTCCTTGAATTCGTTGATTTGTTCAATGGCAAATTTGATGCCTTCTTCAGCGATTTTACCTTTCCCGGCCCCCCTCAATCTCTTGATGAGGGAATCAGGAACATCCATACCGGGAACGGATCTGGCCATGTACTGCGCCATACCGACACTCTTCATTGGAGTCACGCCGGCGAGAATATAGCATTTTTCATGAAGCCCCATATCCACGGCCTTTTTCATGAAATCCCTGAATTTGTCCATATTGTAGATACACTGGGTTTGGACGAAATCAGCACCTGCTTCGATTTTTATGGCAAGACGATGGGCTCTGAATTCGAAGGGGTCGGCAAAGGGGTTTGAGGCCGCGCCGATAAAAATCTTCGGGGCCACGTCTATATCCTCATCGTTCAGGAATTTTCCTTCATCGCGCATTTTTTTTGTGAGGGCAATAAGTTGCATGGAATCTATGTCATAAACATTCTTGCCCTGGGGATGATTTCCGAAGCTCTGATGGTCGCCGGAGAGGCAAAGCATATTTCGGATGCCCATGGTATAGACACCCAGAATGTCGGCTTGAATGGCCAGGCGATTTCGATCTCGGCAGACCATCTGGAAATTGGGTTCCACGCCTTCCTGGACAAGTATGGTCGAGGCGGCCCAGCTTGACATCCTGACCACGGCAGTCTGGTTATCCGTGATATTGACCGCATCCACAACACCCTTCAGATGGGACACTTTTTCCTTCAGGTGATCGATATTGGCGCCCTTTGGGGGCCCGCATTCGCCCGTAAAAGCGAAGTGCCCTGCTTTTAAGACCTTTTCCAGATTACTGCCCGATTTCAGATCATTATTCATTGCCCACCAACTCCTCTCTCACGCTCTTACGGGGCCCCCCGTCCCTTGCAGTGCGCCAATCTTTCGGGGGCTTTGATTGAATCAGATCTTCAAGTCGTCCCTGTTCAATTTTTTTCGTCACGATCATATCCCAGATGCAATCCACCTCTTTTGAGATTTCGCATTTGCCCCTTGCCGACCCACCACAGGGGCCGTTGAAAAGGCTCTTTGAACAGCGCGCTATGGGACACATGCCGTCATAATAATGAATCACACAATTCCCGCAGCCCCCGCATCTTTCGGCCCATTCGCCGTGCTGGGTCGCGCCTCCAAAGAACGTGGTATTTACAGCCGGGAAAAAACGCTGCTTTGGATAGGCCTCCGTCAAAAACTGGGGGCCCACGCCGCAGGCCATGGAGATGACCGCATCATAGTCATCGACCTTGTCTTTCACCTGTTCGATATACTCGGGGTCGCATTGTCTTTCAAGGGTCATCTCGTCAATCTCTACAGGAGATTTGTCTTTTTTTCGGGCGATTTTGAGTGTTGAGGCAAGTATGCCCACCTCTTTAGTCCCGCCTACATTGCAAACGGTGACGCAACCCTTGCATCCCAGCAGCAGGACCTTCCTACAGTTTTTAATCATATCGAGAATTTCATTGACCGGTTTTCTATCAGCGACAATCATGTTTCACCTCATTAAGCAGCCTTGTCTATATTCAAGGGGCTGGGTCCTAATGCCTTGATCCTGTCATACATTTCGTTGGCTATCTCGGCGAATCGAGGGCCTTGGCCTGCCGATAAATTGAACATTTCAACCCTTTCGGGCTCGATGCCTAACTCTTCCAAGGTCTTCTTTACATAGCCGACCCTCTTTCTGGCCTTGAGATTGCCTGTCAGAAAATGGCATTCCCCCTCAAGACAGCCTGCAACATAAACCCCATCCGCGCCGTCTTCAACGGCCTTCAGCAGATGGATGATATCTACCCGCCCGGTGCAGGGCACCTGGATAACCTTGACATTGGAAGGGTAGGAAAGTCTCATGGAACCTGCCAGGTCCGCAGCGGAATAGGCTCAGTACTGGCAGCAGTAGGCGAGTATTCTGGGTTCAAAATCCGTCATGGTTCCTCCATATTTGTCAGTTGTCAATCGTCACTTGTCGGTTGTGGTTCATGCGGCTCGATCTTTGTCGAGGGGCATGGCTAAGACGCCTCAAACAGGGCGTCGGTCTTGGCAATGATTTGATCATCTGTAAAATGCTTGAGGCTGATGGCCTTGCCCGGACATTCGGCAACGCAAGCGCCGCAGCCCCGGCATGCCGCCGGATCGATGACGGCATGGCCTTCAATACCGATGCTGGGGGCGTTGTAAGGACACGTTCGCACACAGGTCAGGCAGGCGGCGCATTGATCCGGATTGACCGAGGCGACAACACCGCCGACGAGGATATTGTCCTTTGACACGATGGTCATGGCCCGCGCGACAGCCGCCTTGGCCTGGGTAATGCTCTCATCTATGGGTTTCGGGTAATGAGCAAGACCGGCCATAAAGATACCCTCAGAGGCGAAATCGACCGGTCTCAATTTCATATGCGCTTCAATAAGAAAGCCTTCATTGTTAATGGGAACTTTAAACTGTTCGTATAAGTCCTTGTTTTCATTTGGAAGAATAGCGGTTGCCAGGATCAGGATATCGGGCGAGAGTTCGACCGGCTTACCCAACACATGGTCGATGACCTTCATGGAAAGGCCAACCTTTCCGTTGGCAGTCACTTCAGGCAAATGATCAAGGTCGTATCGAATAAAGATGACGCCACTATTCCTGGCTTCCCGATACAGGTCTTCCCTGAAGCCATAGGACCGAAGATCCCGATACAAAACAAAAACATCCATATCGGGCTTCGTCTTTTTGAGGGCCATGGCGCTTTCAAGACTATGGGTGCAGCAGACCTTGCTGCAATAGGGTCTTTCGGGGATTCTGGAACCGACGCACTGGACAAATACCGCCCGGTCAGCCTCTTTGACTCGGGCATCGCCCTCCATAATGGCCTTATCCAAATCAAGGTGGGTCATGACCCCTGGATGCTCGCCGTATTGATACTCAGTGGGTTTATATTCCTGACCACCGGTGGCCAATATGGTGGCCCCGTGCTCGACGACCGTGGAGGCGCCCTTGCCGTTATTGGATGCCAAGGTTGTGGTGAAGTTGCCGATAATACCTTGTGTGGCCTTCACCTCGGTCTCAAGGAGTATTTTAATGGAAGGATTGGCCTGAACTTTCTCGATCAGGCTATCCAGATAGGCGCCGATTTCTTCGCCTTTCCAGGTGCTTCTAAGTTTGCGGGCAACCCCGCCCAGTTCAGAGGATTTTTCAACGAGATAGGCCCTGTATCCCTGATCAGCCACGCCCATAGCGGCTTCCATACCGGCAATGCCGCCGCCGACAATCAGAACGCCTTCCTGGACTTCCAGGGGAACCTGGTGTAGCGGTTCGATGAGCGCTGCCTTGGCCACTGCCATCCGAACGAGATCTTTGGCCTTTTCAGTGGCCTTCTGAGGATCGTTCATATGAACCCAGGTGTTTTGATCCCGGATATTGGCCATTTCAAATAGATATTTATTCAGGCCCGCATCCCGTATGGTCTCCTGGAAAAGGGGCTCATGGGTGCGGGGTGAGCAAGAGGCCACGACCACGCGATTGATGTCCTTTTCCTTTATGACTTCTTTCATTTTGTCCTGGGTATCTTGAGAACAGGTAAAGAGATTGTCCTCAACGTGAACCACATCGGGGAGGTTTTTTGCATATTCCCGCACAGCAGGCACATCCGCTACGCCGCCGATATTAATTCCGCAGTTGCATACAAAGACACCGATCCGGGCTTCGCTCTCCGATACATCCAGTTCAGGCGGCAGTTCTTTGGTTCGGGTCAGGGTTCCTCGAGCGCTTGCCAGGATTTGACTCGACACCGCCGCGGAAGCCGATGCTTCCATGACGGATTGGGGAATGTCCTTCGGTCCTTGAAACACGCCACAAAGGGCGATGCCTTCCCGGTTTGTGCTGACCGGGGCAAAACTGCTGGTTTTGGCATATTGATGCTCGTTGAGTTCAACCCCCAGTTTCTCGGCCAGTGCTACGACACCCTTGGAAGGGGAGAGGCCGATCGAAAGGACCACCATGTCAAAGGTCTCTTCCTGAAGTTCTCCGGATTCAGTGACATAGGTTATTTTCAGATTATCGTTATCCGTTGGATCGATGGAATGGACCCTGGACCGGATGAACCGGACGCCGATTTCATCCTTGGCACGGTCATAGTACTTCTCGAAGTCCTTGCCGTAAGTCCTCATATCCATAAAGAAAATGGCGGTGTCCAAGGGTTTGTCGCTATGCTCTTTTGCGATAACGGCCTCTTTGATGGCATACATACAACAGACCGCGGAACAGTAGCTATGATCGCACCGATTGATGTCCCTGGAGCCCACGCATTGCAGCCAGGCGATTTTCTCCGGCTCCTTGTGATCCGAAGGCCTTACCAAATGTCCTTCAAAGGGCCCGGATGCCGACAGAACGCGCTCAAACTCCATGCTTGTGACTACGTTGGGATGCTGCGCATAGTTATAGGTGTCGTATTGACTGGGATCAAAGGGGGCAAATCCTGGTGCAAGCACGATCCCCCCCACTTCTATTGTGCGTTCTTGCGGTATCATGGAGTGGTCGACCGCACCTGCCAAACAGGCTGTAACGCACTGGTAGCACTCAGAGCATATACCGCATTTCAAACAGCGATCGGCTTCCTTCCTGGCCTCTTCTTCGGCAAATCCCAGGGCGACTTCTTTGAAGTTGCCTTCCCGATCCTTGACTGATGTTTGCCGCATGGGTGTGCGAGCAACATGGGCCTCGCCGGTTGTTTCCGGTTTTTCATAAGACCAATCCTGTTCTCTTCCCTCTTTGAGATCTATTCCATTCAGAAATCGATTGATGCTCTCAGCGGCATCTTTTCCGCATGCCACGGCTTCAACAACGGATTTGGGTCCGTATAGGGCATCGCCTCCGGCAAAGACCCATTCCACTGGTGTTTGAAGCGTCACAGGATCGGCTTCAAGGCCTCCGCGGGTCGTGACTGAAACGCCTTCCTTTTCCGCAAAAGAAAGGTCGGCAGCCTGACCGATGGCAACGATAACCGTGTCCGCTTCAAGGGGCGTCAGATCCGCCTCATCATATTGGGGATTAAAGGCACCCTTTTCGTCGAATACGGCCGTACATCGCTTGAATTCAACGCCGGTGAGTTTTCCCTTCTCCTGTAGGAATTGTTTAGGGCCGAGGCTGTTGACAATTTCGATGCCTTCTTCAAGGGCCTCTTCAATTTCATAGTCCCAAGCGGGCATTTCATCCCTTTTCTCGAGACACACCAAAGTGATGTCCTCAGCCCCCTTGCGTTTGGCAGTTAGGGCCACATCCACAGCCACATTTCCTCCGCCGATGACGATGGTCTTTTTCGCCACTTTGACATCGTTGCCAAGGGCGGCGTCTCTCAGGAAATCAACACCCTTAAGAACACCTGGGAGATCTTCCCCTTCTATGTTCAATTCGCGGCTCAGGTGGAGTCCGATTGCCATAAATGCGGCTTTAAAGCCGTCGGCCTTGAGGGATTCCAACGTGATGTCTTGGCCAAAGGTCACCCCGGTCTTGATTTCCACGCCCATATCCTGAATCACCTTGATCTCTGAGGCAATGATATCCCTTGGCAGACGATATTCCGGGATGCCGACGGACATCATCCCGCCTGTTACCGGTAGCTTTTCAAAAACCGTGGCCTGATAACCTTCCCTTGCCAGGTAATAGGCCGCAGTCAGGCCGGCTGGACCGGTGCCGATGATGGCGATCTTTTCATCTCTTTTTTCCTGGACCTCAGGCACATATCGTTCTTCCTCGGAAAGATCGAGATCCGCAATGAATCTATGAAGGTATTCTATGGCAATAGGCTCATCTAAATCGCTTCTTGTGCAGATCTCTTCACAGGGATGATGACAAACCCGGCCGCATATGGCGGGGAAGGGGTGGGCCTCTTTAAAAAGCTCTATGGCTTCCCGGTATTTCCCTTGATTGATGAGTGCGATATATCCCTGCACACTCACGTGGGCCGGGCAGGTGGCCTTACAGGGGGCCGTGCCTCGCTTTTCAATGGCATAGGCGCTGGGCATGGCTTGGGGGAAGAGTTTGAAGGCCGCTTTTCGATCGCGTAAGCCCTCATCAAAGTTGTTGGGGATCTCAATTGGACAGACCTTCGCACACTCGTCGCAGGCCGTGCACTTCGCCAGATCGATATATCGCGGCCTTTCAAGGAGCTTCACCTTGAAGTTGCCGGGTTCGCCTTCGATGTCAACGACCTCGGTCATGGTCAGCAGGTCGATATTCAGATGCCTGCCGCACTCGACCAATTTCGGTGAGATGATGCACATGGAACAGTCGTTCGTGGGGAAGGTCTTGTCCAGTTGGGACATCACGCCGCCAATGGCGGAATTTTTCTCAACCAAGTGAACCAGGTAACCGGAATCAGCCAAATCTAATGAGGCCTGAATGCCGGCAATACCGGCTCCGACAACCATTACCGATCCTTTTGGGCTCTTATCACTCATGGAATTGGTTTTCTCCTTTGGTTTAACTCATCTTTTTTATAAGGGACCCGGCGCAGAGAGAAAAAAGGCTCTCGAATGAGCCATTCGCTTCGCTTACAAATGGAATGTTGGAATAGTGGAGTATTGGAATGATGGGTTTAAAGGATTTTTTGCCATTAAGAATGGACCTCCTCTGTCTTTCTCAATCCTTCCAGTATTCCATCGTTCCATTATTCCACTTTTTATCCAGAGAGAAAAACTAACGGAGGTCAAAGAGATCCACTAAATCGCATTATCTCTAAGACATCCCATTTGCAGGGGTCCCGGCTTGTGACAACAAGCAAAAAAGATTTTGTGAAATATTTAACATGCCAACCCAATTGTCAAGCAAAATCATGCGCCTATTTCCCTCGTTTTATGTGGGAGGATTAGCTGGCGAACTTTGCTTCAGCTTGATAATGGGAAGGATTTTGAATAGAATAACCATAACGGT
Organism: uncultured Desulfobacteraceae bacterium; assembly: GCA_964459445.1. Classification (GTDB taxonomy): domain Bacteria; phylum Desulfobacterota; class DSM-4660; order Desulfatiglandales; family HGW-15; genus CAYWMP01. The sequence goes on from CAYWMP010000231.1 coordinate 7,462, forward strand.
TGAGCTGCCGAAATAAAAGCTTTTCTTACGCATTTTAAACTGTTGAAAATTTGTTGGCTTTTTAGTGCTGGGAGAACTTAAATGATACCTATTATCTCATTCGTTTTTCTGCAGTTCATAAAGAATATACGAACCGGTCATTGACATTTTTAAAAAACAAATTCCAAGCACCAAATTCCAAAAAAATCCCAATTTTTAAATTCGAATCCATCCTCCGGAGCAGGCTACTGCGGAGGACGGGTGACCAAAACAAAAAAACATTAAAAACAAGCCCCTGCGTGGTTTGGAACTTGAAATTTTGGTCATTGTCATTTGTTTGTTATTTGTGTTTTGTTATTTGGAATTTCCTCCTAATGAACTGCTGTGGTGAATTATGTGTAAGTGGTAGTTCACCAGGCGGATTTAGTACCGGAATATAATTTGGGTTTTAGGAGGCTTTATGGCCAAGGACTGCTGCTGGAATTGCAAGTATTATATCGTTAAAGGGGATAACGAACCCGCTATCCTGAGCAGCGCATCGACAAACGTTTGTACTTTCAGCAATGACGAGGATGATAAAAGGAATTGGGTGGAAAGGGCATGTCCGACACCGCCTAACTATGTTTGCAGATATTACAGGGAAAGATTCTATTGATTTGCATACTGCCCTTTGTTATATTAGTCGTT
>CAYWMP010000232.1:0-8000 GCA_964459445.1 uncultured Desulfobacteraceae bacterium
AAAACCCCCAACCTAGACTGGGTGGAATAGGCTGGCACAAACTAATCCTTGACAAGGTGCCCACTTTTCCAAAAACTGATGAAAACTGATTTAGTTCAATGTTTTCATTAAGCCGTATAAAAACACCTTCTTTTCATCCCCCTATATAAACGATTCGACGCACCTATTCTTTGATGGCGAGGAATCCCATATGCCGAAGACAAATAAGGACTCCCTTCGTGATTTGAGAAATCGGGTTGAGAAACTACTGAAACAAAGCCCGGAGGACATCAAAAAGCTGCCGCTTGAAGAAATCCAAAAACTGGTCCTGGAGCTCCAGAAGCATCAGGTGGAATTGGAGATGCAAAACGAGGCACTCCGCTTGAGTGAGAAACGCTTCCGTGATCTCTACGACAATGCCCCATATCCCTATCTGTCCGTAAGGGCTGAGGATGGACGGATTATGCAATGCAACGCTGCTGTTCGACATCTGTTGGGTTATGACAAAAAGACTCTGCTTGGGATGAAGGTGTTCGATCTATACTCCGAAGCGCCTTCCGGCCTCGCAAAGGCAAAGCAAACATTCGGTTGCTTTAAGGCAGGGAAATCAATCAATGACGTGGAACTTCAGATGAAACATAAAGACGGTCATTCCATTTGGATAAGTCTCTCAGTTGAGCCTGTAAGAGATCCACAAGGGACGGTTATAGAAAGCCGGTCTGTTGTCATTGGCATTTCGCAACGCAAAGAAGCGGAAGAGGCCCTTAAAAGGGCCCGTGATGAGCTGGAAGAGCGTGTTAATGACAGAACTTCGCAACTTCTAGAATCCAACAAGCTTTTGAGGGCGGAGTTCGAAGAACGATTGGGGGCGGAGGAATCGCTGCGTGAGTCCGAAAGAAAATACAGTGCCTTGGTGGAGAGTTCTCTAACGGGCATTTACCTGATCCAAGACAATATAATTGTCTTCGCCAATGAGCGATTCGCCGAAATCCATGGGTATTCCAGGAATGAGGTGATCGGCATGGAGGCGTCGATGCTTGTACACCCTGAAGATAGAAAGCTTATCGATGATATGAGAGAGAAGAGACTACAGGGAGAAGACGTCCAGTCCGAATATGAAGCAAGGGCATTGAAAAAAAACAATGAATCTATCTGGGTTCAAAGGAGAATTGCCCTGACCGAATATAAAGACAAGCCTGCAATACTCGGGAATATTGTAGACACTACAGGGCGTAAGCTTATGGAAGAGGCTCTGCGCAAGTCGGAGCAGGAACTTCGGCTTCTTTCGTCTCAGCTTATTGAAGCACAAGAAGAGGAAAGTAAGCGAATAGCCATGGAACTCCATGATGGGATAGGTCAGAGTTTAAGCGCCATAAAGTTTACCGTGGAAAACGCAATGGGTAGTTCAGGAAGTCAGGAGGGCTCGGGATCCGGCAAACTGCTAAGGCCTGTCTTATCCATGATCGGCAAAGCCGTTGAGGAGGTCCGAAGAATATCCAGAAACCTCCGGCCGGCGATTTTGGATCATCTGGGAATACTTGCAACCATATCCTGGCATTGCAGGGAATTCGGAGAAATACATCCGAATATTCATACACAACAGTGTATAGAAGTTGAAGAGGATGAAATTCCTGTCTCCTTAAAAATCGTTATCTATCGTATTTTGCAGGAAGCATTCAATAACATAGCGAAACATAGCCGGGCGGATAAAGTCCGGCTTGAGTTGGGAGAAATAGACAGAAATTTGAGCCTGATTGTCGAGGACAATGGGGTTGGATTTGATATTCAAAAAGCCCTTTCTGTGGATCAGATCAAGGAGGGCCTAGGTCTCGTCAGCATGAAGGAAAGGACAGAGATGTCCGGGGGAACATTCTTCCTCGAGTCGAATCAGGGGAAGGGTACATCAATTCAAGCGATCTGGCCGATCCCCTCCTGATTATTCGGTTTGCTTCCCTTCAACCAGGCCCCTCTCTATGGCATAGGCCGTCAAGGCGGATGCACTGTGGAGATCGAGCTTTTTCATAAGATTGGACCGGTGTTTTTCCACTGTTTTTGGGCTGATACAAAGGTCTTCGGCAATTTCCCTATTCTTGTATCCCTCAGCAATGAGCTTTAATATCTCCCGCTCCCGTTTGGTCAGGACATCCCCAGCCGACTTCGTCTCTGATATATTTCTTGCATCTAAATAACCTTCTATGACCGTCTGGGATACCCCCGGGCTGAGGTAACGCTTTCCTTGGAAAACATTTCTAATCGCAGACACCAACTCGGCATTGGTCGCATCTTTTAGCACATATCCCTCAGCGCCGGCCTTAAGCGTCGCAATAATGAATTCCTCAGTCTTATGAACGGTCAATGCAACGACTTTTGTATCCGGATTTTGCTTCTTTAGTTCTCTGATCGCTTCCAGACCATTCATTCGCGGCATCGAGAGATCCATCAAGACCAGATCGGGATTCATGTCTTGAACGCCTTGGATGGCATCTCGACCGTCAGCGGCTTCGCCCACAACCTCAAAATCCGGTTCGGCAGATAATAAAGCCCGAAGTCCTTCGCGGAGTATTGTATGATCTTCGGCAATCAGAATCCTGGAATGCTTTTTCATACCCGGTCACCCAACCCCTAATAACTCTCCGTCGATATACAGCATTTTCCCCATAAAAATACAGTCATCCGTAACAAAAAATACAGTCAGTGCCCTATTTACCACAGAGAACCCCTCCGAGTAAACTGAGGCCAAATCGGCGAACCCGTGAAAGCATACTCTTATTCCAAAATTGATGATCTTAGCACAGAGGTATTTGAAATGTGCAGGACACTCATCATCGAAGACAATCCGACTTTTCGTCAGAGTCTCAGAAACCTGCTCACCTCTCGATTTCCTTCAATGGCCATTGAAGAGGCCGAAAATGGAATAAATGGATTCGAGAAAATCGATACTTTCAATCCGCATCTCATTTTCGTGGACATCAAGCTGCCCGGAGAAAGCGGCCTTGAAACTTCCAGACGAATCAAAACGGATTACCCGGAAACCGTTGTTATTGTTCTCACGAACTACGATTTGCCGGAGTACCGGCAAATTGCTGAACAATTTGGCGTCAATCACTTTTTTTCTAAGAGTCTGACTCCAACGGATGAAATCCTCCATTCGGTCGAGACTATTGTATCCAACCTCCCGTTGATTGATGGGGAGAATACTCATAGAGGGCAATAGCTGTGGAATTATAGAGCGATTCATCTCTTAGTAGAAAGATTATGCAAATGGAGCTGATTATAAAAATCCTTAACACACTCCCCTTTGCACCCGAATCCCCTGATACCATCAAACTAAATCTCTGGAGGGCTAGGCTATGAACATGGAATGCAATCCGATAAACGAGAATGGCCAAAGAAACGTTTTTTGTCCCTACTACGGCGAATGCCTAGATTACGCTATCAAGATGGCTTGGAAGTGTTGGCAGTGTACAGACTGCCCCCAGAGAATGAATCAGGATGCAAGACCTGAAATTGAATGTGTCGGAAGTGACTGGAATGAGGTCTACGAAATCGCTTTCGAGGCAGCGAACCACCATTGAAATAGAAAGAAAGTGTTCACATTCTATTTTGGTCCCTAGGCCTTGTCGAAGATCCCGACCTATCTGGGCGCCTTTCACCTCTCACTACCCACCAGCACGATGAGCAATGGCTCATGGGCCTCAGGTATTCCCATTACATGGGAGACCCGATCATCATTAAAGGCCCCAATAATCCTTGCCCTCAAACCCGACGCCTCCGCCCGAAAAAAATACTCTGACAGATAGAATGACGGTGAGACATCCAATGGGTGATTGAAATGTTTTGGTCACCCGTCGAAATCCTCCCCCGCGGCCGTGAGCTCGGGGCCGAACGGCGGGTCGAAGGATTGGAATTTGTAGTTTTGATATTGTCCTTCGACTTTACCCTGGATGGGGTGCCGATCGGGCCCACCAATCCGTTGACAAAGCGATGCCTCTACACTAAAAAGATAGTTTGGACTTCTGCCGATTAGAGCTTTTTAAGCAACCTGAAGTACAAGTCTACGATAGTCAGATAAAACCGAAAATACAGAAACAGGAGTTAGATATGTCGAATGTCGTTGTAGTAGGTACACAGTGGGGTGACGAAGGCAAAGGCAAGGTGGTGGATCTCCTCACTGCCAATGCGGACCTGGTTGTGAGATATCAGGGCGGAAACAATGCCGGGCACACCCTTGTGGTGAATGGAGAGCAAACCATCTGCCATCTCATCCCTTCGGGTATTCTCCATAAGGGGAAGAAATGCTTGATTGGAAATGGTGTTGTGGTTGATCCGGAAGTCCTTCTTGAGGAGATGGAAGAACTTAAACAAAAGGACCTTGACGTTGCTCCTGAACGTTTATCTCTGAGTGAAAAGGCCCACCTTATCATGCCCTATCACAAGGCTGTTGATTTAGCCAGAGAGACGGCCAAAGGTAAAGACAAAATCGGCACCACTGGGAGGGGCATTGGACCATGCTATGAGGACAAAGCAGGCAGGACAGGGGTGCGGGCCGTTGATCTGCTTGAACCGGAATCCCTGGAAGAAAAAATTAAAAACAGTCTCAAGGAAAAAAACTTTTTACTTACCCAATTCCTGAATGCTGATCCCCTGGAATTTCAGCCCATCTATGACCATTATCTTTCTATGGCAGAAGTATTGAGGCCCTATATCACGGATGTCTCAGTAGCAATCGACCAGGCCATTAGAGCAGGGAAAAGAATCCTCTTCGAGGGCGCCCAGGGAACGCATCTGGATATTGATCACGGCACCTACCCTTTTGTCACCTCATCCAATCCTGTATCAGGCGGCGTATGTGCGGGCGCCGGCGTGGGTCCAAACAAGCTTCATCATATTAATGGTATTGTAAAGGCCTACACAACGCGGGTGGGTGCGGGCCCCTTTCCCACCGAATTGCTCGATGAAACAGGAGATTACATTCAGGAAAAAGGCGCCGAGTTTGGGGCGACAACCGGCCGGCGCAGGCGTTGCGGATGGCTCGATCTCGTCATGGTCCGGGATTCGGCCCGACTGAACGGGCTCGACAGCCTCAGTATAACCAAGCTCGATGTCCTTTCAGGGCTTGACACCTTGAAGATTTGCACTGCCTATGAAGTTGACGGTGAAAGAATCGACTCCAGGCCCGCAAGTCTCAATAAACTCGCCCGGTGCCAACCCGTCTATGAAGAATTACCGGGTTGGAAGGAAGATATCACCTCCGCCAGGAAACTGGATGAACTGCCGCAAATAACTCGCGACTATCTCAGCAGGATTGAAGAGATCACGGAGGTCCCCTTATCCATTGTCTCTATTGGCCCCATGCGAGAACAGACGATCGTCCTGAAGGAACCGTTTTAGCACCTCACGCCTCGATTCTTTTACTAAACGAGTCAAATAAATCCATCGGGAATTGATAAATCAATGGTGTTACGGGTGTTCAGCGTTTAGTGGTTCAGAATTCTCTTTCCTAAACGCTGCCCCCAACCCTTTTATTTCCCTTAGAACTCCGCTATTGTTTATATTTTGAAAATTGGTCATTTCATCTCCGCTCCCAGCGGATCAGTCTGCGGGTGAAAAATGGCGGATTCACCCTATCACCTAAAATCACTTGCTCATGTCCACCTATGACAAACAATACGACGTAATCGTCGTCGGTGCGGGCCATGCAGGCTGCGAAGCCGCACTGGCAAGTGCCCGTTTGGGCCACCCTACCCTTCTGCTCACCATCAATCTCGATCACATCGCAGCCATGAGCTGCAACCCTGCCATCGGCGGTCTTGCAAAAGGCCATCTCGTCAAGGAGATCGACGCCATGGGCGGGGAAATGGCCATAAACGCGGACCAAACGGGCATTCAATTCAGGCGTTTGAATACACGAAAGGGCCTGGCGGTTCAGGGCTCCAGGTCTCAAAATGATCGAGATCTTTACCGCAAACGGATGAAATCGGTCGTGGAAGGGCAACCCAACCTGGATATCCGTCAAGCCATGGTTGAGAGTCTGCTTCTCAAAGATGACAAGGTGTACGGTATTGAAACGAATTTCCACGAGCAATTCCTATCCAGAACAGTTATCCTCACAACCGGGACATTTTTGCGAGGCCTTATCCATATCGGCCTTGATAATTTCCCCGCAGGCCGAATGGGTGACCCACCCTCAAACAGCCTGTCACAGCAATTAGAGGCATTGGGTTTTGAACTCGGAAGGCTTAAAACCGGAACCACGCCTCGTTTAAACGGAAGGACGATTGATTATGAAGGCCTGGAGATTCAGCCCGGGGATGAGAATCCGAAGCCTTTCTCCTTTTCAACAAAAGAGATCCCCCTTCCTCAGATTCCATGCCACATCACCTATACAAACAAGAAAACCCATGAGTTTATCAGACAGGGCCTGGACCGTTCCCCCTTATACAGCGGCGTCATAAAGGGCACGGGTGCGCGATATTGTCCCTCGATTGAGGACAAGGTGGTGCGCTTTTCCGAAAAGGCGAGACACCAGATATTTCTGGAGCCCGAAGGGTTGAATACGGTTGAGATCTACCCCAATGGAATTTCCACGAGCCTCCCCATAGATATACAAACAAAGATGGTCCATTCCATCCCCGGCCTTGAGAACACCGAGATAATCCGTCCTGGGTACGCCATTGAATACGACTATGTAAATCCAATTCAGCTCAAGCCCAATTTGGAAACCAAGATTGTGGAAGGCCTATTCCATGCCGGACAAATCAACGGAACATCAGGGTATGAGGAAGCGGCGGCTCAAGGCTTTATGGCGGGCATCAATGCCGTAATGATGATAAGAGGAGAAGATCCCCTTATACTTGATAGATCCCAGGCCTATATCGGCGTCTTAATCGACGATCTCGTAACGAAGGGTACCAAGGAACCCTATCGCATGTTCACATCCAGGGCCGAATACAGGCTGCTGCTCAGGGAAGACAATGCTGATTTCAGGTTGAGGGAAATCGGTTATGGGCTCGGTCTGGTTCCGGACGAAGTTTATAAAGCATTCTCAAGTAAGAGGGCGCAGGTCGAGAAACTGTTCGACCGGCTCATCGATTTTAAGGTAAGACCTGACCAAACAGTGGCCGAAATCCTTAAAAAAATGGGTTCAACACCTCTGAAAAATGTAACGTCCCTTGCCCAGTTACTGAAAAGAAATGAAATAGTATTCGACGATCTGCGTCGGGTTGATTCGAGTCTTGAAGAGATTGATGATGACGTGGTTGAGGAAGTAGAAACAAGAATTAAATATGAAGGGTACATTCACCGGCAGCAGCGACAGGTTGAAAAGTTGAGACGAATGGAACATGTTAAACTTCCTGAAACCATGAATTATGATAAGATATATGGCCTCACCAAAGAAGTGAGAGAAAAACTCGGCGCGGTCAAGCCTATATCTCTTGGGCAGGCTTCTCGTATATCGGGCATGACCCCTGCGGCACTAATGGCGATCCAAGTTTATTTAAAGAAAACGCGTTCGGCAGCATAGGAGAGGTAATTCATGGATCCTTCAGATCTAAGAAGAGACAGCCGGCATACCTACGACATACCGGACTTCGTCTCTGTCCAGTTCAGGTTGGAAGACGGCGGTAAAGACTATGAGTTAAATGTAGTGGATTGCTGCCGCAATGGTATTGGTATGTTGATTACAAAAAAGGATCTGGACCTTCTTCAACAAGTGAAGAAGGGTGACAAAATAAATGATATGAGCTTTTTTGCCTCATGGACCATGATAACGGTTGACGGAACGGTATGCCATCAAACAAAAATAGAAAAGGGCAAATTCAAAGACTGCTACCTCATGGGCATCAAATCCGACGACTTCATAGAAAGCTGTAAACCTGACAAGGTTTAAGTGTGTCGAGGCACATTGGCACCTAATTATGGCCTGCATGAATTGTGGTTGAACGCTTCACTGAGTGTCCCGCTAGCGGGACATTTTTTTCTTCGGGAGACTTTTTTTGTCTTCGAACCAAAACAGGGAC
>CAYWMP010000233.1:0-7996 GCA_964459445.1 uncultured Desulfobacteraceae bacterium
CTGTCCATCCTCCGTAGCAGTGCTACTGCGGAGGACGGGCTACGGAGGATGGAAACGCGGGTATGCTTTGGCGCAATTCCGCTCTGATACCCCGCAGCTTACTGTGGGGAGCTTCATTTCGAACGGCTTGTTGAACCCAGATATATGGCCGCAAGGGTGATGCTCAATCCTGCATAGCCTGCGATGTCTGTTGCGCGGTTGAAAAACAGGATGTCCCAGACGAAAGACAAAGAGGGTTGAAGGAGAAGTAAGAGCCCGCCCAGCGATGCCCTAATGCCGGGTAGGCCTTTGGTAATGAGGACCCAGCCCAAGACTTGGCTGGATACGCCATAAGCCAAGAGGGCCGCAAGGGTTTGCAGGTCTGGTATGATATAGGATTCACCCCCTGCCGGGACCGTGAACACAAGAAACAGGACCGAGGTCCACGACACCATAACCAGGTTTACTTTGGCGGAAAGGGCCCCTTCCATGGATTGGAGTTTTCTAAGGGAGAGGAAAAAGGCTGCGTAAAAGATGGCCGCCAAGATCCCGCAATAAACGCCCACTTTATAGACGCCTCCCAAATCTTTCCATTGAATACCGACGATTAAATAAAGCCCCGTCATTGCCAAAGGAATGGCAAGGCCAAGACTGAACGTCAGTCGTTCACGCAATACGGCGACACCGACGACGGCCAGGATGAAAACCTGCATGTTGGCGAGGAGGGTAGCAAGCCCCGGACCGACATAATGGATGCTCTTGTGCCATAGGAACATGTCAAGAGCGAAAAAAAGGCCGCACAAGGAAGCCAGTAGGAAATAACGCCAGTCTTTCCACAATTGTTCTCTTTTCAAGAGAACGATAATCGACAGTATGATGCCACCAATCAAATTCCTGTAGAAGGCGGATGTGGCAGGTCCGACATGAGCCAGTTTGACATAGACACCCGAAAAACTGATCATGGTGGCGCCCAGCATGACTTCAAGGGTAGGCCTATTGCTTTTGTCAGAAAAGGGGTTGAACAACGATAAAGACATAGGATGATATATTCAATTTGAGGAGCGTTGGAAAACCGCAACTCGTAACATCATGAGCCTATTTCACAACCAGCTCCAACGACCTCTTCAACAACTCAACAAGATAAGATCTTTAAAGGGCAAGTTAGCGAGTTTCCAATTCAGAAATGAGCATTTTTTTCGCAAGGTCAAAGCAATCAAGGGGTTGGGCGTCCCGCCTAAAGGGCGGGAACAACCAACCCCGCGGATTACGAGGAGATTGCGGAAAAGGGCCATTTCTGAAATAGAAACTAGACGAGCCCCCCCTCACCAACCGGCCTCTTCTCCAAAATCCTCTCGGGGCCGAAAATCGACAGATCAAGCGTCGGAGGTCGCCCTAGAATCAACTCCGAAATATAGCGACCCACGGCCGGCCCCTGCTGGAGCCCATGCCCTGAGAAGCCATTGGCGAGATAGAGCCCTTTAAGTTCCGGCCACTCCCCAAGGATAGCGTTTCCATCAAGGGTATTCACAGCATAAAGCCCGGCCCAACCCCGCATTAGCTTGGCCGTATCAAAGGCCGGCACGAATTCCGCCAACTCCGGCCACAAAACCTCCATGAAACGTTTGTCGTCCCAGGTGAAGTCAAAGCCCATTGGATCCTCTTCCATGGATTTTCCCAAAAGAATCAGGTTGCCTGTCTCGGTCCTGAAGTAGAGACCGGATGGCAGGATCGTGAGTGGCAGCGGTCCCTCCGGCTTTACCTTTGTATCCAACGCAAAGACTTGCCTTTTGACAGGTTCAACAGGGAGTTTCACCCCAATAGTGCTCGCTACTTCTGCCGCCCATGCTCCGGCACAGTTCACCACGTGTTTTGATTCAAGGCCTTTACCTGATGCCAGCTTGACGCCGTCAACGCCTTTCTTTCCCCTCTTTATCTCGGTAACCTCATCACTTATGAAAATCGCCCCCATGGATTTGGCTTTGTTTTTATAACCCATGAGTACGGCATAGGCATCGACATGGCCGTCCTGAGGTCCGAAGGTACCACCCCCATAGGCGTCGGTTTTATAAAGGGGATAGTGCTGCTCGATTTTGTCTGGTGACCACCACTCCACCTGACAACCCAGGTTTTGCTGCAGGGTGAAGGCTTCTTTGGCCGCCGCTTTGACCTTCTCATCTACGATAAAAAGATTTCCCTCCCGGCGATAGGCAATGCTCGGCTGGTCATCCTCCACCATCATGTCTTCCTCAAACCCTTCGAGCACCTGCAAGGCGTACTGGGATATCTGGATATTCTCTTTGAGGCTGAATTGAATACGGGCATTGGCCATGGAAAGGGTCGTAGAAGCACGGGCATAGGAAGGATCTTTTTCCACCACAACGATCTCTAGGGTGTTGTCCGCCTTTAAAAGATTATAGGCAGTCGAGCACCCCATAATGCCGCCGCCGATAATGATAACATCATATGTTTTGTCACTCATTCTTCTTACACCGTGTGCGAGGCTTAATCCCTTGTGCCTCGAATCAGACAATTATTTTTATTCAATAGAAGATGAATATCAAATAACGAACAAGAAATTTCGAATTATGAATTCTTTTCCATATTTTGTTTCGCTGTTTTTATGCTCGTCACAAATATCGAGATCAACTGGTCGTTTTCATCAATCAATGATTCAAGTTTTGATGCCAATTTCATAAGGTTTGCCCGCGCAATCATTAGTAGCCATACCCTCGTTTCACGCAGTTCCTTGAGGCATATCTTCATCTTGTGAATAAAGTCAGGGTAAGATTCTGCACTTTGCGCTTCACCATAGTTAGGTGCGGGAGATGTGCCACTGCGAATGATTTGCCCGGTAATGTGGTTCCCAAGCTTTGTTTTTGGTAAGGACTCGGCCAAGCGTATAATTTGAACTGCAAAATCTATCAATCTATCCTCAAGGTCATATGTCTTTTCTTCCTTCGACATTCATTATTCCTTGTTCGTTATTCGATATTCAGACATCATTAAGTTAACGCGATTGTTTACCCTCTCCAAAAGTACCTAAAGCAGCAGCCAGGTTCCGACGCCTTTTTCAACGGCCTGCTGATAGAGCAAGGGGGCCACGGCCATGTCGTCCAATGCCAGTCCAAGGTTAGCCGTCATGGTCTTCTCGGTGTCCGTCTCTCTCCCCACCTTTTGACCGGTTACGAGTTCGCCTAAATCCGCATGGATCGGAGGGATTCCTTGAAAAAATCCCGCCTCCTGGTAGTAACGCAGCTGGGCAGTGTCATCAGTACAAAACTTTGCAGACTCCTTCATGGCATCGGAATGCCAGTAGGAATCGAAATCAACCAAAGAGGCAAAGGCCCCTTCCTCAAGCCATCCGGCTTGAATGGTGGCGTGGGGTTTCTTCAGGATTGGCCCCGCTGTCACCACGATGTCACAGCCGGTTACCGCGTATTTTGGTTCAGAAACAGGCTCGACCTCCAGATCCAATCGCTCCGATATGTCCCTTGCATATCGTTTTTGGTTATCTGCGCCCACGTCATAGGCCATGACTTTCTTTAAAGGGAAAAGGACATTCAGGGCCTCTACATTCGTTCGCCCTTGGACGCCGCACCCGAGTACGCCCACGACAGAGGATTCAGGACGCGCGAGGAACTGCGCCGAAAGCGCTGTTGCTGCGCCGGTGCGCATGGCCGTTATCCAGACACAGTCCATAACGGATAGGGGTAGTCCGGTTTCAGCATCGTTCAATATGAGGAGGCCCGTGATGTAAGGGAGATTTCGCTTGTGGTTTTCCGGGAACCCGCTCACCCACTTGATACCCGCCGATTTAAGGGCGGGGATATAGGCCGGCATCGCGTGAATGAAGTTATCGCTGCTACCCGGGTGAATGCCCGGTTTGGGAGGCATTTCAACCTTGCCTTCACCCTTCTCCTGAAATGCCACCTTCAATGCATCAACAATCTTATCCATGGTCAAACCGACATCAACCACGTCTTTCTGAGACAAATAAAGCAATTGATTATCTCCCATGATGTCTCCTTTATAAGCGAGACCTTTGCAAAACGCCTCCTTTTGCCCAATTTCTATGTCAGGCTCAAATTTTAATCCTCAAAATACTCTACGTATTCCTGTGGTTAATATTATCGCCTTCCTTGAACTTGAACAAAATTGTGCATTTTTCAAAGATCTCTCTGCTAAGTTGAAATCCAACCTTATCCAATGGATTGCTGTTTAAGAATATCATAGTAGTTCAAAATCCTATTCACATAACGAACAGGCTCGGAACCCCGACAATAACCATACCGACTTTTGACATAATACTTAGGGTAGCAAAGTAGGGGAAGGGTTTTGACCAGGGACGGCCAACTATGGGGATCGAGTTTCATTTCTTCCGCGATCCTCATGGCATCCCGAACATGTCTATGCCCTGCGTTATAACTCGCAAGGGCAATGAGCACACGGTCTCGGTGTTCCGCCTCATCGTATTTCCTATAGAGTCTCTTGAGGTACTTGACACCCCCCATGATGCTTTCTTTCGGGTTGCGACGATCACTGATTCCCAACTCCTTGGCCGTGGTCTTGGTGATTTGCATAAGACCTTCGGCCCCGGTATAACTCCTTGCCTGTGGATCAAAATGGGATTCTTGATATATCAGGGCGGCAATTAATCGCCAATCAAATCCATGCTTCTTGGAAGCCGTTTTTATGATCCTTTTATACTTCGGGAGCCTGGTCTCAAGCCTTTGATGGTATTTTTTCAAATCCACATAGTCAAAAACCTCTGCGTTACCGTAGTACTTTTCATAGGTTTCATCGAGCATCCCGTTTTCTTTAATGCTCTTCAAAAATTCGTTCATCTTCGCCAGCAGGGTTGTTTCTCCTTTCTTTACGGCCCAGGCCAGGGATTGAGGTTCTTCAATTGAAAAGACAATTTTAACATCGGGATAATACCTGCGATTCAACTTGGCAATATTGGAGTCGGCAATAGTCACTTCGATCTTCTTTTCGGCAACCCTGCTGATCAGGACTTCAGTGGGCGTATCGTTATGGAGTTTGATTTGAATATCCAAGCCCGTATCTTTCAGTTCCTTTAGCCTTTCCTCGTAGGACGTGCCCTTTCGAACATGTATCGTCTTGCCCTTCAGATCCTCCAGAGTTCTGATCTTATAATTGTCCTTGTGGAGAACCACCATTTGCCGAATGGAGAGATACTCATTGGAGAAGTCCACCTGTTGTTTTCGTGAGGGGGTGGCCGTCAAACTGGCGGCGATGAAATCACCGTTACTATCATCGAGCACGGCCACCAGATTTTGCCATTTCGGTGTAATGACCTTTAGATTCACGCCCAGATACTCACTAAAGGCCTTGGCTAAGTCATATTCAAATCCCATGGGAATGCCGCGATAGCTATAGTAGCTATGGGCGCTATTTCTCGTGATGACGGTGATTGTGCCGGACTCGTGCACTTTTTCGAGAACACTGCCCTCTTCCAACCCATCCCTGTCGCCGCAGGACGAAAGCATAGCGAATAGAACAAAAACCATAGAGATAAACAATGCTGTGAGGCAAGCCTGCTTCGCCCGGCATTTAGAGGTTGGGGGGTTATGTTTGTTTGTGAAAACGGTCATTTTAGGACGGGTGGGGCAAGGAAGACGGAATTTTTGTAGATAGAAGATTTTCGCATAGTGTTGTCTCGGATGTGTCTTTCCTCATCATAGGATATGGTGACTAAAAGTTCAAGAAAAGCCATAAGCACTAGCTATTGATCCGGCCCAAAGGTTTACCCCTGATCACCAGCAAGGTATCAGATGTTAGGCGCTGCATCGCAGATCCCGCTGCTGTGTGCGGGAGGAGCGACGAGTGAGTCGTATGTAGTAATACGCCGCAGGCCTGTCGAGAGCCTCAAGGTCGAACGAGAGGAGTGATCGCTTGCCCGCCTCCGGCGGAAAAGCAACGCCACTTGCTGGATCCCACCCTAGCGGGGAAACGGTGCCTTGATGGTAGATCAGTCATGCTTGTCAGCCTGATTTCAAAACGCTATAGTGGCGCCTGCCTTTTTCGTTTTTCCAGGACAAATCCAAGCAGGTGCAAGATGCCTTTAAGGATACTTTTCGATAGACGATTTTCTGATGGCCATCGAGGATGGGATTTCTATGGCCGTAGTGTGAGATGTTTTTATTGTCTCATCGTTTTCCTTTTGCTCGCACTATTGGCGCAAAGTTGTTCCAAGGCAATAGCCCCTGAAACACGCGATGTCGATAAAGCTTGGACCTGTGATGCCAAGGCTGATGCGGCATTGAAGAGAGGCGATTACGAGTTGAGCATGGTTCTGCATGAACAATTATTGAGAAAAGACCCTGAGAATGCCCTTGCCATGTACCATCTCGGGTATTGCCATGGTCAATTGGAAAATCATGAAGGCGAAGTCACCTTTTATGAGAAGGCTGTTTCCAGCGGTTTGAGGGACAGCAACCTGTTCTTCAACCTGGGCATGGCATACGGCGAAATGAATGATTTAGCCAAAGCCAATAGCGCCTTCCTGGAAGCAATTGAAATAGACCCTGAGAACCTTGAGGCCAGGATGCAACTGGCAATACTATTTGTGGATATTGGCGATGCTGCAAACGCCGCCGATCAATTGGAGAGCATCTTAGAGATCGATCCGAATAATAAAATGGCAAAAGATCTTTTGAATAAAATAAAGCAGCAATGAAGGAGTGATGACATGGAAGAATTGATAGTCGTGGAAACGAAGGATAGAACCGCGATCATAACCTTGAATCGCCCAAAGGCCTTTAATGCATTTAATCTGGATATGTTTAAATCATTCGCCGAAAGACTTATTGAAGTGTCGAATGATCCTGGAGTACTGGGCGTGGTTATCACAGGCGAGGGTAAGGCTTTCTGCGCCGGGGGTGACCTTAGATGGGTGGCGGAGTATGGAAAGACTTATGGAGAAGCCTTTCACGCCCTCGCAGCCAGCTTCCATCAGGCCATCATGGAAATACGCCACATGCCTAAGCCTGTGATTGCGGCTATAAACGGGTTGGCTGCCGGAGGAGGATTCTCATTGTCCCTGGCCTGTGACTTCAGGATCATGGCGACCTCTGCCCTATTTCGCCAGGCTTACACGAGTAACGGCCTGAGTATTGACGGCGGGGGCACCTTTACCCTTCCCAGGTTAGTAGGAATGACCAGAGCTCTGGAAGTTGCAGCCTTTGATCGGCCTATACCTGCTGATAAGGCGCTCGCCTGGGGACTTGTCAATGAGGCGGTTGAGAATGGTCAGGCTTTGGTGAGGGCGCTTGAAATGATGACAGAACTCCAAAAATCCCCTCTTTCATCCTTTGCGGCATCCAAAAAACTGCTCAACGGTTCCCTGGACACCTCCCTTGAAACACAACTTGAGAAGGAGCGGGATATGCTATCATCCTGTGCCGAACATCCAAATGGGAAGGAGGGGATTACGGCATTTCTGGAGAAAAGAAAGCCAGTGTATTCAAATTAACGGGAATCACGCGGCGAGATCAGTTTACTAGGGATGGTTTTGGGAACGATTCTGCAACTGTCTTCTTTCAGCCCCTATGCAATCGGACTGTCCTTTTCCGTACTTGCCTCTTTTGATTGTGTCTAAAATGCCGCTTTTGAACGTCAGGATCTGAATAAATTTGTGCCTGCCGCAGTTGTAATACCACTTATCGACCTTTGGTGAAAATTCGGACCCCGTCTCTTCCCTCAGCGTCGGCTCACCGCATTTCAGAAGGACCTCGAGTCGGCTTTCCCCAACCCGTGCCAGTTCACGCCCGCATCTGAACGTGGATGTTGAAGTGTTTGCAGCCATGCCCAGGGTGGCATTCAAGAGTATGGCGATCAAGGCAACAGTTGTTATCGCATTTCGCATTCCGATTTGCACCTTCAGAAATGAAGCTCCCCGCAGCAAGCTGCGGGGTATCAGAGCCGAATTGCGCCGAAGCAGACCCGCCTTTCCATCCTCCGTAGCCCGTCCTCCGCAGTAGCACTGCTACGGAGG
>CAYWMP010000234.1:0-7927 GCA_964459445.1 uncultured Desulfobacteraceae bacterium
TCGGTTCCCGGTTCTGCCCAAAGGTATGTTACGGCATCCAGGCGGAGAATATCGGCGCCGTTTCTAACGTAAAATAGGAGACCGGCGAGAACACGCAGTAACACTTGAGGGTTTCTGAAATTCAGATCGATTTGGTCGTCAGAAAAAGTAGTCCAGACATATTTAGGGCCGTTGATGGTGTGAAATTCCGTGAGAATGTCTGAGGTCCTCGGCCTGAAAATTTTGCTCCGCTGATCAGGGGTGAGTTCATCCGGAGAGTCATAGGCAATGAAGAAATCCTGAGACTCAGTGTTGCCGTCCAGGAATTCTCTGAAAATGCGACTTCGAGATGAACAATGGTTGAGCACACCATCGAACATGAGGTCGTAACGTCCCCCGATGTTCTCAATATCCTCCCAGGTGCCCAGTTTGGGATCAACACGTTTGAAGTCAGTCACAGAAAATCCTCGGTCGGAGGAATAGGGGAAAAAGGGAAGGATGTGTAATGTATTAATTGCACCGCGGTTATAGGCATCCACGAATTTGTGCAGAGTAACAAGCGGGGAGGATTTCTCTTCGCCAATCACGATATCACCATAGGTAATAAGGATCATATCTTTTTCCGTAAACCGCTCTTTGGGATCAAAATTCCTTTCCGCCTCAATGATTTCCTCCGGCTTGTGGGCATAGTGTACCTTAAGGATTCTTTCCAGTTCAGGCATCCATGCTTCGGCCTCTGCTTCTCCATAGAGGAATCGAAGCCGCCCTAGCATCCGTTTTCGTGCTTCCGTAGGAATCTCAAAAAGAGGTTTTTTGTAATCCGGATCCGGACTATGGCGACACTTCGTCAATTCACATATCTCTCCTGAATCTGCTTTTTTAGACTGGTTTTCTGAATTCATCTTTCCTCTCTACGTGCATCGATTATCGATATGGGCAGCCACCACCCGCACTTTCCCCTATTATTCGGAGATCGCATCATCTCAACGATCACCTGCGAAATCTGCCGTCACAAAACCGTCGATCTCAGCCAATCTGTGGATGAGGCTCTCCACTCGGGAGGCATATCCCCATTCATTGTCATACCAAGAAATGACCTTGACGAGTGTGTCGTCCATAACCTGGGTCAGTTGGGAATCAAAGATGCTCGAATGGGTGTTGCCGACGATATCGGTGGAGACAATTGGATCCTCCTGGTATTCAAGGATCTCCTTTAAGGGTCCTTCCGCTGCCTCCCGAACGGCGTTGTTGACAGCCTCCGTTGTCACGGCCTTTTCAAGTTCCACTGTGAGATCAACCACGCTTCCATCAGGCACAGGAACCCGCATGGCCATACCATCCAACTTGCCTTCCAGATCAGGGATCACCCGGCCAATGGCGCGTGCTGCCCCGGTGGAAGTGGGAATAATATTAATCGTTGCATGTCGAGAACGTCTGGGATCCTTGTGTGGTGCATCCACAAGACGTTGATCAGCCGTGAAAGCATGGACAGTTGTCAGAAGTCCCCTCTTGATGCCGAAAGCCTCGTGCAATACCAGGGCTAAGGGTGCAGCGCAGTTCGTGGTGCAACTGGCATTGCTCACGATCCTGGCCTTTTTCGTCAATACATGGTCATTAACACCAAGAACAACGGTGCTCTCCAAATAATCCTTCGTAGGAACCGTGACGATCACCCGCTTGGCACCTGCTTCGAGATGAACCTCCAACTCATCGAGCTTTCGAAACATGCCGGTGCTCTCAATGACATAATCCACGCCAAGCTCTCCCCAAGGGAGTTTGGCAGGTTCCCTCTCTTGAAGCACTCTGAAAGAATCATTGTCGATAGTCAAGGTATCCCCCTCAAGATGAACCTCGCCCGGATAGGGCCCGTGGACACTGTCATATTTGAAGGAGTAGGCCAGATGCTCGGGTCCTGCAAGGTCGTTGATGGCCACCACATCGAAGTGCCGGTGGCTCTTTGCAATCCTTGTAACCATTCGGCCAATGCGACCAAAACCATTGATAGCAATTTTTGGAGTTTCCATCACAATATCCTCCTTTCTGGGTAAATATTTAAAAAAAGCATTAGAGTTTTTAACTAGTGTTTCATTTAGTGGGACTCATAAAGAAAAAAATCATTCATAAGGCCCAAGGCATAGGGCGCAGGGAAGATATTTTCTACCTTTCGCCTTTAGCCATCGGCCTTAAGCCTTGCGCCTTAAGCCCTTTGCCTTTCCTTAGTATCCCAGTTGACTTGCGGCATCATGCAAAATGCCACCGCTCTTTTCTAACGCCGTCTGTTCATTTCCGGAGAGATTTGGCCGAAGCTCAGCCAGCACACCTTTTCCTCCCAACAGCCTGGGAAGAGACAGGCTGATCCCCTTGAAGGCATCAATGTCCTGTGTAACGCTAGAAAGGGTAAGAATCCTCCCCTCATCGTCCCTGATTGTTTGGACAATACGGGCTATTCCTGCTCCAATCCCGTGGTAAGTGGCCCCTTTGCCCTCTATGATGCGATAGGCCGCATGCCTTACAGCATCCTCAATACGAGACATCACCTCTTCCGTGATTGGAAGATCAACTTGTGATGCATAGTTCCCTATGGGTACACCGCCAACGTCTGCACTGGACCAGGCCAGCACTTCTGAGTCTCCGTGTTCTCCTAGCGCATAGGCATGAACAGAGAGGGGCGCAACGCCCAGGTGCTCTCCAAGAAGCGCACGGAAGCGGGCCGTGTCCAGGATCGTTCCGGATCCTATGATCCGTCCCGATGACAGGCCTGATATCTTCGTCACAACTTGGGTCATCACGTCGACAGGGTTCGAGGCGATCAGCAGAATCGGATCCGGCTCCTGATCGAGCACCTGTGGCACAACCTGTTTAAATATTTGAACGTTGCGCTCGAGGAGTTCCAACCTGGTCTCTCCCGGCTTCTGACCGACCCCGCAGGCCAGTACGACGACTCCGGATCCCATTATGTCTGAATAGCTGCCTGATCTGATCCGAACCGGTTCAGCAAAAGGCGTTGCGTGCAGTATGTCTTCGGCATGGGCTTGCGCCAATTTTGGATTAAGATCAATGAGCAGAATTTCGCTTGCTCCGCCCTTCAACGCCAAGGCGTACGCCGCGGTGCTCCCAACAAAACCACAACCTATGATGGTGACTTTCATTGATTAACTCCTCAAATCTAGTAACGCCATCCCGGCGTGAACCTCTCTCCCTCCGGCGCTTTCCTAGTGTTTCATGCCTGACCTGCGCTGCCGAGGACGTGCTCATTCTTGTATTTTACCATCTTAATGAGCTCTTCCCGCGCCGGCCCCAGGTATTTGCGGGGATCGAACTCAGCCGGGCTTTCGGCAAATACTTTCCTTATCATCGCCGTGATGGCCAGCCTGCCGTCACTATCGATATTAATTTTACACACAGCCGATTGGGCGGCTCTTCTTAATTGTTCTGAAGGGATTCCGACCGCATCGTCCATTTTGCCGCCAAATGTGTTGATCATTTTGACATACTCCGGCTCGACGGATGATGCCCCGTGCAGGACGATGGGAAAACCCGGTACGCGCTTTTCTACCTCGTCTAAAATATCGAAGCGAAGAGGCGGGATTTCTTCGCCGGGTTTTACCTTGAATTTAAAGGCACCGTGGGAGGTGCCGATGGATATGGCCAGGCTGTCCACACCTGTCTTCTCTATAAACTCCTCCATCTCCTCTGGTTTTGTATAGTCTGAGGCTTCTGAGGAAACTTCATCCTCAACGCCGCCCAATACCCCCAATTCACCTTCTACGGTAACCTCACGCTCATGCGCGTATTCAACCACCTGGCTGGTCAACGCAGCATTTTCCTCAAAGGGATGGTGGGAACCGTCGAGCATGACCGAGGAAAAGCCGGAATCAATACAGGATTTGGCCAGTTCGAGGCTACCGCCGTGATCCAGATGCAACGCAATCGGGATACCGGCGCCCAGCGCCTTGACCATCTGCACAGGCCCCATTGCCATGTAAGGCAAAAATGTCGGGTCGGCATACTTTCGGGCGCTGCCGGACACCTGCAAAATCACCGGCGATTTTGATTCCACACACCCCATAATGATCCCCTGGAGCTGCTCCATATTGTTAAAGTTATAGGCCGGGACGGCATAGCCGCCCGCCATTGCCTTTTTAAACATGTCACTGGTATTCACTAATCCCAGTTTGGTGTAATGCTTTGTGTCTGCCATGACATCCTCCGTGCATCTCATTTTCGGTCAAGATCGATAATTTCCAAGCGGTTGTTAGCTTCCGGATTTCTTTTCGACGGTCCCTCCGTAAGAACAACAATATGGCCTTGGATTTTATGTTCTTTAATCCATTTTCTGGCGAACGGTTTCCAATCGTCCTGGATTTCAGGCTCATGGACCGGGTAAACGCCGTAAAAAAATTCCAGCGCCTGACAGCTGCTTTCATGGCGGCTGACCGCCGTGATCCAAACCGGGAGCCTGAAACGGGAGATCATCCTGGCCGTGTGACCGCTCTCAGTTGGTACAATAAGGGCTGCAGGTGTCACGCGTTCCAGGGTCGTTTCAACACCCAGTGAGATCAGATCAACCATCGTGATATCACCGTCACGACCATAGGTTTTCAACACCTCTTCCAACGGATGCCTCGGGCGATGCGGCTCCACGGCTGCGGCGATCTTGGCCAACATTTTTACAGCGTCCACGGGATACTCCCCCATGGCCGACTCCCCCGACAGCATGACACAGTCCGTACCGTCCAGTATGGCATTGGCCACATCTGTGGCCTCTGCCCGGGTAGGTCGCCGATTATTGGTCATGGACTCCAGCATTTGAGTGGCGGTGATCACAGGCTTCCCCTTGATGTTGGCCATGCGCATCAGGTATTTCTGGGCAACGGCAATCATCTCGATGGGGATTTCCACGCCCAGATCTCCCCGGGCGATCATGATACCGTCTGCCGCATCGAGGATGCTGTCCAAATTCTCCCTTGCCCCTGACCGCTCAATCTTCGCAATGATGAATGGGTCATGTCCCAGGGCCTGAGCCGCACTCCGGACTTCCTCAATGTCTTTAGCGCTCTCCACAAAGGATTGGCTGATTGCATCTACGCCCTGGCCCAGAGCAAACTTCAGGCACTCGTGGTCACGCGGGGTGAAGGCACTGATACCGAGATCAATGCCAGGCAGGTTCAGGCCTTTGCGAGAGCGCAACTCCCCGCCTACCTCGACCTGACATTGGACATCACTACCTGAAACTTTCTCCACTTCCAGTTGGATATACCCGTCATTGAGAAAAAGGGTATCCCCCGATTTTACCGCCTGGGGTAATCGGGAAAAACTGACCGAGACCCGCTCACGGTTGCCGGTCATCTCTTCTGTTGTCAGGATGAACCTATCTCCGGGTTTCAACTCGATCGGTTCCTCTTCAAGTTGGCCGATGCGCATCTTCGGCCCGGAGAGATCCGCCATAATGGCCACCCGCATTCCTGTTGCATCCGATGCAGCGCGAAGATTGTCGATCACCCTTTTGTGGCTCTCGAAGTCGCCGTGGGAAAAGTTGAGCCGGGCGACATTCATCCCCGCCCGGATCATTTGTTCCATGATCTCAGGGGATTCGGATG
This sequence comes from uncultured Desulfobacteraceae bacterium, assembly GCA_964459445.1. GTDB lineage: Bacteria > Desulfobacterota > DSM-4660 > Desulfatiglandales > HGW-15 > CAYWMP01. The sequence continues at coordinate 5,580 of CAYWMP010000234.1, forward strand.
CCGGTCCGATCGTGCACACAATCTTTGTTTTGTTCCGCGGAAGCATCATCAATCCTTTCCTTTGGGGGGTGAAGGCTTGCTAATGATTACAAGTCTCGAGAACTCCTTATATGTTACTATTTAATCAGTCTTTTGAGGATTTCCAATTCTGCCATTTTTATCCCTGAGCCGGCCGATTGGCCCGGATAGTTGAGACCTAAATGATCTCACCCGCCCATAGCATTTCGCAGAATTTTTGCCAGGGAGAATGAGAATATTTGTGCTCAACTTACGAGGCAGAGGGTCTTTTTAGACGATAAGGCTTTTTCGGCATATGAACTCTTCCTGAAAGAGATGAAGGCCTCTTGTTCTTCCTTGTGCATGTTCAGAAGATTTTATTTCAAGTGCTACCTCTGCGTCTCCGAGAATAAGATCCACTTCGGCGCCACTCGCTGTTCGCCAAAATGATGATTTTAACTTTAAGTCAAATTATTTGTGATAATTTGGAGTTTACTTCAAATTATCATAACCTTAGAGAGGGCTTCGATATACCTTTTTTTTCCATAACTCCAATCTTTCCTCACCTGTTATGAATCCTCTGTTATGAGTTCAACATCATATATAAAAGGGGGATTTCATGATGAGGCGTCGTCAAGATTTTCATAGAGAGCTCCTGAAAACAAACTGAGTATCACAACCGGAATTTTACTTCTTGACATCTTTATGCATACAGAGTACATTTTTATGCATGAAACGAACCACATTGACGATAGAGGACGAACTTTTCGTCCAGCTCAAAAAACGTGCAGCCAGCCAGGGCAAGTCTATGGCATCGTTGGTTAACGATTTGCTCCGACAAGCTATTGCAAGACAATCCCGGAGCCAGCCGTTTAAGCTGAAATTGAAAGGATGGGAGGCGGAACTCCAACCTGGCGTCGATATCCTGGATCGCGACAAGCTATTCGATCTCATGAATGGTCGGTGATGAATGCAGGCGATCGACACGAATATCCTCGTCTATGCGGAAATTAGTTCCAGTCCGCACCATCGTGTTGCACAGAAGGTTCTCGTTACATTGGCAGAGGGTGCTGTTCCTTGGGCAATCCCTTGGCCCTGCGTTTATGAATTCCTACGCGTTGTTACCCATCCGAGAGTCTATCATCCTCCCATCCCGCTGATGGTAGTGTTGAAGGATTTGCGCAAAATTCTCGATTCGCCAATGCTCATCCTCCTCCACGAGACACGGAACCACTTGGGGATCATGATGTCAGTTATCGAAGAAGCCGGCATCTCGGGCAACCTTATCCATGACGCCCATATCGCAGCACTGTGTATCGAGCACGGCATCAGCGAACTTATTACGGGCGACAGAGATTTTTCTCGTTTTCCTTCCCTATCAGTAATAAATCCTTTCAGTTAGGATCTTTCCGTAGAAGGAGACAAGTTCTATAAATCGAAATAATGAGCCCTTTGAAAAATGCTCGATTTTGCTCAAGGTCAAGGTCGATGAGGATTTTAACCCGCCTGAGGCGGGTTAACCACCCCGCGGAAACATCCAGCGGGACAGGCATCCATACTCGAGGTATCTTGAGTCCCGCACTTTTGTGAAAGTGCGGGACGAATCTGAAGCAGCTTGTCCCGTCGTAGCTCTTGCCGCGCCATAGCTTCTTGTCCGCCACAGCCTTGGCGGCGGTGGATTGCGACGGCGGGTTAGCGAAAATGGAAGATTGGGTAAAAGTGGGCGTTTTGCAAACGTCTCATCACCTAGCCCACGATCAATACCTGATCATATTCTCTTTCTTGTTTCTTGAGCCTCTTGATGAGGACCCGGATGAGATTGAAGTAGACTACACTCGCTACCCTGTCGTTGTCCTTTAAGACCCAAGTAAAATCATCGGCCGGAATCCTTAGGACTTCTCCTGATTGGGTTGCGATGATGGATGCAGAAGCCGGTGACTGGGTAATGAGGGAGTATTCACCAAACCAGTCGCCTTCCTTCAAGATATTCAAATCCACGTCTGCGATCCTTCGTTCCTTTCGCCCTTCGATCTTCTCAGGCAGGAAGACTTTGAGCTGCCCTTTCACCAAGATGTAGAACGCTGAGGCGGTCTGCCCTTCTTTTATGAGGATTTCATCTTCCTTAAAGGGCACACGTTTGCAAAAACCGGAAAAGAGCTCCAACTCTTCTTTTTGCAATCCATCAAATACCGCAACCTTTGAGAGTGCTTCGATATACCTTTTTTTGAACATAACACCATCCTTTCCGCCCCATGGGATCAAACCTTAAGCCCAGCCCGATTCCTTATCCTTGAAACTACCCTATCCTCTCGTGAAGCATCCGAATCCGGGAACTCATTTCTTTGCACATG
>CAYWMP010000235.1:0-7885 GCA_964459445.1 uncultured Desulfobacteraceae bacterium
GTCTGAAGGACCAAAAAGCCCCTTAATCTTGCCTGAGAAAGGTTGGCTAGCCCCGAGGCCACAACACCGGAAAAACGCTCTTTTAGAACTGCCATGATGCCCGGTGGATCCAGGATTCGATCAACCTTCTCTCCGAAGCCGGCCGGGAGATTTTGGACAAGGATCCCATGGTGGAGCCGCTCCGTGAGCCAAGCCAGGCGTCTTTCAAAGTTATCGGCAATTTGCTCCGGAAGGGCAAATTGGGATGATAACAAAGGGCCCTCTTCCGCCGCTTTCGGTGGATTTTGCCGTATGCCGATGAGCATGGCGATAGCGTAGCCCGGACCCTTCAACAGATCCGGTTTAGCCTGGTGTTGAAGAATGACGTCTTTGAGGCGGTCGTCGAACCACAGGCCGAAGGTCTCTTCAGCGGCTTGCTTCCATTGAGCGCGTTGCCCGTTCAGGTCGTCCAGCGCGAGCCCTAGAACCCTCTCGAAGGTTTCCAGATTCATCGCTTCCTGATTAAAGGCGCTCCTGAGTTCCCGGACCTCCACGTTGAGATTTGCTGTCTTGATCGCGGTTATCTGTTTAATGTCTCTCTGCTGGAAAACGTACTGCCTGAAAGAAATAAAATGATTCCAGGGAGAAAGGTTTTCGTCCTCCAGTTTCTCTTTGGATGACAGGACGTATATCAGGGGCTCCTGGACGCCGTTGTCCCGGATGTGTTCCTGGAACCGCTTGCGCGTGCGGTCCAGTTGTTCATATCCTTGATCTTGATTCACACCTTGAAAGAGGGTATCGCCTTTGTTCAGTACAAAAGAAAAGTTTTGCCTTGCCTTGGGAACCAGTTGGAGGAACTCATAGAAAATGCCATCCCCGTATTTCTCCGGAGATGTCACCCAAACAAGGACATCGAGGTGCTCCAGAAATTGCAGGACCCGTTCACGATGCTCGCCCAGAAGGCTGTCAAAATCGGGCATGTCGCAGAGCAGAATGGGTTGAATGGTATTGACCTGGTGTGCGATCTCCTGCCAGGGAACGTCCGCTTCCATAAGGGCGGTGGGAATCCCTGTTGCCTCATGCCGGTAAATCAATACCCGGTCGGTGTGGGGCCGGCGATGGCTTGTTGAGGCGATTTCTTTCCCGGCCAGGGCATTCATCAGGGTGGATTTTCCCACGCCGGTTCCTCCGAGGAGCCCGATGATGAGAGAACCCTCCTGGATATCGGTCATTTTGTCCGTGAGTTTTTCGGCCTGTTCCCGGAGAGATTGACGCTCTTGCGCATTGAAGGAAAATAGGACCTGTTGGTCCAGGATTTCGCGGATGCCTTTGAGTTCAATGTCAAGGGATTGCATCGGATGTTTCATGTTGCATACCTCAGATTCTGCTAATGAGCCTCAGTAATCACTTTTGTTGCTTCTCATTTGTGATCGCGGTTTGCAGGGCCAGGAGCCGCTTCATGGTTTCCTCTGATACGCTCAACTGCTCAAGACAATGCTTGTATCTCTCGCTCTGTTGCCTAATGAGGGCTACCAGGCCTTTTTCATATCGGCCCGCCAGATCCCGGGCGACCTTTTGGATCTCGCGGTAGGCAAACAGCTCCACAGCGCCCTTTGTCAGAAATGGAGCAATGGCCGTGTCAAGAGCCGCTTCCACGAGTGTCAAACCCCCGCCCACCATGGTCTCAAAGGTAATCAACAACAGGCCCCACAGAATCGATGTGGAATAGATGCCCCACTTCTTCCCCTTGGGAATGGTTCGGGAGAGCTCTTCAAAGGTTTTCTCGAGCCATTTGGTCAGCCTATCCTGTTCCTCCAGGATGTGGTTATCGAGTTCCTTATCCGTAAGGACGGTCCCTGATCTCCTAAGTACTGCGAAGAGCGGGGCAGCCTCTTCCGAGGGCGAAAGTTCCGCAAGCACGGTGCGATTCAATCGCTCCACGGCCGCACGAATTGCCACGGGGTCCATCTTTTGTCGCACCCGGAGGAGGGCCTCATTTTGCGCGGCTCGATTGTCCTGCCTGTAAAGGCCAAGAAAACGAAGGGGGGTCAGAATGACCTCACGGACGATTTTTCGGGGTCCGGCAAGGACGTCGTATTTTCTGTAGAGTTTCCTGATCTCTTCCTGCAGATAATCGCGACTCAGGTTGGAAAGCTTTTCTTTCTGGGTGTCTATGAGAGCCCGGCCTGTTTTTTCGGTTAGTTCCTCCAATCGATGAAGCCATTGTTTTGATGCCCGGGTTTCGGATTGAAGGAGTTCCAAAAGATGATCGAGTCGTTGTTCGAGGTCTAGGTTGCGGGCAATCGAACGACCGGCCCTGAAATCCGCTGCCTTTTCCGGGGTGACCTCTGCCAGAAGGGTTTCTTTAAAATGAAGAAATGAGGAGTCCTTGGAAATGGTCTGAATAGGATCCATTTGTGCAAAGGGCACAAGCCATAGACGAGATTCGCCCGCTGAAACGCCCTGGCTTTCCAGCATTCCGATGACATCTCGCACCGTAAAGCCCGGCTCCGCCTTGTTGATCAGGATATAGTAAGGTCGTTCTTCCCGGATCGCCTTTAAAAGAAATTGAGAAGGAACCTCATCGGCGTACTTCTCCTGACTCGCGACAAATACGACAACATCGGCCATGAGGTAGAGATCAGCAGCAAGCTGTCGATTTTCAGGCTCAAGGCTGTCAAGATCCGGCGTGTCGACAAAAACCATGTGCGAGAGATGCCCGTGATCGTGTTCCATGATGAATATCTGGCCGGGGATTCCGCAAGCGGGCTTCGATGGATGCGCGTCCATCCCATGTCGCATCATACGCACTGATGGAAACGGAAAGGGGTCATTCACGGGGTTCCGCCTATTGGCATAAACGATGGGTCCGCAGGTCTTGGGGCGCTCAACACCTGTTTCACTCAGGGATTCGCCGCACAGGGAATTGAAAAGCGTGGATTTTCCGGTCCCTGTACCACCGAGCAAAACCACCCAGAGATGGGGTGCTTCCTGCTTATAGTAGTGGGCGGCAAGCCTTTTAAAGAAGTCCTCCACCTGGCCATGTAGTGCCGTTGTCTCTAGGCTCAACCCGGGGCACCGGATACCTTTCTGCAATGCCCAGGCATCATGCATGGATTCAGACGATCCCTTTTGAGCTTGTGTTTTCGAATTGTCTTTTTGGTTCATGGTGAATGGTCTCTTTTCATCCTTCATCGAGGAATGCCAGTATAGGGGGATATGGCATCACGGATCAAGCAAAAGGATTTGTCCTGATCACCATTAAGACATCATGTAAGCGGGGACCCGGCAATCTCTTTACAGGGACGAGGGGGCTTCATGGTTATGCATAGGAAGTTGCAAGCCAGCGGGCGGGATGGTCCCATCAGCAGACTTATAGATCGCCTTCCGGCAAGTTGTTGGGATGGTTCGCCGCCCGCCACAATATGGGGGCATGCAAATGGCCGCTCACCGACTCAAGCTCGGTCCTTCCAAGAGATCCCCGAGCCCCCGCTTATCCGGACGCGCGATGGAGGGGTAAAGTGTCACGATTAAATAAACCGTGATCAAAGAGCCGGATTTGTCAATTTGGCGGGAGATAAGGTAACAGTAGAAGGGTTCTCGAATGATTGCTTAGGAAGAACGCTTGTGTTAAAAACGGCAGATAAAGCCGTACAAATCATACTGCCCAAACCATGAATAAGGAGGTCTTTATGCCTACACCGGCTTCGCAAATGGCATTGAAGAATCTGCGGGATTTGTCAACGCTTGAATGGTACGTGATTCCCCTTCTGGCCCTTGTCTTTTACGTCTACACAAACGAAATACAGAAGGCCAGGTCATCAGGCAATTGGGATGCCGTCTTTGCGGGTCTAACGGTATTCGGGATGGATTTCATCAATGAAACCTGGAACGGCTGGGTATTCTACCTGACACAACATTCGGCACTCTGGACTACGCCCGCCAAAACGGCCCTCAGGACCATGGTAGGCTGGAACATCGAGATCATGTTCATGTTCGCCATCTCGGGCATCATCTTTTACAACACCCTTTCCGAAGACAGAAAGGAAAAGATCCTGGGCATTCCCAACCGCTGGTTCTGGGCGATCGGCTATGCGGCATTCTGCGTATTTGTGGAATGCCTGCTCAACAAGGGCGGCCATCTGGTCTGGGAGTATACCTGGTGGAACCGCTCCTTCGGCGGGGTGTGGCTCATATTCCTGTTTGGGTATTTCCACTTCTATGTGGCTGCCATCATCGTTCTCAACCTCAAATCAATAAAAACCAAAATCATCACCATCGGCAGCCTATACGGAATCGCCATTGCGGCCAACCTCGTCTGTTTGGGAATTTTGGGATGGGTCTATTAGAAGGAGTCTACTTTCTTTGCTGTTGTCTGCAATTGTCATATATTGATCCAATAGTATGTTCAGGTAGCGGCCTATTGAATTACAGGAGGATGAATGGAAAAAAAGCATGTAAATAAAATTGTCGGTGAGTTGAATCTCACGGCAAAACAAGTGAACGCTACTGCGGCATTGATTGAAGAAGGCGCGACGGTACCCTTCATTGCCCGATACAGAAAAGAGGCAACCGGTTCTCTAGACGAAGTGGCCATCGCTGCCATCCGGGACAGAATGGCCCAACTGGTCGAACTAGACAGGCGGAGGGAAAGCATCCTCAAATCCCTGAAGGATCGGGAGTTGCTTACGGATGAGTTAAACGAAAAAATTCTGACTGCCGAGACCCTGACCGCACTGGAAGATATCTATCTCCCCTTTCGACCAAAGCGTCGGACCAGGGCGACTGTAGCCAGAGAAAAGGGGCTTGAACCTCTTGCTGAGATTATCTTTGCTCAAGCGGATGGAACAGACCCGAACGAGGTGGCTGCCGTCTTCATTGACCCTGAAAAGGGCATTGAAACTGTGGAAGAAGCCCTTGCCGGGACCCAGGATATCATTGCGGAATGGGTGAATGAAAATCAAGAAGCGCGGGAGAAAATGCGCGCCCTTTATACTCAAAAGGGGGCTTTCAAAGCGACGGTGATACCCGGGCAGGAAGCGGAAGGCGCGAAATTCAAGGACTACTTCGATTGGGAAGAAGCGGTGAGCAAGGCCCCGTCCCACAGGATTCTAGCCATGCGCCGGGGTGAAAAGGAGGGGTTTCTGGATTTGAGAGTGAATGCCCCGTACAACCACGCTTTGGAACTCCTAGAGAGAATTTTTATCAAAGGCGGGGGCGCAACGTCGCAGGAGGTCAGGGCTGCTATGGAAGACAGTTATAAGAGACTCCTTTCACCTGCCATGGAAACGGAAATTCGCCTTGAAACCAAAAAACAGGCAGATAGCGGTGCCATTAAGATCTTTGCGGATAACCTTCGAGAACTCCTGCTTGCTCCGCCTCTCGGTCAAAAAAACATCATGGCCGTTGACCCGGGGATCAGGACGGGTTGCAAGGTGGCATGCATGGACCGCCAGGGAAAATTGCTTCAAACCGCCACTATTTATCCCTTCAAGTCCAAAGACGCCAGGACTGCTTCCGCAGAAAAATTGAAAGAACTTTTTGCGGCCCATAAAGTCGAGGCCATTGCGATTGGGAACGGCACAGGCGGTAGGGAGACCGAGGTTTTTGTCAAAGACCTTCATCTTCCGGGAAATGCGCCCGTGCTGATGGTTAATGAGAGCGGCGCGTCGGTCTATTCCGCATCGGAGGTGGCCAGGACGGAATTCCCGGATCTCGATGTCTCGCTCCGAGGAGCGGTTTCCATCGGGAGACGCCTCATGGATCCTTTGGCGGAACTGGTCAAAATCGATCCAAAATCCATTGGCGTGGGGCAATATCAGCATGATGTAAACCAGCAGGAATTGAGAAAAAGCCTGGATGACGTCGTCATGAGCTGTGTCAATGCCGTTGGCGTGGAAATCAACACGGCAAGCGAACAGCTTCTCACCTATGTTTCAGGACTCGGCCCGCAACTGGCAAAGAATATTATTGCCTATCGCAATGATTCCGGCGCACTCAAGTCAAGAAGAGAATTAAAAAAGGTACCGCGGCTCGGCCCCAAGGCCTTTGAACAGGCAGCGGGTTTTCTGAGAGTAAGAGACGGCGGAAATCCCCTTGATGCCAGTGCGGTTCATCCGGAGTCATACAAGATTGTGGAAGCCATGGCATCGGATCTTGACTGTGATGTGAAGGGCTTGCTTGAAGATGAGACGCTCAGGGGGAAAATCGATCCTAAAAAATATGTCACCGATCATGTGGGCATGCCCACACTCCAGGATATCCTCGCGGAGTTGGCCAAACCGGGCCGAGACCCTCGGGAGCAATTTGAAAGCTTTGAATTTGCGGAAGGTGTTGAAAAACCCGAAGACCTCATCCCCGGCATGAAATTGCCGGGTATCATTACCAATGTGGTGGCCTTTGGCGCCTTTGTCGATATCGGCGTACATCAGGACGGTCTGGTCCATATCAGCCAGCTTGCCGACAAATATGTCAAGGATCCGCGGAAAGAGGTAAAGGTCAATCAGAGGGTTCGTGTAACGGTCATGAGCGTGGATCTGGAAAGAAACCGGATCTCGCTTTCGATGAGAGAAAACCCTGATCGGTCTGACAAAGGGGATACGAAGAAGACATTGTAAACGTGATGACATCTTTTCGACCTTCGGAGTCTCTCCCGCCCCGGAGCGGGATCACTCCGAAAAGTCATCATAACGTTTACGATCCAGATGTTGATCTTGCATTTCATCGAACTCATTTATCGGATGAACCGCGAGTTATATAATGAGCTCAGAAAATGTAGTCTGGTTTTTTGAGGTTTCGCTCTAACTGATAGCTTGGATATGAAAGACGGTACAAGAGATGATATGCCCTAAATGTCAGTTTAAGCAGGACGAGGCAAATCTTGAGTGTGTGAGATGCGGGATTGTCTTTGAAAAATACAAAAAGCCGGAAAATGAATTACATAAAACCCCATCCACGGTTGCCGATGCGTCCGTAGAATTCACGGAAGAGGGACCTATCATTAAAAGGCTGCTTTTTCACGTGGAACCCGTTATCAACCCACTCTTTTTTGGCGGCAGAATTCTTCTTTTTCTGATCATCCTCATCTGGGGATGGAAGTTCATTCTTAGTCCCATGGAAAGCAACAGTGTCGGAAATAGCCTATGGCATCTGGTCAACCTTCCCTTTCACGAGGCGGGCCATATTATCTTCCGTCCTTTTGGACAATTCATGGCATCACTCGGCGGAAGTCTCGGCCAGTTGTTGATGCCTCTAGTGTGCCTTGTTGTTCTTCTTGTGGCCACGAGAGATGTTTTTGGTGCCTCGGTTTCGCTTTGGTGGTTCGGTGAGAATTTTATGGACCTGGCGCCCTACATTAATGACGCAAGGGCTCGCCAATTACCGCTGTTGGGCGGCAACACCGGGAGAACGGCACCCTACGGCTTCCATGACTGGGAATTTATCCTTAATGAATCAGGAATGATCCACTATGATCACACAGTGGCCCATACGGCCTACACCATAGGGATTATATTGATGTTGATCTCATTTGTCTGGGGCGGGTACATCCTCTTCATGCAGTATAAGAATCTTGATTTGTGAGAAGTCTATTTGAGACCTTTGTAAAACGCCCCCTTTTGTCCAATCTTCCGTCTTCGCTAAAGCTATGACGGGACAAGCTGCTTCAGACTCGGATTTTAATCCTCAAAATACTTCGAGTATTCCTGTGGTTAAAATCCTCGTCTTCATTGACCTTGACCAAAATTGAGCATTTTTCAAAAGTCTCAAAATAAGGAGCATTCCTGAAACAGCGCCATGGCGTGTTCTCATGCAGCAAGCCTTAACCGTGCCTCAACAATGTCCCAGGGCACCTCTATCTTTTTATCCTTGGTTCGGCTAATTAGTCCCACCTGCTCCAGTAGTCTCA
>CAYWMP010000236.1:0-7869 GCA_964459445.1 uncultured Desulfobacteraceae bacterium
GACTGAAAACTCATGTGCCTGTGTCTAACTCGATTAGAACAAATTTACCGTGAGTTCATGAGTGATTGGCGTTGACGTCTAAAGTGCATTAAATTATGACTACAAACAATAGTGAGGAAAATAGTAATTATCGTTTGTTCATTTGGAGCGCGTTGTTAAAGGGAGGCACAGGTTGATGGAAGTCAATAAAGCCATTATGGCATTCTCTCAGAGTGAAAAGGTCAAAGCGGGCCTTATTTGGATTTCGCAGGTCCTTGAAATCCTCAGGGGAATGCCGGATCAAGAACGAATGGGCGGACAGCGGGTAGTCCAGGCCTTACTGAGCATGGTCGGCCATGAAGTGAGCCTTGCCAAGACTATCGTTGGACACGAAGTATGGCATGAGATCGAGTCTTATATTGATAAGGCGACCATTATGGTGAATTCGGGGGTAGGGGAGGAAGGCATCGTCCATATATCCAAGGCACTCAGCAAAGCGACAACGATTGGTCAACAGTCTATGACGGAATTGCAGAAAGAGAAACTACTATAACAACTGGCTCAGATTGGGTTTATGAATTTAAAGGAGGTTTATAAAATGCAAATTTTGGTTCTCTATTTTTCAAAGGGCGGTAACACAAAGAAACTCGCTGAATCTATAGCAAAGGGCGTTGATGGGGTGGATGGCGTTGAGGCGGCCCTCAAGCATACCAGCGAAGTCACTAAAGACGATTTTACGAATGCGCAGGGCGTTATTGCGGGATCACCCGTCTATTTCGGCCTTATGGCTTCAGAGCTAAAGAAGATATTCGATGATTTTGTTGGTGTTCGAAAGAAAATGGAAGGCAAGGTTGGTGCGGCTTTCGCGACTTCCGCCGATGCAAGTGGCGGCAAGGAAACTACTATGATGTCCATTCACCAGGCACTTCTTATCTATGGGATGATCATCGCAGGAGACCCCATCGCCGCGACCGGCCATTATGGTGTGTCATGTGTAGGGGCGCCCGATGAAAAGATTCGGAAAAACGGGGAACTGCTCGGCGAAAGATTGGCTAATTTGGCCAAGAAACTGTTTGCATAAGGGGCCCTCACATTGAATGAAGAATCCATAAGAAAACTGCTTGAAAGTTTGCATAGAGGGGATCTGAGTATCGATGAAGCCCTGGAAAGGCTAAGGCATCTCCCCTATGAAGATATCGATGTGGCCTGCATCGATCACCACCGAAGCCTTCGTAAGGGCACAGCGGAGGTTATTTTCGGTGAGGGCAAGGAGCATACGGATATCCTGGCCATTATGGGAAGGATGATCGATCAGGGGGAGAACATATTGGTTACCCGTCTTTCTCCGGAAAAAGCGAAGAAGATTATTAAGAAATACCCTGAAAGTGAATTTCACGAGAGAGCAAGGATTCTTACCCTGTCAAAGCAGCCGGCCAAACCCCGGGGCCGAGGGACTATTGTTGTTATAAGCGCCGGAACCTCGGATATTCCCGTTGCTGAAGAAGCCGCCATTACGGCCCGGTTCATGGGAAATGAGGTAGAGACCATTTACGATTTGGGCGTTGCCGGTCTCCACCGGGTTTTAGGACATCATGACAAATTCAAAAATGCATCTGTGGTGATTGTCGTAGCCGGTATGGAAGGGGCTCTTCCAAGCGTGGTGGGCGGGCTTGTTGATAAACCCGTTATTGCCGTTCCTACAAGCGTGGGTTACGGGGCCAGTTTTCAGGGAATCGCCGCATTGCTCGGGATGCTGAATACCTGTGCTTCCGGAGTAACGGTGGTGAATATTGATAATGGCTTCGGTGCAGGGTATGCCGCCAGTCTGATTAATCGTTCAGCCTAGTTATTTATCAATTAACCGCTCCACTAAACCTTCCAGCAAACCGGGATCGATAGTTTGAGCAAAATTATTAGGGTGATGACAGATAAATGACCGCCCGCTTCGCTCAAGGCGCAAAGATCACAGAGATTAGATTAATGTTTTTCCTTTGCCGTTGAGAGGACGGCAAAGGAAAAGCTTTCAGCTTTGGTGAATTACCAGCTCAATATTAGGGGCGTTTTCAGCACAGCCACCTATTAATCCTATTAAGGGTGCTGATTTTTGCATTCCGTCCTCTCAACGGAAAGCAAAAAAACAAAACTAACCCTCTGCGTCCTCGGCGTCTCTGCGGTGATTCGAAACAAGATCCCTGGAGCCCTTCTTGGGACATCAGTAAACTCACCCCCTAAGCCTCTCCCTGTCGTATCTCGCTGACAAGTTGCTTAAGTTCCGGTAATCTACTCCTCCGGTCTTGCTCCCAACAGGGAATCAGGGTGTTGTTGTGAAATAAAGGTTCGTTGACGATATCATATTCAGAGTTTTTGACGGCCTCTTCCCATAGCTGGGTGTGGGGGATAGGAGAGTATTCGGCAAGATAAGGATATGCTCCCGCTCTATGTACGATATGAATCGTATCCTCAATGGATTCAACGGATTGATCAGGAAGACCAATGAGAATATAGGCACCGATATCCCTCTTGGAAAATCCTGCCTCCCTGAGATAACCTACCGATAACTCGAAATCCCCATCGGAGACTTTTTTGTCCAGCGCAAGATGCATCGCCGGATCGGCTGTCTCAAATCCCAATCGTATGGTGCGAAATCCGGACCGATAAAGCTTTTGTGCGACGTCTCGATTTATTTCTCTCACATGCAGTGCATTCGGGGTATGGAACCTTATATCGATATTCAACTCTGACAGTTCTTCTAAAACGATACCCAGATGGGTTTCGAAACCCACAAGAAGAGCATCATCATAGAAAGCAAAGTCATGGACACCATAGTCCTTGTGCCAGTGTAGAATTTCATCCAGGACATGAGAGGGGTCTCTTCTGAAGAATTGGGGAGTCAAGAAATGGCCGGCACAATAATGACATCTATAGGGGCAGCCGGTGGAGGTCAGCAGGCAGATGTATTCGTTTCTTTCGTATATATCAAATGCGGGATAGATTAAATCCGGGGCAGCCGGTATGTCACGGGGCGTTCTGATCCCGAAATCGGCGAGGATTCCCGGCAAGGCGGAAAGGACGTCCACTCCACTCTCGCTGATGACACTATCCGCTCCTGAAAAGGCAACGGCATGATCTTTACAAAGCAGTGCGTAAATGCCACCCAGAATGACCGGAGTATTAGGGTGAACCTCTTTAGCCAGCGCGATGGCCTCTTTTGCGCCTGGGTACCAATAGGTCATCAAAGATGTAACAAGGATGACCGTCGGATTTTCAATGCTTCTCAGTTCTTTCAAGAACAGTTGTTTCGAAATCCCATATCGGCTATAAGACCTTTGAATATGCTTGAGCGATGTTGGTTTGGAAACCTGTTCTTTCCAGTATTTGCCGGTACCATATTTTCTGCGCACGGGGCGGGTTAGACTGCTATCTTTCACCATGCCGGCATGGTGAACATTCATGCAATCAATCGCGTGGATGTGGAATCCGCACGAGCGTAAAAAGCCGGCTAGATAAAGCAGTCCGAGTGGCTTGGACCATAGATCATAGGCCGCAAAGTCATATATCCAAGGGTTTATTAGGATTATTGATGGGGCCATGGGCAGACTAATCATCCCTCTTCTTTAGATCCTCCAACTCTAAAGGCTTTATTTGCGTTCTGCAACAGGAGAAGGCAGGAAAGGGGAAAAGGAGAATAGAATGCGAGCAGTCGTTCAAAGGGTTAAGAACGCCAAGGTTGAAATTGAGGCGAAAACCGTCGGGCAAATAGGAAAGGGATTGCTGATACTCTTGGGTGTCGGCGAAGGCGATAAAGAGCAAGACAGCGAGTATCTTGCAAGCAAAATCGCCAATCTCAGGATCTTCTCTGATGACAAAGGTCTTATGAACCTTTCTTTGGCGGAAATAGAGGGAGGAGCATTGGTGGTATCCCAATTCACCCTTTGGGGGGATTGCCGAAAGGGGCGAAGACCATCCTTTATACGAGCAGCACGTCCTGAATTGGCTGTCCAGCTATACAAACATTTCATCGGGATCTTGCGGGGAAAGGGATTGAGGGTCGAAACCGGCGAGTTTCAGGAAATGATGGAGGTGCACCTTGTCAATGATGGGCCGGTAACGGTGCTTTTAGACAGCACCAAACAATTCTAGTAGGATGATGAAGAACGCTCATCTGCCGTTCGACATGCCGTTCGACAAGCTCACGGTCCTGAGCAGAGTCGAAGGACTCACGGCCCTGAGCCAAGCCGAAGGGCTGCGTTGCGCTCACACTCGCCCTGTTATATTCTCGCTGAGCGAGACGGCAGAGCCGATTTAACAGGGCAAGTCACTGCGACGAGAATAAAAGGCAGAGGGCGCAAGGCAAAGGGTACACCGTTTACCGCGTTGTTCTTGTATTTCCCTGAGCCCTATGCCTTCAGCCTTGAGCCGTGGATTTGTATCTATTCTCGCAGGTCTTCACATTTGTGGTGGTTTTAGATATGCTATAATCATGATGCGACCCTTGCAACAGCAAACTCGATTGGTTGTTGGTTAATGAGAAAAAAAGATGTTTGGCACCAATAAAGATCAGATAAAAACACCCCATCAGGAGAGCCCTTTGCCGGACATAGGACCCATCGAACCTGAGGATCGGAAAACCGGCAAAGTGTACCTCCTTAAGTGGCTTTTTTTTGCTTTTGTCCTCATCTATATTGTCCTTTCCTCCTATTATGTCCCAATACTCACGGGTCTTGGGAGATACCTGATCGTGAAACATCCTTTGCAGCCATCCGACCTCATAGTTAGCCTCGCGGGAGGAAATATTGAGAGAGGTCTTGCCACGTCCGACGTTTATAAGGAAGGTTACGCAAAGAATATCTTCCTTGCTCGTGAAGAACTTCCGGATGGCTTTGAACTTGTGAAAGAGCGCGGACTGGATTATCCCGCGAACATTGACCTAATGGTCCGGATGCTGCAGGAGCTTGGCATTCCTGATTCTGCAATCACGGTTAGTGACGGTATTGTGAAAAGCACCTTTGATGAGGCCAATGTGGTGAAGGATCTCATCAAGGAAAAAGACTATGACTCACTCATCATCGTGACGTCACCCACGCATTCAAGGCGTGCCTGGCTTATTTTTAAGAAGATCATCGGGGATGACATCCGGATTCAGATGAGCCCTTCGCCCTATTCTGAGTTTAAGCCTGAGGGTTGGTGGAAAAGAAGGAGGTATGTGCGGGAGGTTATTATTGAGTATCAGAAACTGATCTATTATACGGTGAAGTATTTAATATAACCGTCTGAAATTCAGGATTCATAGGTTCAGGGTTGATATAGATTTTCCAATCTCTGAACCTTTGAACTCGGAACCTTGAACCCTTATACGTTTTATTTCTCAGTCAAGCGGTATACACCATCCCACTTTTCCCCGGAGGGGACAGGGGGCGTGTCTTTGAAAAGTTCACAACGCTTATAGAAGACATCAGAAGGGGTGGTATGGGCATCGGGATTTCGCTCGTAGCTGCGAGATTCTTTAAAACAATCCATGGCAGCATCCCATTCCATGTTAATGTAATGCTGCATGCCTTTATCAAAGACACTGAAGAGTTCCTTTTCATTGTCAGAAAGGCCTCCTTTGAGCGCGCACAGCTCATAGACCTTGACGGGTTCCGTTCTGCCGACCACGGTGATCCGGTCTATAAACCGGGCTTCAACTGCATCCCAAACTCTCGCCGTCTCCCCCTTTTCATTGAGGTATTCTGATTCCAGCGTGTATTCGCTTGCCGCAGTAAAGATGCCGTATTGTTTCGCCCCTTCTTCGAGGCGCGCGGCAAGGTTAACCGCATCGCCCATCATGGTATAGTTCATGCGCACGGAACTACCCATGTTTCCAACCACGATGTCCCCCGTATTGATGCCGATCCGCATTCTCATATCATGCACAACCTTGGGCCATTTGTCTCCGGAAGCCCACTCCTCGGGAGAAAGATTTTTGATATTTCTGGCAGGTTCATCGGGGAGAAGCTTTTCCTGACGCCATTTGTTACGAAGATCCAGGAGTGTATTCTGCATAGAGACAGCTACGCGGCAGGCCCTTACTGCATGGTCCGGGATGTCTATGGGAGCGCCGAGAAAAGCAACGATAGCATCTCCTTCATATTTGTCCAGCGTCCCGCGCTCAACGATAAGGAGGTCCGTCATGGCGGAAAGATACTCATTGAGAAGCTCGACCAGTTGAGCGGCCGTGAGCTTTTCCGAGAACACGGAGAAGCTTTGAATATCGGTGAAGTAGGCGGTGACGATTCTGGCTTCGCCGCCCAGTTCAGGCATGGTCTCGGAGCTAACCATTTCCTCAATGAGCTCAGGAGACAGGTAACTGGAAAATGTGGAATGAAGAAACCGTTTGTTTTTCTCTTCTATCAGGTACCGATACATGGTGAGTGCCATGTAGACCACTAAAAGCGCCAGCAATGGATAGACCAAGTTGACCCATAGGGAATAGTTGTTGAAAAGCCATTGACTCACAAGTACATGACCGACAAACAGGCCAGCGGCAACCAGTAATCCGAGTATCGCGCCCAAACGACGCATGACAATGCCCGTAAAAAACCCCAATATGAGGATTGCCATGACATCATAGATCTGGGTCCACTTTGGTTTGGCCAGGAAATTCCCCGTGAGCATATTGTCGATAATATTGGCATGGACCTCCATGCCGGGATATTCGCCTGAGCTTGAGAAAGGGGTCATTCTAATATCTCCGAGACCGATGGCAGTCCCGCCCACGAGGATGATTTTGTCCTGGAATGTCCCCTTCTCGAATTTTTCGTTGATAATATCGGTAATGGAATAGTGAGGGAAGGTCCTCTCAGGTCCAAGATAATTAATCAATAGATTGCCGTCTTCTTCCGTAGGTATGAAGAGATCACCCATCATGACCCCGATAATGCCGTTTATAGCAACCCCCAGCATCATTTGAGGTTGATCGAGGTATTGCCAAACACATTGAACGGATATGGGGGAGTAAAGCTCCTCACCGCATTTGACCACTAACGGTACTTTGCGAACGATGCCGTCCGGATCGGGTTCAAAGTTAAAAAATCCTGAAGATGCCGCGGCTTGGCTCAGGATATCAATATTGGGTTGTGGCGCGTAGGCCCTATAATTGAAGATGAAATAATCAAGATCAATATCGGGTTCCTCGTAGATCGTCATAGGATATCTTGAGTCCTGGATGGTATTAAGCCGCCTGGAAACCTCTTCATCATCAAATTCGTATCCCAGAAAATGTTTGGACATGTAAAAGAAATGGCCGAGCACCACCCTGGCTTCCGAATTCTGCAATGCATTTGCGAAAACGAGATCATTGTCAGCGTTGATTTTCTTGCTTTGCAGAAACTCTATGAGCTCCTGGTTTTTAATATCCAACTTCTGGATCTGTGCATCCAGTTGATTAAGGACTTGAAGGCTGGTGTTTTCGTCAGGTTCCAGAAACCCGATGTCAAAGCCGACAACCCTGGCGCCATCTTTAGAAAGGATGTCAATGAGTTTGGCGAATTTGGCTCGTGGCCAGGGCCAGCGCCCTTCCATCTCTAAACTCTTTTCATCGATGACCGCAAGCGCCACTACAGGCGTTGGTTCTTGAATGCCTCTGCCCTCAAATCTTAGATCAAAGGTCTTCCATTCGATCAATTCAAAGAGAGGAACGCCCTGAATAAACAGAACGACGACAATCAGTGTGAGATAGAAAGTTATCGAAAAGGGATTGACCGTGACAAATTTCTTGAAGAAACGAATCATGGCGAAGGCTCCTGGGTCTGAGGGATTTGTGGGGGAGTTGGTTAGTCGAGATATTTAAAGTACACTATCAAATGGTATCTAGAAATAAGGGGATAAGTCAAGCTGAGTCATTGCTTAGAA
>CAYWMP010000237.1:0-7835 GCA_964459445.1 uncultured Desulfobacteraceae bacterium
AATAAGCAACGTGATTCAAAGTTGAAGCGAATTTCAAATATGTTTGGCTAGATATTAGAACAATATACTCAGATTGGATGAGCTGGAGATGTTGCCTTTTCTGGAGTGACTGGTGGGAGGGCGCCGTCTTTTCGCGATTTATCAGCGGGGGAAGCCGCGGCTCCCGCGCTCATTAGAGCGCGGGAGAACGTCGGAGGGGGCAGAACTCCCCCGCAGATAAATCGCAGAAAGGACCAGCCCGGGAGCCCCGGAACGAAAGAAAAGGCAAAATCTTCAGCATTAGGCCATTCGCCAATTCTGCGAATTGTCGCATTTGAACAAATTACAGAAATTCCGAAGTGGTCGGAACAGAAAGGATTAGAGTTATGACCATGAAAACAAAGGACGTTGCACGGGCCGTAATCCTGGTTGCCATTGCGGTTGCCCTGTCCCCTATTTTTATCCCGGTGGGAATCTCAAAATGCTTTCCCGCCCAGCATATGGTCAACGTCATCGCAGCAGTTATGCTCGGACCTGCCTACGCTGTCGGCATTGCAACTGCATCGGGAATCATACGCAATGTTCTGGGGTTGGGCACACTGCTGGCCTTTCCGGGGGGTATGATTGGCGCCTTTTTGGCTGGAATGGCCTATCGATCATTCAAGAGCATCTATATCGCCGGGGTAGGGGAGATTATCGGTACCGGACTCTTGGGCGCTTTGACCAGTGCTTGGATCGTCGCCCCCCTTCTCATGGGTAAGAACATGGCAACGACGACATTGGTCATTGCCTTCAGCATCAGCACTTTGGGAGGGACGATAATCGGTGTGATCGCACTCCGTCTGTTGAGTAAGGCCGGTCTCTGGAAACCGTGATCCAGTTAACCGATATTCATTATCGCTACCCAGGCATTTCCGAAGGCTGGATTTTAGATGGCATAAACCTTTCAATCCGAGAACGTGAATATGTCCTTATCTGCGGTGCGAGCGGTTGCGGGAAATCCACCCTCGCATATCTCTTCAACGGCCTCATCCCTCATTTCTATGAAGGCACCCTAAGCGGCACCGTAAAGGTGAACGGCCTCGATACACAAGGTATGAGCGTATCCGATTTCCTTACAGAAGTAGGCCTGGTGCTCCAGAACGCGGATGCCCAGCTTTTTAACAGCACGGTGGAGAGTGAAATCGCTTACGGACTTGAGAGCCTTGGTATGCCGATCAATGAGATCGATCAAAAAATCAAATGGACCGCCGAAACGCTTCATATTGAAGACCTCCTGAACCGATCCCCCGAGACGCTGTCCGGAGGCGAGAAACGGCTTGTCGCCATTGCCTCGGTCTTGTGTCTGAATCCTCCAGTCCTCGTCCTTGATGAGCCCTTTGCGCATCTTGATTGGGAAGGGGCCCGTCGCGTCCGCGAATCCCTCATGGAAATCCACCGGAAGGGAAAGACCGTAGTGGTCATTGAACAACATGTTGACGCCATTCTCCAGGACGTCACCCGATGCGTCATCATGGAGCAAGGCAAAATCATCTTTGACGGTGACCCGAGTGACACCCGGTCGACTCTACTGGACCAACACCTCATTCCTCGTTATTCCCCAAAAAAGGACCGCAAACGCCCTGACATGCGTTCTGTGCTTGCCGCCCGGAAAATCACTTTCACGGCTGGAGGCAAGAAAATCCTGAATAACGTCTTCCTTGATCTTAGGTCAGGAGAAATTGTGGCTTTCGTCGGAAAGAACGGGGCCGGGAAAACCACGCTGATCAAGCACTTCAACGGTCTCCTCCGTGCCTCTGAGGGAAAAGTTATATTTATGGATAAAGGGATCCTGGGCAGAGACCCCTCTCAATTGGCCTCTCGTGTGGGGGTGTCATTTCAGAATCCCAATGATCAATTCTTCAAAAACCGGGTGGAAGATGAACTCATGGCAGGCCCGCGGGCGATAAGGGAAAAAGCGGAGGTATGGATAGAGGAAATAAGCACCATCTTTGACCTCCATAAACTCCTTGACCAGTTTCCTTACAGGCTAAGTGAAGGACAAAAAAAAAGAGTAGCCTTTGCCTCGGTTTTTTCAATGCGGCCCAAAGTCATTGTGCTGGACGAACCAACGGCGGGGCAGGACGGTCGCTTTCTTGAAAGCCTTGCCGGACTCCTGTTCTCGCTCGCAGAGCACGGTTTTACCATCGTGATCGTGACCCATGACCTGGAGTTTGCACAAGCCGTGGCTGATCGGTGGGTTGTACTTCACCGCGGGGAGGTCGTAGGCGATGGATCGCCCCTGGACCTTCTCTGTGATGAGAAACTGATCCAAATGGGCGCTATTTCAAAACGTGAGTTAGAATGCAACCACAGCAGGAAAAATGGTTAGGAATAACTAGCGAAAAAGACCGTGATGAAAAAGTCATTGCGAGGAGCCAAAAGCGACGAAGCAATCATGTTGTAGTGTATTAGAATGATAAGCTTTCCTACCATGAGATTGCTTCGCTTCGCTCGCAATGACGTAAAAGAACAATATCGCCTACTTACACAAATAAGTGCTGATATGAAAAAGACTCAATCCAGACTCGATCCAAGAACGAGAATTGCTCTGGGGCTCATGGGGATCTTTGCCGTTCTGATCACCCAAAAACCCATGACGACCCTTGTGGAATTCTGCATTCTGCTTGTTTCCCTGCCCTTCCTTAAATTGACCGGAGCCTGGGCCAGATCGCTGAGATTGCTGATTCCGCTGGTCGGTCTCGTTTTTGTCATTGCTCTTCTTGCCTTTGACATTCAGGTCGCTTATCTGCTTTCTTTGCGCCTTCTCAATCTCCTTACGCTTTCCTTCATTTTCTTTCAGAACCTCGAGCCCGAAGAATTGGGAGACAGCATGAGAAAGGTGGGGCTTCCCTATGAGTTCTCTTTCATCCTCACCACATCCATGCGTTACGTACCGCTAATCGGCAAACGCATAAGACGAATCATCGATGCCCAACGGTCTAGAGGGATCGATCTGCGGCCCAGGCTCAAAAACCTCCCGCATTTCATGGCCCTCTTGATGCCCCTTCTGGTACAGTCTTTTATTCTGTCTGAGGAGCTCGCCATGGCCATGGAATCAAGAGGCTTTGCCAGGAAGGGAAGAACCATTCGCAAGGATTATCATATAACGCCGGGGCAATATGGGATCATGATTATTTCACTAGGCCTCCTGGTGAGTTTCACCTGGTGGGAGAGGGGATAGCACCGGTTTAGGTGCCCTACAATAACCTTCAATTGAGCCTATTTCACTCCCCAAATTCATCCTCAATTCAAAAAAATTTCATAACTCATTAATATTATTAATTAAATTTTTTGTTGACAGGTGATTTATTTTTATATATAAATATTGTACTATTTAACTATAACAATAATTAAACATCACAATAGATCACAGGGAAAAGGGGGGAATGCCTATGATTGAATTTCAATTGGATCCGAAAAGCGGGGTGCCCTTTTATCGTCAGATTGTCGATCAAATCCGTTATGGCATAGCAAGAGGGAGCCTCAAGGTAGGTGAGCAGTTGCCCACGGTCAGGGCGCTGGCAGTTCACCTCAAGGTGAATCTTAATACGGTCAGCAAGGCCTATCGGGAATTGGAAATCCAGAGGGTCCTGGAGACCCAACAGGGTACCGGCACTTTCATCGGGGCGACCAGTGTAGTGATCCCGGATGAGGAACGCCGGGGCAAGCTCAAGAACATTTGCACCGAATTCCTGAGTATCGCTGGAAGCTATGGATTCCGTGTCGATGAACTGATCGATGAACTTCAAAACCGAAAAGGAGGCGACCAATGAGCGAGAACATAGAAAAGCATGAGGATAAATCATCGCATCCCTCTGGTCACATCGAAATGAAAAAAGTCATCAACCCAATCGCCTTAACTGTTTTGGGCATACTCATCGTGGGTGATGTCCTGCTTTACTACTATGCAGGTATTTCTCAGATCACCGCAACCGTCTTGGCCGTTCTTTCTCTATTCCTGGCATCCTTCATCAAGATTGCAGACCAGTGGGAGAGGGCCGTTGTGCTGAGAATGGGAAAGTTCATAGGGCTTAGGGGACCTGGTCTCTTTCTGATCATTCCCATCATAGACCGTGTGGCCGTTTATATTGACCAGCGGGTAAGGGTGACCGACTTCAATGCAGAGGAGACCCTTACACGGGATACGGTGCCCGTCAATGTGGATGCCGTCGCCTATTGGATCGTGTGGGATGTGGAAAAGGCCGCCTTGGAAGTGGCGAGGTACAATGAGGCCGTTTCATACCTCTGTCAGACAGGATTGCGGGACATCATCGGGAAACACGAGCTTGCGGATCTTTTGCAAAACCGTGAGAAGATCGCTGAAGATCTGGGGAAGGCCCTTGATGAGCATACGAATCCCTGGGGGATTACCTGTCAGAGTGTCGGCATCAAAGATATCGTCATACCGTCCGCCCTGGCTGATGCCATGAGTAAACAGGCCCAGGCAGAGCGGGAGCGTCAGGCAAGGATTATCCTCGGTACCGCGGAAACCGAAATCGCAGAGAAATTCGCCATAGCAAGCGAGAAATACCGTGACAATCCGGTGGCCCTTCAATTGCGGGGCATGAATATGCTCTTTGAAGGACTCAAAGAAAAGGGTTCCCTGGTCATCGTGCCAAGCGCAGCCCTTGAGTCCATGAACCTGGGAGCCATAGGCGGTCTTACAGCCCTGGCCGAACAGACCGCCGGAAGTAGGGAGGTGTCAAAATGAGAATGAATGTTAAAGCATTTGCGCTTTCAGTAGGTTTAGTGTGGGGTTTCGCTATTTTCCTGCTCACCTGGTGGATCATGGCTTTTGAAGGTGTTACGGGCGATCCCACAGTTATCGCACGTCTTTACAGAGGCTATAGCATATCCCCTGCCGGAAGTATCATTGGCCTTGTATGGGCTTTTTTCGACGGCCTGATCATTGGGGCTATCTTCGCCTGGTTATACAACGTGCTTGTCGGCCATCGGGGTAGAGTAACTCAGGTGATATCATAGGCCTTGAATCGATTATGAAAGGAGGTGCAAATTCAAAACCAACCAAGGGAAGAGAATAGAATTAATAAAAGCGATAGAAATAGACAGGGGGGACAATCTTTCAATATAGTTATTCAGATCAGCCCGGGGCGAATCCATAGAGCGACAATATGTCTGTGAAAGAAGATATCAAAAACACTATTGGGACTCTTTTTTCGCCTGTATAGTTGCGTTCTTTGGAGCTTTTATCCCGTATTCCATTGTCACCTTTAAAGGCCATAGGACAATGGACTCTATCGATTCGTAAGAAATCCAATGTACGTCTCATTTTTTCTTCTTCTGATTGGTCACTCTCTCTTTTTAATCGCTATCATTGGTCATTTATCTGATTCTAAATATTATTCTAATATGCATAATAGTAGTTGCATTTGAAGAACCTGCACCAACGGCCCAATTTGGGAAATCCTATGAAGACTATTGCAGGGCGGTACGTCGATGGATTCCACGTTTGACACCCTATCGACTTTTAAAGCACTTAGGAAAGGAAAATAACCATGAAAGAGAAAACAATACGCAGTACGGTCGAAGCACGTTCAGGGTTTTCAAGGAGGGGCTTCCTTAATCTGTCTAAAAACGTGCTAATTGGAACAGGCATAGCAGGCTTAACACCGGGCCTAATATGGTTGGATAACGCAATAGCGGCCATACCGGTTTCAGAAGGATACCTGCTGGTTGATACAAAGAAATGCCAGGGGTGTACGAGTTGTATGCTCGCCTGCACGCTCGTACACGAAGGCGTGGAGAATCCTTCCTTATCCCGAATTCAAGTCATCCAAAACTCTTTTGAATCATATCCTAATGACGTGACGATTGAGCAGTGTAGGCAATGTGTTGATCCTGCCTGTGTGGAAGCCTGTCCAGTGGATGCACTCAAGGCCAATGCCGATTATGGCAATGTAAGGATGATGGACAAAGAAAAGTGCATAGGATGTGGTGATTGCATTCAAGCTTGTCCCTATACGCCAAGCAGACCGGTGGTGGCATCGGATAGGAAATTCAAAGGGGATAAGAAGGGGCGGAAATGCGACCTATGCGCCAACACCCCCTATCATTGGGACCAGGCGGGCGGGGGACCCGAAGGAAAGCAGGCTTGTGTCGAGGTTTGTCCTGTTGGTGCGATTAAGTTCACAAAAAAGATACCTATCCAAAAGGGGGATAAAGGATACAAGGTAAATTTGCGGAACTTAAGCTGGTCAAATCTGGGCTATCCCAGGGATTAAGCTCAAAAAGGGGGTGTATTATGAAAAACTACATGAGAGAAGCAATAAAGATCGCATTATGTGTATTTGCATTTTCGGCTTTGTTCATGGCTTGTGCCCAAACTACCGGGCAGGTTGAAAAGTCGCCACCAGCACCCAAATTGGTGCTGTATGAGGACAAGGCTTTTGGTTTTTCCGTTAAGTATGATGCTGAAAAACTACCCAGGGATGCAGGGCCCGCCGGCCCCTATGTCCTCATAAGGGAATCGGTCGAGGGCACGCCACCAAGCATGCGCGTTTCTGTCGGGCCTTACCCACCGGGGACGCCTTTGGAGGATATAGCGGAACTGATTTTAGGTTCGTTACCACAGATGATACCGGGTTCCCTAATTCATAAGGTGAAAAATCAACAAATCATCGAGCTAACGGATGGTTCTAAGGCCAGTTACTTTGAAATGGAATGGAATCCGGGGGGGATGGAATTACTAACTGCCGTTGTCGCTGCCAAAAAGAACGATCGCCTTATTGTCTTTGGCGCCTCGGATAGTAAGGATGGTTCCATGGAAGATTTGATGGCCACGGTGAAAACCCTGAGACTCGACGTCGAAATAGATGAAGCGGCCCTGAAGGCAAGAGGTTTTGCCGAAGACGGGATGTTTGTTCGAACGGATTCTCCTGCCTTTACGCTAGAATATCCAAGGGAGTTTCAAAACCGCGTGTTGCAGGCCAATCAGATTTTTAGGGCAGGTATTCCCCAGGGCTCGCCCTCAATGTCGATAGCGATTTCATCGCTTGGGGCCGGGGAAGACATAAATAGTCAATTAAAGGCATTGGCAGAGGGATATGCAAATGCACTCAAGTCCGTAGGCACTGACATCAAAATTGTCTCACAGAATCCAGTAGCAACCTATAAGGGTTTCGATGCCTATCAGATTCAAATCGTGTGGCGGTTTAGGGGACAGATCGCCCTGAAAACGGTCGTGGACATCATTGCAAAGGAAGAGAAGGCTATACTCCTGGCGGGACACACTGTCTACGAGATTGATGAACTGACGGACATCTTCAAAACGATTAACCTAAACCCATGATACAGGAGACCCATGCAAAACGCTCCTTTTTCCTCAAACGAAGCCTTTATTCCGCCAGAGGCAAACGAGGGTTAATGCCTCGTCTGCTTAGGGCGAGCGGTTCATAATGAACAATCAGGAGGCGACATGAACGGATACGCAGGAAAAATACTAAGGGTAAATCTGACCAAAAGAGATGAAACCACCATACCTACCAGCAAGTATGAACAGTGGGTCGGGGGCCATGGTATGGGTTCGGCCATCTTTTTTGTTCTGGTGAAGGACAAGACCATTGACGGTTTTGATCCGGCCAATGTCGTTACGATCATGACCTCTCCCTTTTCAGGAACCCTTGTTCCAGGGGCTTCAGGAAGGACAGAGATCCAGGGAATAGGCGTGCAATCCGTTCCTATCGGTTGGTTCACCAGGAGTAATTTTGGTGGGAGGTTTTCATCCCTGCTCAAGTTTGCGGGTTGGGATGGCATCGTGATTGAGGGTAAAGCGGATGAGCCTGTGTGGCTGGATA
>CAYWMP010000238.1:0-7762 GCA_964459445.1 uncultured Desulfobacteraceae bacterium
TTGTCAAGGATTAGTTTGTGCCAGCCTATTCCACCCAGTCTAGGTTGGGGGTTTTTTTGTGCCAATCGGTGGCTTGCTGAAAGGCATGCCCAATCCTGAGAATCATATCCTCCTGATAGGGTTTTCCGTAAATCATCAACCCAATAGGCAGGCCGTCGGCGGTAAAACCGCAGGGAACCGTAAGGCCGCAGAGGTTGAGCATATTGCCGATGGCGGTGTTTCGAAGGTAGGCCCAATTATACTTTGTGTATGTTTTCCAATCGTATTCAGATTCGGCAACAGGTGTTGACGGGATCATCGTGGTGGGCACAAGCAGGGCATCGATGTCATTCAGGGCATGATTCACTTTTTCCCAAAGGTTTTTCAAGTCCTGTTTGTCCTTCAAATAATCGGCTGCATGGATGTTTCCGGCCTTGACCATGCGCCTGGAAACGACAGGATCGAGCTCGTCCGGATGGTTCTCCAGCAATTGTCTGTTTATGGCGTACCCTTCTGCCGCAACGATCAGTCCGCTGGCATTGAGCCTTTGGGCTTCCTCCACCTCGAGAAATGGGATGGGTCCCAAAAGGGCTCCCAGACTCTCAAGGATTTCCCCGCATTTTCGGACCGCCTGTTCGACTTCCGGATGAACATCCTCCCAGAACACCAAATCAGGGAAGGCAATTCGGAGTCCTTTTACACCATCATTGAATCCCTTGAATACATCCTGAGACGGCCTGTTCCAAGTGGCCTCGTCTTTAGAGTCGTATCCCTGAATGCATTGATAAACTAAGGCAGCATCATCTACTGAACGGGCCAGTAGTCCAACGGAATCCAGGGTCCAACTCAGGGGGTACACACCAAAGCGGCTGATTCTGCCCACCGTAGTCTTTAGGCCCGTGATGCCGCAAAGGGCTGCGGGGACACGCACGGATCCGCCCGTGTCTGTTCCGAGAGCCAGAGGCGTCATACCCGAGGCAACTGCAACCGCAGACCCGCTGCTTGAGCCGCCCGGCAGGTAATGGGTCTCCTTCCAGGGGTTATGGGGCGTGCCGTGATCGTGGTTGATGCCCAGGCCGCTGAAGGCGAACTGCACAGTGTTGGTCTTACCCAGAAGGGTCATACCTTCCTGGGTCAGTCTGCGAATCACAGTGGCATCCTGTTCGGCCTCTTTTTTTCCCAGGAGTCTGGCGCCGGCGGAAGTGGGAAGTCCCTTGACATCAAAGAGATCTTTGGCCGCATAGGGAATTCCTCTCAAAAGTCCGGATTCCTGACCTTCCTGAAAGTCTCGTTCCGCGGCCTTGGCCGCCTTGAGGGCGTTTTTTCGGCAAACAACCCTAAAGGCATTCAGGGTCTTATCCAGGGATTCGATCCGAGAAAGACAGTGTTCGGTGAGCTCAACCGGGCTTAGTTTTCCCTCTCTAATGCTTTCAGCCAGGGAGTTGATTGTCATATGGTGAAGCGCGGTATCGGCCATAGCATGCTCTCCAAGGCAATATAAAGCGACAGCCTATTAACTTGGTCCAGTAGAAGATGAATATCGAATATCGAACAAGAAATTTCGAATTATGAAGTTCTAAGACTATTTTGTCTCGCAGTTCTGATGCGTGTCACATAGGTTCAGGATCCATAGGGTAACATCGAAAGGAAAATTTTGTTTCAATGTTTCTGCTATTGGGATTATTCGAATGGCAAAATCTATCAATCTATCCTTAAGGTCAAATGTCTTTCATTCCTTCGACATTCATTATTCCTTGTTCGATATTCGGCGTTCTGACAGGCCAAGAGAATTGCTCAGGTTAGCGCCCTTTCCCGGCGCTACTCTTCCCCCAGGATTATGGTTCCGGATCGGCCCTTGAGGGCCTTTTCCGCATGGTCAATATCTGCAATGATGGCCCTGTCCCCACCCTTTTCCACAAATTGGATCGCTGCCTCGACTTTGGGTCCAATACTGCCCTCCGGAAAAATGCCGCTCTCCAGAAGTTCCCTCATGGGCCCGGCTTTAATCCTCTCAATAGGTTTTTGATCCTGTGAATTAAAGTCCAGAAACACGGCAGGCACATCGGTCAGCATGAGAAGGATATGCGCTCGAATATCGGAAGCCAAGCACTCGGAAGCGAGATCTTTGTCAACGACACCATTTATGCCCCGTAGCCTATCACTGCCCTCTTTGACAACCGGTACGCCTCCCCCTCCACATGCCAAGACAATAAATCCGTTCTTGAGAGCGCTTTCGATGCTCTTGGCATTTACGATATGGACAGGCTTCGGCGAAGGGACGACCCGCCGCCATCCTTTCTTAGGGTCATTGATCCAATGTTCGTGCTCTTTTGTTGCCTGAAGCATTTCCTGCTCCGTGAGCCAGGGGCCAACAGGCTTCGACGGGTTTTTAAAGGCGGGATCGTTGCCATTCACAAGGGTCTGGGTGAGAATGGTGGTGACTTCGGCACGTTTGCCCATGCTGGCCAATTCGTTCCACAGGACCTGTTGCAGGAGATAGCCGATCTGACCCTGGCTCTGGGCACCGCAGATATCCAAGGGCATGGCCGGCACCTCGTCTTTTGACCTCTCGTTTTGAATGAGAATGTTTCCCACTTGAGGCCCGTTGCCGTGGGTGACGACGACCTGGAACCAGGACGCAATTATGGGAGCAAGACGTTTTGCAGTGATTTTCAGATTTGATTTTTGCTCTTCGACCGTCCCGCTTTGACCGTATTGAAGGATCGCGTTTCCACCTAAAGCGATGACCAGTTTTTTGATGAATTCTTCAGCCAAAATCAATCCTTAAAGGGGAAGTTGAGCAGTTCGTAACCTATCAGAGTGGCGTAAAGGTAAGGGGACTCTTGCGTGCTTCCTCTATGCCGCACGCAAACAAAAACGCTCCCGATGTGGTTGTGATAAGGGGTATATTGTGTTCTATGGTCACCCGCCGGATAGCGGACTCATCCAGTTTGGATTGTATGCCGAGGGGTATATTTATGACGAGGCTGATTTCACCGTTCTTGATCAAATCAATGATATGGGGACGAGAGCCGGATACCTTATGCACCTTGAGCACATCAATACCCCTTCCCGTAAGAAATTGTGCTGTCCCCTGGGTGCTCACGATCGAAAATCCCAGCTCCACGAGCTTTTTGGATGTATGGAATATAGCTTCCTTTTCAGAATCTCTCACGCTGACAAAGATGTTGCCTTTTGTGGGCATTTTTGGATGCACGGCCAGTTGAGATTTGAAATAGGCCTTGCCGAAGGAATTATCGTTGCCGCAAACTTGGCCTGTTGAATTCATTTTAGGAGAGAGCACGGGATCGAAATCCAGGAAGCGTGAATAGGGGAATACGGCCTCTTTGACGAAAAACCGATCGCTCCCTTCCGGCCAGGGCTCCATCTCAACCTGATCCATCTTTGCCCCAAGCAGCAACTCCGCACTCCAGCCGTCAATCAGGTGGCCGATGGATTTTTCAAACCGAGGAATGTTTCTGCTGGGATAGGGCCAGACGCCTGTTACGAACAGATTCCGACCCTTAATGGCCAAATCCAGATAAAGGTGTCCCTTGATATGGAAATGGGCCGCAATACCCTTTAGCGCCTCTTTGGCAATGGCCTTGTGAAGATCGCCCAGCGACAGCGTGGGGATAACCGAAGCGCAATCACCTCCGTGGACGCCGTATTCCTCTATGTTTTCGATGAAAGTCAATGTGAAGGCGTTAGCGCCATCACAAAGGGCCAAGACGCCTGCCCCTATCATACCATCCTGAAATTTTTCCATGAAAAGGGGTGCATTCCGGGAAATGTGTTTTTCGTATCGATCCAAAAACTCGCCGACCATTTCTTCATCATGAAGAATGGCGGCCTGGGGATTTACATGGGTGTTTGTCAACCTTACAAGAATAGGGTATCCCAACTCGGCGGCTTCGCTGAGGACATGATCCGGATCATAACCAAAAGAATAACTCAAGAGGGGCGCTCCGATTTTTTCGAGGTTTTCCCACAACACTTCTTGAGCATTTATCTTTTTGATTGACTCGATCGGGGTGCCAAAGACAGCGATTCCCCTTTTTTCCAACAAGTCTTCAAGGCCCTCCGGGATTGAGGGACAGAACTGATGGATCACCCCGTCGATCGCCCAGGCTTCTAAAAGGGTCTCTATTGAATCAAGGGACACGGTCTCCAGACAGACGCCTTCCATGAGACCCAAATCCAGACTTGCAGAATCGGGATTGGGATTGATGATGAATACGCGATGCCCCTTTTCTTTCAGAGCGAGCGTTGCTTCAACAAGGGCTTGATCCACTTCTGATCCCCACCCTGTCCTGTAAGGCCCCGGGCCCAGGAACAGTATCGATGAGGTCCCGTCTTGAACCTCTGCCTTGTCTCTTTTGGGGAGCCCTTTTTCAGCTTCTGTCACGGTCGACAAAAAACAAAGGTTGTTTGGTGATGTTTCGTCATCCTGGGATATGGATATCAAACGGCGTTCGATTGACCTTTGGTTTTCAAGTGGCGCTCCCTTTTCGGCATCCAGCCAGGACATTTGTGCGAACTCGCTTTGTGAGATCAATGGTGCCCTTGAGTCATCCGAGTTTTTGACCTGCCGAAGTCGAGAAGAGAGGGAGGCCAACTCCTTCAAGGCCGGCAGAATCGATGGGTTAATGACATTATGGGGGCCTTCCAAAAGTTCGCTGTAACCCGCCTCCAGGGCTTTAAAGATCTTAGAAAGACGTCCACCGCCTATTTCTGATGAATGATGGGCGGTATTTGCTCCGTTTATGAAAGGAGGCGGTCTATCCGATTTAAAAATAGGGGATACAAGCCCGATGGCCTTTGCGAGAGTCTCAATAGGTGTGCGACCTACAAAGACTTCTGCTCCAAAGGAAAGCATGGTCGAAATGACGTTGTCATCCGTCGGAAGTTCGCTCACAGGGATGGGTACCCGGACGGCATTCAATTTCGGGTCACCGCTTTCGGTCGGAGGATTATAGGGGTCACCCAGAGTGAGGGAAGCGTTAACCTGGCCAAGAGGAATATTGTGTAGCATGGATAGGAAGGAAGAAAATCGGTTTAGACCGTGATTCACGCGCAAGACAACCATTTCACCGCTATCCGGAGAATAAGCCAGTCTAAATTGCAGGCTCCCGCAAATTTTCAGGTGGTCGGCTATCTGGCCCGCCCAATCGATAACCTTGCTCTCAAGGTCTTTATTCAGCGATGGCGCGGGGGCCATGACAACACTGTTCCCCAAATGGATATCAGCGCCACCTTCAAGGGCTTCAAGCGTGCCGACAACATGGAAACGGCCCGGTGATTTCGGATCATGAATTCCTTCGATGGCCAGTTGCACCCAATCAGGTTGCACCTTCTGAATAATGACCTCTTTGACCGGGCTCGAATTCAAGGTGAAGTGGGCGTATCGCTGAACCTCTTCAACGTTGTAAACCAGATAACCGCCTACGCCTTCAAGTGCCAGAGCAGGCCTCAGCATCAACGGAAATCCTATTGATCGACAAAGATTGATGCAATCTTCTGTGTTTCGTGCGATTTCTGTTTCAATAAAAGGGATATCAAGGTCGGCCAGAGTCTTTTTTAGGACTTCCTCATCCAACAGACGCTTTAGTGTGGACACAGGCGTTCCCAACACCTGGACCTCATGCCGGTCGAGAACCCCGTTACGATCCAGAAAGATCAACAGGTGCAGGGCCTGATATCCCCCTAAGAAATGAGTGATACTGTCGGGCTTTTCAAGCTCGATAATGTTTTCCAGGACTTTAAGGGTGAGAGGCTCCAGGTAGACAGCGTCCGCGCGGCCGTTTGCGCTCGCAAGAGTCGCCGGATTATCATCAACCCATACGACTTCATGGCCAGCATTCCTGAGAAATTGAATAGCCTGGACCGCGAATCGCTCGTAATATCCTGTCTTGCCTAAGAGCTCGGGTCCGGAACCTAGGACTAGGATTTTCATATAAAATCCTTATTTCGCGCAGGTTGATGAAAAACGCTCATTTGCCGTTCGACAAGCTCACGGCCCTGAGTAAAGCCGATGGGCTGCGTTGCCCTCATCCCTCGTCACTGCAACGTACCATTCTGTACGTCTCATCCCTCTGGATTTCGGAAGCCTTGCATCTGAACGCTTTTGATCAACCTGCGAACAGAAAATGCTCGACTTTTTGCTAAAGAGGAAAAGTCGAGAGTTACGTTTTAGCAAAGGAAAAACATAAACTATAAATCCTAGAACCCCATCAAGTAAAGAAAATTTTGCTAATGGTCCACGCCATTAAGGCATTGAGACCTCGGCAGAATGCTCAATTTTGGTCAAGGTCAAGGTCGGCGAGGATTTTAACCAAAGAAATACCTGTAGTATTTTGAGGATTAACTCGCCATACTTCTGGCGGGTTAAAATCCGAGTCTGAAGCAGAGATTGGACAAAAGGGAGCGTTTTGGTGAGGTCTCGAATTATTGACACAAAAGACCCCTTTCACTATACTCTAATTTTTCCTTCCGACCGAAAGAAGTCCATACCAATCTGGTTAGTGCCGCGAAAAGCCTTTGCGAAGATGTAACAGGCGTAATCGCAGCATGAATGAGGACGGAGTTGACTTACGGCTTAACTTCCGAGAGGTATTTCAAGGCCGAGGAAACTGGGGTTTTTGTATATCCACTCAAAGGTTCCGGAGAGATCGTATCGGTCTATTCAAAGGCCCTGAATATCCTTCATGCCGACCGGCACCTGGTCTCCGTCGTGAAAGCCCCATCTCAAATGACTTCCTTAAGCCTTAGTCTCCCCGAGCTCTTTAGTGATTTGAAAAGAAACATTCCCATACCAAAAACGGGAGAAATTGTTCATTTCCAAGATGGCCGAATAGGAATCAATGACCTGCACATTGACTTGGCAGGGGGAAAGGCTTGGAAAGGTGCACTGGAACTGCGCGAAGTCGCAGGCTTTAACAATGCTAAAATACCTCTTCTCAAGAAGGCACTCCATGGAAAGGGAAGAAAGGGCGGTTTGCTTGGGCTTTTACATCCGTCGGTTGAGGACGATTTGTTTGTTCGAAAGGCCTTAAAAATCCTCGGAGAGGAATCAAGGACAGGGAAACGACGCTCTTCCCTAAAGGGTCTTTCACAACTCGTGGGCTTGGGAATCGGGTTCACTCCTTCGGGCGATGATTTTATTGCAGGAGCCTTGCTCGGGGAAAGAATAAAGGAACTTGTTCCGAAGGATCGAGTCGGGATGCTGCCTCTGTCCATTGACAAAGACGAGATTCGAGCCGTACTCAAAAGGACAAACCATGGCGGGAGGACACTGTTGTGGCAAGCCCTCCAGGGCCATTTCCCCTTTTATATGATTGAAGCGGCAAAAGGAATAGCCATGGCTCGCGAATCGGAAGAGGTGATGGAAGAGGTCGCGAAGGCTTCAAGTTATGGCGAGACATCGGGCACCGATGCCCTGGTTGGACTGTGGTGGTATTTAGGATCAACGACAGATTATAATTGAACATCGAACATCCAACGTCCAACATCGAATGTTGAATAGGAAAAGATGAAGAGACAGTCTTATGACCTTTAAGAAAGGTTGCTCGAGAATTCGGTGAGAACAATAAAGATCATTAAACAGCTTCAATTACGATTTTCATTGCAAGTATCAAAACCGCTGAAAAGAAAAGGCAATAGATATTAAGTATGGGTTATTGATAGTTTTAATTCATTCGATGTTGAACGTTCAATGTTCGATGTTCGTCTTATCGCTTAGGGTGGGAGCCCTGCACCACCAAATAAAAGGGTTCGCAGCGAC
>CAYWMP010000239.1:0-7679 GCA_964459445.1 uncultured Desulfobacteraceae bacterium
CCTTTCAGGTAGTTATGGAACATAATGGCGCATAAGTAGGAAACTCGGGCTAGGAAGGCAAGAAATAGAAAGGCACCTATCAATATGCCCACCTGATAGAAAACAAATTCCATGATAACATGCCTCCAAGCTTAGCACCAATCAATCAATACTTAGCCACAAGGAGTCTTTTGAGATGCGCAACTTTATTCTTCTTATCTTAACGACAATCGTTTTGACAACAGAAGCATATGGCTCCTGGACAACACTTGCTCCTGGAATGGAGCTTGGGTCGTTCGCCGCTAACAAACCGAGTCCGGTCGGTGATTTGCGGATTACCATCTTGCGAATCGACCCGAAGCTCTGGGAACTAGTGTTGATCGGCAAGAGCTGGAACGGTGAGTCTGAGAATCTAACTGCGAGAGATTGGTGCGAAAAACACAAACTCACGGCGGCAATCAATGCAGGAATGTTCGGTGCTGACCATACGACGCATGTCGGGTACCTTGGTTCAAAAGGGCATGTGAACAGCGGCCACGTGAACAAATACATGTCGGTTGCCGCATTCGACCCTAAGAGGAGAAAAGGTCTCCCCGAATTCGGGATTTTCGACCTGGATGATCCCAGTGTCACAATGGACACCATCCTTGGCGACTTCTTTTCGGTAGTCCAGAATCTACGTTTGATCAAGAGGCCAGGCGAGAATCGATGGAGTCAGCAGGACAAGATGTGGAGTGAGGCAGCCCTGGGTGAGGATAGTTCTGGCAGGGTACTCTTTATATTTTCCAGGTCGCCGTTTACCATGCACGACTTTAACCGGGAACTACTATCGCTAGGGATTGGCCTTGTTGCCGCACAGCATTTGGAAGGTGGACCGGAGGCCCAACTTTACCTGCGGATTGGAAATGTGACGCATGAAATGTTTGGGAGCTACGAAACGTCCTTCCGAGAGAACGACGGGAATGCGGCTCCTTGGCCTATCCCTAACGTACTCGGTGTTCGTCCGAGGCCGTAGGTGGCTAAGCCATGCACCCGATCGCTTTCCCGCTATGTTCGTTCCTCACTTCGCTGCAAAGCGGCGGGTGATGGCAACCGTTGGCCGCAGAGAAGCGATGAACGTGAATGGGGGTGAAATCTTTGATCTTGACAAATGAGCCAATTGATTGCTTAAGACATTGAGCCTTTGTCTTAGCTTGTTGTCCCGCTCAAGCCTCTTTTGCAGCCTGCTTCTGGCCCGGCTGACTGCGCTATAGTCTGTTCCTCTTAGAAGTCTGCCGATTTCAGGCTGGGTTATCCGGCAGAATCGATAAAGCAATTCCATCAGCATGGCTCTTTCTGTAGAGTTTTTCCCTCTCCGACAGATCTCATCCCTTTTCTCACCGGTAAAACGTCAGAGTGTTGGTTCCAAAGCAACTTGAAAAGGAGGTCACAGTCTAATAGGATTTCTTCATAGCAAGCCAGGCAAGACCAGATGTTCCCGGAGCCCCTGCAACATGTCATGGGCCGGGGAATTGAAGGAAAAAATATATTTGTCAATGAGAAAGACCGCGTGCAATTTCTTGCACGCTTAGCTGATCTGTCTTCAGTGTCCTGACTGTGTGGGAATCATTACGGCAAGAGCGAGGAAGTGCAGGTCCTGAGGTTTCATTTTTGATGAAGAATGAGCAGTCATTGCATTTTCCCCCGAGGATCATTGGAGATGAGAAAAGCGAATGGCGGACACCAAACGGCATGTCTAAAATGTATCTGGATGGCTCTGTTGCAGGGGTAAGTGGCTGAAATCCTTTAGGGTAGGGGAAGCAAGGCAGGCCTGCCTGCGGCAGGCAGGGATCGGCCAAAATCGGCGTTCTGAAATTGCCTCGGTTTAGAGGAATAGAAGGAGGCTCAAGGCCATAACGGCCATACCGGCAATCAGGCCGTAAATGGCCATATGTCCTTGCCCGTACTCTTTGGCGGTGGGCAACAACTCATCAAGGGATATAAACACCATGATGCCGGCGACGCCGGCAAATAGAAACCCGAAGACGCCTTGTGAAAAAAAGGGCCTGAGAATCGTATAGCCCAAAAGTGCTCCAACCGGTTCCGAGACGCCGGAAAGGAATGAGAGCCAGAATGCCTTGTTCTTGCTCCCCGTGGAGAAATAGATAGGAACCGAAACGGATACCCCTTCCGGGATATTGTGGATGGCAATGGCAACCGCAATGGCGATTCCGATACCCGGATCTGAGAGGGCGCCAAAAAAAGTGGCGAGGCCTTCCGGAAAATTATGGATGGCGATGGCCAATGCTGTAAAGAGCCCCATCCGCATGAGACGTGTTTCCTGCCCTACCGTGGTTTGCATTTCTTCTATAGCGTGTGCTTCATGGGGATTTTCATATTCGGGGATGAGACGGTCTATGACCCCAATGATGATGATTCCTGAAAAAAAGGCGCCTC
This sequence comes from uncultured Desulfobacteraceae bacterium, assembly GCA_964459445.1. GTDB lineage: Bacteria > Desulfobacterota > DSM-4660 > Desulfatiglandales > HGW-15 > CAYWMP01. The sequence goes on from CAYWMP010000239.1 coordinate 2,416, forward strand.
CCGTTATCCATGTCCCCGCGATATCGCCGTGGACCTCGACGAGGGCACCTTTGGCCTTTACGAAAATCTCGATCATTGACACATAGATCATAACCCCCGCTGAAAAACCGAGGGAGATTGAAAGGAATGCCTTGTTCGTGCGTTTTGAGAAGAAGGCGATTGCACTGCCTATCCCCGTGGATAAACCTGCAAAGGCCGTCAGTGCGAATGCGAACAAAACATTTTGAGTCATGATACTCCAATGAGGTAACAATTTAACTATCTTTGACAGGATAACCCTGGCCCAGACCGGGTTTCCTGCAATGAAATGAACCCCGTTGTTGCAGAACCACTCAACTATCGCAGTCGTCAGGCACTGATAAGTTATGCATGCGGGCCATTTTGCTATATTATGCAACTACGGGGTGAACGCACCAAGCAAGGTCCTTGAGCAGGGCGCAAAGCTCCCGCCCAAAGACCTGCCTCTGCCATTTTCTCATGCCATCGATACCTTCCAGGTCCCGCGGCGCTTTGGGATTTGCTATGGCCAAGGCTTGAATTCGGGCATTTGCGCATAGGATTGCGGGATCTAAATCAAGTGCGGAGGCGCGTTTTTCACGCCACTCTTTGAGGACTCTCACTCTCTTTGCCACCCTATGTCCCAGGGGTTTTGAAGATTTCGAAGGATAAACAGGAAGTCTCTTCTCCGGCATGTCATGGGCTTTTTGAATTCTCTGCAGCAAGGAGCGTCCAACCCTTTCGATCTGCGCCGGGGTCATGCCCTTAATATGCTTCAATTGGTTGACCGTCAGAGGCTTTCGCTCCACAATTTCCTTGATCGTAACGTTGCCGATGACCTTAAAGGGGGGGAGGTTTCGACGTCGGGCGAGACGATCGCGATACTGGAGAATAGCCTCCAGAACCGCTAAACTCAGAGGATCGAACCGCCTCGCTCCCTTGAATCTCATAAAAAGGGGATTGCCGTCCTGCGAGTTTTCATGGCGCACCATACTAAGAATTCCACACTCCTCTTCCACACAAAAGAGCCGTCCTTTGATCAGTAGCTCCTCCTTCAAATCCTGGGCAAGCGTGATCAGATGACAAGCGTCCTCCACAGCGTATGAGAGCATGGCCGAAGGCAACGGTCTTTTTGACCAATCCTTCTTTTGGTATTTTTTCTTTATGCTTATGCCCAGTCTATCCTGCAAAAGATTCGCAAGACCCGTCTCCTTTATCCCCAGAAATCTGGCTGCGATTTGGGTATCAAAAAGCGAATGGACCTGGATGCCGAAATCCCTGTGCAAGGAACGGATGTCATAGTCCGCGCCATGAAAGATTTTTTGAATTCGGGGATCCTTGAATATCGGCAGCAAAGGCGAAAGGTTCTTCAGTGTAAGGGGGTCCACAATGAAATTCTGAAAGCGTGTCGATATCTGAATAAGGCATACCTTCTCCTTGTAGTGAAACATGGAATCGGCTTCAAGATCCACGCCTATCGCAAGCTCCGCCTTAAGATCATGCGCAAGACGTTTCAGATCCGCTCGCTTTTCCACGAGCGCGTATGAAGGGTTACCCTGTTCCATAAACTCAAAAAACCTTTTTTGATTCCTTTTTTGAAATAGTTCCGCCACAAAGTCACGAAGACACCAAGATTGGTTCTGGGTGCAAAGGTTCCCCGTTCAAGGTTGGTAATTAGCGGTTTGAATACGGAAGGTAAGGCCAGTGCTAAGGTTCAGAATGACTCAATCTCAACCTCAGCCTGGACCGCAACCTTTGAACCTTGAACCCTGAACCTTTTAACCTGTTTTAAGATTCATTTTCCTTCTTTGTGCCTTTGTAACTTGGTGGCTGAAACGTCACCCTACGTTGAATTGTGTTTCGGGCAATGTATTATGATAAAGTCACGATTATGACAAGAGGAATTTGTAAGAGGCATTGCCTGTTTCTCGGGTAATTGGGAAATGCATCAAAATGACACCGCCTGACCTTTGTTCTTGACCTGCCCCAACGGGCCTTATATGCTAACAAAAAAGGCCTTTCAACGTTAACCCCATTAAAGCAAAGGAGGAGGGATATGGCCGGGAGTACGTACAAAATTATCGAACTTGTGGGAACCAGTGATAACTCTTGGGAAGAGGCCGCTCGAACCGCTGTAGAAACGGCGGGAGAGAGCTTGAAGGATCTAAGAATAGCGGAGATCACCAAACTCGATGTGACCATTGAAGAGGGAAAGCTCAGGTTCTTTAGGGCCAGACTCAATGTATCCTTCAAATACCAAAGGTAATACTCGATAAGACCAATCTCATACTTTCTTATCGACCCGGAGGCTGCCGCAATGCCTAAATCGTTTTATGCTGCTGTGCCCTCCGGGTTTTTTTGTCCTATCATTATGCCTACCTTACAACGTGACAAGTCTGACCATCCCTGATTTCCTTTGACGCCCTGGTCATTCGCTTCGATGAACCGAATCGCAACCCATCATGACGGATTGCAGTTTTCGCAACTATGGCTTCTGCTGTCGCCTCTGATAGAGGATTCCTATAGAACAGGGCAAATAAGGCAGATTAAAGAGGGGCGGCAAGTTGCAGGGCTTTACTCTTCAACAATAAATCCGGGAGGAAGCTTGGAGGGGCTTTTCATCTGATTGACCGGTGATGGGCCGGGCGCCCCCTGGGATTCAATCTTGGGGCCTTCCAGAATGAAATGATCCGCGACTTCTGTTTTGGCGTGGAAAACGAGACCTAGTTCTCTGGCCTTGCCCTGATAGGACCCGGAAACCATCCTCAGTTCGCCTGTGGGCTCGACAACGATTGCAGACTCGCCCGAGACAGGACATTTCATTTCACAATATCCGCACCCGTTGCACTTGTTCTCATCCACCACCGGCACGGTGACAGGATGGCCGGCGTTAAACTGCGATGATATGGCGTTGTAGGGGCAAATCTCATCGCATATGAGACACTGTCGATCCTGCTCCCAGGCAATGCATCGGGATTGGATGATCCGGGCCGTTCCCACTTTGGCAAAAATTTTTTCCTCCAGATCAAGGGGGCGAATGGCCCCTGTGGGACACAGGTGTCCGCAGGCATTGCAGTTTTGCTCACAACCTGCAAGCCTCGCCGTAATTTTTGGGGTCCAGATGCCGGAGATGCCCGCTTCAAACCAGGTGAGCTGAAGGGTATTCGTGAGGCAACCTTTGGCGCATTTACCGCAACGCACGCATCGGGCCTGAAAATCGGTTTCGGGAAGGGCGCCCGGGGGACGAATGAGATGAGATGAGCGAAGGGCGCGGGGATTATCCCCGCCATGGAGGTGGTTGACATTGGTCATGGTAATGGCTGCGGCTGCAGCGCCTGCAAAGCCCGCCTTCATGACTTTTCGTCTCGTCAAATCGATTTCCGGAACGGGGGCAATAGCCTTTATCCCCGGTTGAAAACGGATGGCATCCTCCGGGCACACTTCCTGGCATTTCAGGCAGGTAATGCATTCTGAGTGTGCTGTCGCTACAAAATCCTCAGCAATGGCCCCCATGGGGCATTTCCGAACGCACCGGCCGCACTGGGTGCAGTCATCAGACACCTGTCGCCGAAAAAGCGGCCTTCTCGAACAAAGCCCCAGCATTGCCCCTGCAGGGCACAGGTTTCGGCACCAGAACCGCGGTTGCACATAGGCCAGAAGAAGGATGACAAGAAGCAAGGAGGCCATGAACAGGTTCGTGCTAAAGGATGGAACAGGGAGGTACGTAAAGGCGAGACTGTCCAATCCCACCATTGGGAAAACCGGTCTCAAGGTATCCAGAAACAAATTTGAAATCATCAAGATCAGGGGATAAATAACGAACCCATAAAATCGCGTGATGAGTGAAAGTGGGGAAAAAAAGAAGATGGATGACACACCCAACAGGGACGTGGCCAGCACAAAACAGAGAAGGAGGTATTTGATGTTTCGGTATCTTCCGCTTGCCTCGAAGGCGTTCGGTATCTTCCTTTTCTCTTTCCTCCAAGCCAACCAGTCCGTGAAATCGAGGGTCGCTCCCATGGGACAGACATAGCTGCAAAAAACCCTGCCCAGAATGAACGCCAGTCCTAAAATGATCAGCGCCCAACCAACCCCGGTGATAAAGGTGCGGGCGGCGACCATGGTTCCGATAGCTATGAGGGGATCCAGTCTGAGGAAAAGCCTGACATCCAGCCACCCCGACAGGGGGAATGCGGCTCTCCACAGGAGATATAGAAAGAGTAGGAAGATCGGAATCTGGATGAGGCGCTGGAATCGGATCAAGCCGTGACCTCTTTTATGGAGAATTGGGCGGTGTTCATGTTTCCCAAACCTCGTTCGTGGGCCAGTTTGACATGTCTTACCTGTCTCGCCTTAAATTTACGACCGTACCAGGTGCCCAATTCCACGGCCAGGGCATCGGCGGCGACCATATCGGTCGAAGCGACTACTTTATTCATGGGCAAAACCTTGCCGGGTCCACCCGGGCCGCCCGTTGTTAGGACGCGGGAAGCATCAATAAGGGTTAGGGTAGGTCGTAGGATCGTGCAGAGATCGACAACCGCCTCGTCGAGATCCAGATTCAGATGGAATTCGCGTCTGTCGTAAATAAGGCCCATCATACCCTTCATGGCAAGGCTGACACCGGTGGCGCTATGGGATTTGGTCACGGGCGCCGCGATAAGAACATCTGCATCCAGGACTTGTTTCATGACCATCGTGGTCTTGAGCTCTTTTCCCCTTGGGACCGGCACGCTCCTGTAGAAACGCTTACTGGTGAGTCCCCGGACCTGGGTGACGGGCAGCCCCTCGCAAGCTTCTTTCAGTCCGCTCCTTTTCAAAGAGAGCTCGGAATTCCGAAGAGGATTGTCAAGGACCAGAATGGATGAAGCTCCAGCGTCCACACACAGGGTTGTGAGTTGCCGCACCACATCAGGGTGTGTCGTTGTGGCCCATCCCGGGGGGTTGGGGAAGCTCATGTTGGGTTTTATGACAACCCTGTCACCACGCTTCACAAATTGTTTCATGCCGCCCAGAATATCGACCGCCGCTCTGGTGGCCGCAGCGGGAGGGCCGTTTGCCACGATCACATCAGGGACCTTCGCTGCGTGGGCCGAGTTTCTGCCTGCACCGGGCAATACCGCGCCGATTGCGGCATAGGTCGCGCATCCAACGCTTTTCTTAATAAATTCCCGGCGGTTCATCTGTTTTCTTTCCATAGTACCTCTCCCTAAACCTAGCCAAAAATATTTGAAATTTGTTTCAACTTTGAATCAACGTTGATCATT
>CAYWMP010000240.1:0-1783 GCA_964459445.1 uncultured Desulfobacteraceae bacterium
GATGTCGGATTTTACCTATTCAAATATAGAACGAGAGATGGCGGTTTACGGCTATGACGGGGTGGTGAAAAGCCACTGCCGAATGTGCCACGGGGGTTGCGGGGTGTTGGTTTATACCAAAGAGGGAAAGGCGGTGAAAATCGCTGGAGATCCCGACTGCCCCATCAACCATGGCACGCTCTGCAGTAAGGGAATCGCCTCGACACAACTCGCTTACCATCCGGATCGACTGACCCACCCGGTCAAAAGGATCGGGGGGAAAGGCAACGGAGAGTGGGAACGCATCACGTGGGACGAGGCCCTCGACACTATTGCTGAGCGCATGTCGCATTACAAAGAGAAACATGGGGCTGAATCCATCGTCATGGGTTATGGGACAGGACGGGAAAATGAAGCCGTTATTTACCGTTTTGCCAACCTGCTGGGGACGCCAAACGTCCTTACCGCCGGTCATTTCTGCTACGGACCCCGCATTGCAACGAGCATCATCACCTGTGGAACCAATCCTATCGTGGATTACGAAAACCATCCCAAATGCATCATGGTTTGGGGAAACAATCTTGTGATCAGCAATCCCGACTGTTACAAGGGCGAGCCCTTTTCCGTTTCCCTGGACAAGGGAGCCAAGCTCATTGCGGTGGACCCCAGGTTAACCCGAATTGCAGCCCGAGCAGACATCTGGCTCCCCCTAAGGCCCGGTACTGACACGGCCCTTGCCCTTGGAATGCTCAACGTCATTGTGAATGAACAACTCTATGACAGGGCTTTTGTGGAGAACCATGTCCATGGCTGGGAGCCTTTTGTGGACCGGGTCAATGAGTATCCACTCGAAAGGGTGGAAGGCATTACCTGGGTTCCCAAGGATAAGATAAGAGAGGCCGCCAGGCTCTTTGCAACCACCAAGCCCGCGGCGGTGCAATGGGGTGTGGCTATTGAGCAACAGATCAACTGCGCGGACAACAACCGAGCCCTCATGGCCCTGATGGGGATCACGGGGAATATCGATGTTCCGGGCGGACAAATGCTCTTTAAGACGCCGAAGATAAGAAACGTCGGGAAATTCGGCGCCCACAACCTGCTGCCGAGGGAGCAAGCGGAAAAGCGGTTGGGTGGCGATCGATTTCGCCTGGCTGGAAAATTCGCCATCATCAATCCCAAATGTGTTTGGGATGCGATCTTGGAAGAGAAACCCTACCCGGTCAAAATGCTCTTTTTCATCAGTTCGAATCCACTCATGACAAGAGCCAATGCCAAAGAGGTCTATCGCGCCCTGAAAAAAGTCGAGTTCATGGCCGTAGCGGACTTCTTCCTGACGCCGACGGCTGAACTTGCGGATATCGTTTTACCGGCCGCCACCTGGCTTGAGATGGATTACATCGGAGATTTTTGGAAGCGCCACGGCTATATCCTGCCCCGCCGCAAGGTCATCCAGGTCGGAGAATGCCGATCCGACCATGAGATGCTCAATGATCTGGCCCATCGGGTCGGGCAGGGCGAATATTGGTGGGAGAACTTTGAAGGCGGGCTGGATCACATCCTGGAGCCCATGGGAATCACCTGGCAGGATTTCAAGAAAATGGATCACATCAGGGGTGAAGTCGATTACAGAAAATATGAGAAGAAGGGATTCTCGACCCCCACGGGGAAGTTTGAGCTTTATGCCACCCAGCTTGAAAAATGGGGGTACGATCCTCTGCCCCAATTCCGGGAGCCCCCTGAGAGTCCCTACAGGACCCCCGAGGTCTATGAGCACTACCCCTATATCCTCATTACCGGGAGGAGA
>CAYWMP010000240.1:1883-7628 GCA_964459445.1 uncultured Desulfobacteraceae bacterium
GCCCATTGTATCCATTTTCGCGATACTTAGGGGAATTCATCAATGTGGGTTCATTTCTTGGATGAATGACAGAAGATCAAGAGATGGCCTTGATAGATTCTGGCGAAGATAAAAAAGAGGTTACTATGCCTGAAAACGATCTGCCGCCCTGTTTGATATTTATTGATAAGGAAGGAAAGTGGTACCACAAGGGCGCCGAAATGATCCATCGCGAATTTATTCGGCTTTTCTATGAACAGATGCGCATCGACCACTTGGGTCGATATGTGATTGAGTGGCAGGGAACGCGTTGCTATGTGGATGTGGAAGATACGCCCTTCGTGGTGAGAAGCGTGAGATTCATGGATGGTGGAGAAGAAAGCAAATCAGGCGTTGTCTTGTATTTAAGCGATGATTCCCAAGAGGATCTGATCCCTGATACCGTCTATGTGGGTAAAGACGACGTCCTTTATTGCAAGGTCAAACAGAAAACCTTCCCGGCGCGTTTCAGTCGCCCTGCCTATTATCAGTTCGCCGAGTATATTGAGGAGGAGGATGGTGATTTTGTCTTGATTCTGGCCGGCAAAAAATATCCTATCCACGCCGCGGTTCAGTGACGAATTCCTTTCCTTATATTATTTACTGATCAACGGGATTGACGATTTCGATCTCTGCTTTGCTTCGCATGTATTCAAGCCAGTCTCGAATCACGGCCTGGTGCTTGCCCACCGTTAGGGCATTACGGTATTCCTGCTTCTTTTTCTGATATTCCTCTTCATCTATGCCCTGGTCTGCCTCCCAACGAATGACAAAGACACCCTGATCGTTTTCAAACACCCTGTCTGCATACCGTTTATCTTCCCCAAGCCCGAAGCTGGCTTCCTGGAGTTCCGGCGCATAGCCGACCTGCGAAATATAGTCCGTCCTGGTAAAGAAATCAGTGGTTTCCGGCTTGAGTCCGTTTTCCTTTGCGACCTCCTCCCAGTCAGCGCCCTCTTTCAGCTTTTTCAAATAGGCACCCGCTTTTGACTTGGCCTCCTCTTTTGCCCTAAATGCGACATAGTCCACTTTAAGTTTGTCGCTGACTTCAGATAACTCCGGCAGGTGAGATGCTTCTTTGTCTGTGACTTGGAAGATGTAGAACATTTCTTCATGTTCTATCAGATCGCTGGTCCCATTTTTATCCAGGGAAAAGAGGGTTTGCAGCAGCTTTGGCTCTCCGCCAATTTCCGGTATCTCATCGGCTTGGGAGAACAAACCCGTGTCCTTTGTGGATAGACCATGTTCTGCGGCGTATTCTGCAAGTTCCACTTCATAGGGCATTTGATCAATGAGTGAAAGGGCCTTTTCATGGGCAAGATCCATGGCAGCATACTTCGTCAGGGTATCGGATATTTCTTTTCTGGCTTCTTCCAGGCTTTTCGTCTTGGCCTCCTTGATATCTTCCACCTTGATAATATGGTATCCAAACTCGGTCTTTACGAGATCGCTTATGTCACCCTTTTTCAGGTTAAATGCGGTTTCCTCGAAGGCCTTTACCATTTGACCTTTTGGGAAAAAGCCAAGGCCTCCGCCCTTTTCGGCCGTGGGACCTTCGGAATGAGCCTTTGCCAGTTCTGTAAAATCCTCACCTCCCTTTGCCTTTTCCAGAACCTCCAAAGCCTTCTCCTTGACCTTCTTTTCATCCTCATCGGAGGTTTCCCGGTCTAATTTAAAAAGTATATGTCTTGCCTTTACTTGTTTTTCCTCCTTGAACTTTGCAAGATTGTCTTCGTAATAATTGTTGATTTCATGGTCTGTGGCTTTGACTTCCTCCTCAAAGTCCTCTGGATCAATGGCCAAATAGGCGATTTTTATCTTGTCAGGAATTCGATATTCTTCCTTATGCTCTTCAAAGTATTTCTCCATTCCTGATTCATCCGGTTCAAGGGTGGCCTTGAAATCATCCGGCGGGAATTTGACAAAACTCACTTTTACCTTTTGATTTGAGAAATTGAATTGATCAAGAACCTCGTTGTCCGTCACCGGCAGGAAGGTCACCAAGATTTGTTCCACCTTAGACTGCAGCAATTCCTGGGCAATGCCCCTCTCAAAATCCTCCGGTTCCATCCGGTTGTTTAAAAGAAGAGAGCGATATCTGCCCTCATCAAATCGGCCGTTGAACTGGAAAGACGGGTATGCCATGATTTTCTGCTGTATTTCCTCTTCCGTAACATCCAATCCGATCCTTTTGGCCTCCTGGCCCACCAACTTCTCATTGATGATATTGGTCAATGCCTTGTTCCTTAGATCAAATACCTTTATTAGGTTATCACTCCAAACGCTGCCATAATCCCTCTGCAAACCTTCAAGGAGCTTTCTGTAAACCTTTTGATAGTCCACGCCGCTGATGAGTTCCCCGTTTACATAGGCGATCTTCAACCCGGGGCTGGACCGAAATGAATACCCAAAATAAAAAACAAAAACGATTGCAATCATTCCTATCAGGAACTTAATCAGCCAGGATTTGGCATGCTTTCTCATTAAACTCAATAACATTCAGAACTTCCTCCAAGACGGTATAGTTTATGCATATTTACCTATCGGCAAGAATCCCTACGGGAAACAGGCACGCAAAATGAACAATGCATTCTGGTTTGCCTACTGAATCTATTGCATGCAGGCAAAACCTTATACCTGACTTTCTTCACGGTTTCAATGACATAATTGGTGTATCCCTACAGCCCTGTTTAAGAGTGATCCCTATTATGCTTTTTGATACACGCTTTGGATCTAGCGAGGCACTGTATTCAAGAATTGGAACGTCTCATGGGGGAACGAGGCTCCGCGGTGGCGCCCATTTTTTATCCTCAAGGCAGAAAGTGCCGATGAATTTAATGGATTGGACTCAAAGATCAATGCTCCTTTTCCGGAATGGTCCGGCTGATTAGAGGTATTTATGACGTCTCAATTTCATGTCCTCTCACTTGACAATAGCCCGGCGTTTAATGAACTCCTCGAAACAAAACTGCCGAATGGAGACTATTTTGTTGAAACATTGAGCGGACTCGACCAAATGAAAGGGATACTTCAAAAAAGGATGCCCGACCTCCTGTTTCTCCGCACCAAATCAGATAAATTCGATCCATTCAGCATTTGCATGAAACTATCAAAGGCCGGCATTGCGGTCATCATGATTTCCAGTGCCCCGACCCGTCAACTCCTAATAAAAGCTGCGAAACATGGAGCTATTGATGTCTTTCTAAATCCTTTGAAGCCTGAAGAGATTCCGGTAAGAACTGAAAAGGCGCTGATTAAAACCGGCAAACTGGATGAGCAGACCGAGACCGGACTTGAAGAGCAATTTCTTCTTACGAACAAGGTACCCGCTGAAAAGGTGAAAGTCCTTATCAAAAGAGTGAGTGAGCTACTTGCCCTGCCCTTCGCCGTCGTCAAGATCATTCGTCTATGCAATGACTCTTCAACGAGCACCCAGGATCTCGAAAAACCTGTTCAGTCTGATCCTGCCATTGCAGCCATGATTATGAAGCTTGCTACCTCCGTTGCCTATTCCTCCGTCAACCAGGCGAGCAGCGTTCGAAGGGCGCTCGTACGAATTGGCTTAAAAGCAACAAGAAACCTCGTGGTATCCTGCTCCGTCTTTAAATTATTTTTCAAGGAAAACAAAAGCTTTGGATTTAATAGGGTTTGGTTTTGGGCCCACTCACTCACGACCGGCATTTGCGCTCAAGTCTTGGCCAAACACTTCAGGCATCCGCAACCTGAAGACGCCTTTATGGCGGGTCTACTGCACGATATAGGGAAAATGGTGCTGGACGATTTTCTGAGCGTGGATTTCCAAAATGCGGTGCGGCTTTCGAATCTTGAGAACATGCCCATGCGGTTAGCTGAAATTTCGATTTTTGACTGCCACCACGCCTATGTCGGCTCTCAGGTTGCCAAGTTCTGGGGGTTCCCCTCCGCTATTGTCCAAGGCATTGCCCAGCATCATCGCTATACACATCTATCTAAAATTGATAACAACACGTCTATTGAAGCCCTTGTGTGTATGGGAAACCATATGTCCAAGGCCCTGCGAGCCGGAAGCGGGGGGGATTATATTGCGGAGCGGGGGACATTGCCATTGTGGGACCGTCTGCCTAGCGGGCTTCAATGGGACAAGATCATTTCGGAGGTGTTGGAAGAGGTCAATGATTATGTGGATGTTTTGGAAATTCCTCCCAAACATTTTCAGTTGAACAATCCCGAGGAAGTGATAGGTAAGGTGGGGCTTTTTCTTCCACATTCCCCGAACTACGGTCCCCTCATGCAGATCGCCCTGGAAAGAATGGGGATCAAGACCCAGCCATTTTCATCGTTGGATCAGGAAATCATCGATAATGGGGACCTCGATTTCATCATCGGAGATTTAAGCTCGGTCAAAAGCGATGATGAGATGGGTCGGTATTATAAGGTACTTAAACCTCTCGCCGGCAAAAACATCGTTCTGCCTCGGACAGACGAAAAGGACAGACCCTTTAATTTGGATTTCTTCTGGTTTGAATCAAAAGTAAGGGAAGCCCTGCGGATAGCGGGGTTATGAAGAAATTGATATTGCCTTTATGGTCCATTTTTTGCAAATTCATTTTGTCTCCCGTTCCTGGTTTGTAGGTAAAGTGAAGCCGCCTCCCGGCAAAATGGGGAGCGCACGAAAATGATGGCGGAACTCTCCATAGCCTTATGCCCTCCTTCGCTAAAGCTTCGGAGGGCTCTCTCTGCCATTCTCCCCACGGCACGCCGTGGGGCATTATGGCGAAGGAGAGCATATAGAATCAGTCATTTTTCGCATCTCTCATATTTGAGAACACTCCACTTTGAGGAATTTATGGACACGGTATTTAATGCATTGTCAATAGGCGATCATCCCGAAGTTCTTGCGGCCCTTGAAAAAAACCTTTCCGCCGATGAGTTCATCATTCAAAGCGTAGAGAACATCGATCAATTAAAAGAAACCCTCAATGAAGAAAAGCCTGACCTCGTCTTTCTCAACCCCGATAATACTGATTTTAATCCATTCAAAATTTGCAAAAAGCTTGCTACTGACGGCGTTGCCGTGATTATGATTTCAGGCGCTCCAACGCGCCCATTGATCATCAACTCCGTGAAACACGGCGCCATTGATTTTTTTGTGAAGCCCTTGAGGGTGCAAGATATCGCTCCGAGATCCGAAAAAGCCCTCATAAAAACCGGGAAAAAAGATGTACAGGTAGAGACGGAGCTCCGAGTAGATTTTGGACAAGCCAAGGACCCACAGGAAAAGGTGGACATGCTCATCAAAAATGTCGAAGAGGTCCTTGCCCTGCCCTTTGCTGTTGTCAAAATCATTAAACTCTGTAATGACCCTTCAGCAAGCACTAAGGATCTGGTGAAACCCGTGAATTCCGACCCGGCCGTCGCCGCCATGATCATGAGGCGAGCAACATCCGCAGCATTTGCCGGGGTGGACCAGAACCCAGACCTACAAAGGGCCATCGTGAGAATCGGATTGCGGGCGACAAGAAACATTGCCGCTTCCTTTTCCGTTTTCAAGTTGTTTTCAAAAGATCAAAAGAATCTCGGATTCAATAGGCTATGGTTTTGGGCCCATTCCCTCGCGACAGGGGTCTGCGCCCAATTCCTGGCTTCACTCCTGAAGCACAATCAGCCGGAAGATGCCTTCATTGCCGGTCTGCTGCATGACATCGGAAAGATGGTTCTGGATGATTTTTTGAATGAGGACTATCATAA
>CAYWMP010000241.1:0-7455 GCA_964459445.1 uncultured Desulfobacteraceae bacterium
TTCTTCAACTACTTGATATTATTTCTTAGATAGGACAGAACAAAAACACCCTGTTACCGGGCATGCCACAATTGAATTTGTTAAACAGTTCAGGGTAGATTATGGCATTATCGGTATAAGCGGAATCGATTACGACGGCACACTATTAGACTTTGATTATCGGGAAGTAAGGGTGGCCCAAGCGATCATTGCCAATTCACGCAAGGTGTTTCTAGCAGCGGATCACAGCAAGTTTGGTCGGAATGCAATGGTTCGGTTAGCGCACCTCAGTGATATCGACGCGTTTTTTACGGACAACGATCCGCCCGAAACCATGATCGATGCGCTCTCCAATGTGGACATCGAAATTCACGTGGCCGACTAATTCCTCTTTTTCGCGGTTGACCGTTCCCCAACCGGTGCCTTTACCCCCCTTTGAACGGCCCTTCTAATCCGATTCCGCCAGCGAACTGAGCACGCGGGACTCTTCAGTCTTAAGGCAATCCTGGAGTAAATCTACCTTAGACAAAAGACCTGCCAATTGGGTTCGACTCGAATCCACCGGTTTCATCTTTTTGACGAACGGATTCTCGGGAAACTTTTTCTTCGATTCATCCAGGAGTTTGTTGAAAGCGTTTGCTGTATCCCGATCAATGACCTGCACCGGATATTTCTCGGCCTTTGGCCTATAGGCTTGATTCATCGACCTTGCTGTCTCAATCAAGTCCGACATACGCATATTCATCACCTCCCTTTAAAGCACCCTTAGGATTGTTTGCATTTTGAGAATACCATGGCTTTGAGAGAATGGAAACTCTCTTGACAATTTTTATTGGGTATGTCAAATATTGGCATACCCAATAAAACTGGTTCTTCCTAAATTCTCACTTTGTCCTCTGGAATCCAAAAAAAAGGAGGAAATCTATGAACGAGACAGTCGAAGCAATAAAAGAGGTTTTGGTCGAGCACAGAATTCCTGTCTTCGGCATAGCAGATTCAACGCTCATGGAAAAGGAAACCCGGGGCTATCGATGTTCCGATATTCTCCCATCCGCAAAAACTATCCTTTGCATGGGCATGCCCTTTCCTAAAGGTGTTTTCCGCACCAAACAAAGGACCAACGAAACCTATTGGCGCGCCGCCAGCATTTATTATCGAGATATGGACAGGGTATTAATGCAAACGGTCCGCATCATCGAGGAAAACGGCCAAATAGCAGTGCCTGTCTTCGGTTGTTTCCCCTACGATGTGAAGGGACCGGGTGATTTCTGGGGATACTTGTCCCTGGTGAAGATGGCCGAGACCGTTGGTATGGGCAGGACCGGAAAGAACGGCTTGCTTTTTAACACTGATTATGGACCGAGACTTATGCTGGGAGGGATTGTTACAACAGCGGACCTTCCAACGATGACGCAGCCCCGGAAAGATAAGAAGGGGTGTCCGGATGATTGTTTCCTTTGTCAGGAAGCCTGTCCGGTAAGTGCCATTGACAGATCAGGCAAGGTGGACAGATTGGCCTGTGTTAAACACTCCATGAAAAGCCCGGTCTTTTCCTACCTTATGAAAACAAAGGCATTTGATATATCTGATGCGCCCCTGATAAATCATGTCACGGCAGTGGACGATCATTCCATGTATACATGTATCAATTGCGTATCCCAATGTCCTTACTGCTGAAAGGGCTCAAATCCTTCATATGACCCTGGGACACTGAGAACTTAAACAAAAATAATGGGGACGCAGATTTCCAGGATTGCATAAAGATTCGAAGGAGAAACCAGAATGAAGTCAGGAGATGATCGGCTCATATACTTGATCTTCACCGCTCAACATCGGCTGAGAGAATACTTGAAAAGTGCGCTTATGGCGAAAGGGATAAAAATCACCCCCGTACAATCGGGAATCCTCTTTCTGTTACAGGAAAAGGATGGACAACCCATGTCTGAGTTAAGCCAAATCCTTTCCACAGATAATTCAACAATCACGGGTTTAGTCGATCGATTAGAAAAGGCGGGCTTTGCCTTGCGTAAGAGGAATCCTAAAGATCGCCGGAGTTCCCTGATTCGTATCACAGGAAAAGGTACGAAAGAGGCGAATAAAGCGAAAGTCGTCATCAATAGAGTTAATGATGAGATCATAGAAGTCTTTGCCAAGAAAGACATAGAAACCTTCAAAAAAATTCTCTTAAGCCTTTCCGAGAGATTTAAAAAAGTCTAGGCTTATGCCAGATCCCTTTCTACTTTTTTCTTAACACTTCCAGCGCTATCGTTATTGCCGCTTACTCTCCTTCGCCAGAATGCCCCACAGCTTGCCGTGGGGATGAATGGCGAGGAGAGCCCTCCGAAGCTTTAGCGCCCGTCCTCCGCAGTTGCTCTGCTACGGAGGATGGAAAGGAGGGCTATTGGCTATGGAGAGTTCCGCCTTCCTTTTCAGGATGCCCCGCGGCTTGCCGCGGGGAGGCTTCACTTGCCCAGAACGCCCATCTTAAAAAAATCGCTCTTCCCTTTATAAAAAAATGTATTTCATCGCAAGAATCGGATAGATCTATCCCCCTATCGCGATTATATTTGCATCCAACTGAAATAAGAATTTGTGGAGTATCGAAATGACAACCATGAAACCATCAGAATGGGGCATGTTAATCTTACTCTCTATTTTTTGGGGAGGCTCCTTCTTCTTCGTGGAAATTGCACTTCGCGATTTTCAACCCTTTACCCTCGTTTTTATTCGCATTACGATCGCAGCATGGGTACTGCTCGCTGTCGCATTTATGCGAGGACTACTGCTACCGTCTTCCTTGAAAACCTGGGCAGCCTATGCGGTCATGGGTGCCCTTAACAACGCCATTCCTTTCAGTCTTATTGTTTGGGGCCAAACACACATCGACAGTGGGGTAGCCTCCATCTTAAATGCCACAACGCCCATTTTTACGGTTCTCTTGGCCCATCTACTCACGTCCGATGAAAGGCTAACAAAAGGCAAACTGATTGGCGTGTTGGTGGGCTTCTTGGGTGTCTTCATCATGTTCAAACCCGAACTAAGAGACGGATTCAGCTGGCGCGGATTGGGTCAGGTAGCGGTACTGGGTGCTGCTGTTTCCTATAGTTTCGCGGGAATATTCGGGAAGAGATTCAAAAACATGTCTCCTGTTGTTAATTCGGCCGGCATGCTTTTTTGTTCCTCGATCCTGATGTTCCCTTTGGCCATGCTGGACGGGGCTTTTTGGCTACTGAGACCATCTCTTGAATCCCTATCCGCCGTGTTGGCAATGGCCCTAATCAGCACAGTTATGGCCTATTTGCTCTATTTCCGCATTCTGGCAACAGCCGGTGCAACCAACGTGCTCTTGGTAACCTTTTTAATACCCATCAGTGCCCTCCTGCTGGGCGTCGGCATTCTCGGCGAGGTTATTCAAGTTATGGAATACTTCGGCATGGTCTTCATTTTTTTAGGATTGATGCTTATTGATGGTAGGGCCTTAAACTGGCTAAGGACGCGTTTAGTTTACAGGCGCGAAATGGCGTAGGTTAGGAGAAATGAGGGGAGAAGATGGATTTATATGAAAAAACTTTGTGGCAAGGGGTGTTGAATGGGGATTCGAGTTATAACGGCATTTGCTTTTATGGCGTCTCCTCCACCGGCATCTACTGCCGTTTTCATTGCCCAAGCAAAAAACCCCTTCGTGAGAACACGGCGTTCTTCTTTTCCAGAGAAGGCGCGGAAAAGGCCGGTTTCAGGCCCTGCAAGCGTTGCCGACCGGACAGGGCCAAGGAACCAGAGATTGACGAATCACTATTAAAAATAATCGATGTTTGCCGATATATTGAATCACGCGATTACATCCCCACCCTAAAGGAACTTTCTGAAATAGCACTTGTAAGCCCTTTTCATCTGCAACGCGTCTTCAAACAGGCCCTGGGGATATCTCCCAGGAACTATGCCGATGCCCATCGTCAATCCCGTTTCAAAAAGGCGCTCCGTGAAGGGGATGATATCACCCCCGCCCTATATGAAGCCGGTTATGGATCCAGCAGCCGTGTTTATGAAAGCTCATCTCAATATCTGGGCATGACACCCAAAGCCTACAGGTCCCGTGGCAAAGACCAGGTCATCTTTTATTCCGTCATCAACTGTCCCTTGGGTTTCATCCTGTTGGCATCAACCACTAAAGGGATTTGTGCTGTTCGGATAGGGATGTCAAGAAAGGCTTTGATTGATGAATTGAAAAATGAATTCAGGAACGCGGACATCAAGGAATCGAATCCTGAATTGTCCGAATGGACGCAGAAACTCATGAACTATTTATCCGGGAATAGGCCCTGGCCCAAATTGCCCTTCGATGTACAGGCCACGGCATTTCAAAGAAAAGTGTGGGAGAATCTTCAGACCATCCCGGAAGGGCAAACCGTTTATTACAGTGAAGTGGCTAAAGCCATCGGCCAACCCAAGGCGACCAGGGCTGTTGCTCGGGCATGTGCCACGAATCCGGTTGCCCTGGTGGTGCCCTGCCATCGGGTCGTACCCAAATCAGGAGGCGCCGGTGAATATGGTTGGGGTCGGGAACGCAAAAGGAAACTCCTGGATTTGGAAAAGAGAGACAAATCCTCCTAGCAGGATTAAAGCGGTTACTCTTAAAATAATCCCTAAAATCAAGTGGGATGCCGGCGCAAGGATTTTTGCTTGCTTTATGGTCTGGCCACAGTTCTCCCAAAATTTCATCCGGCGGATATCAATGTGATTCCCAATATCGCGAGGGCAACGCCGATGAGCTGCTCATTTTGAGGACGCTCCTTCAGAATGAGCGCCGCCATCATGACAGTGACGGCGGGATAAAGCGCGCCTACCACCGAAACCACACTCAACATCCCTCGTGTGCTTGCAACAGCCCAGGTAACTCCTGCCATTGCATCAATGCAACCGATAGCCAGGATCGCCGGCAGATGGGGCTTTCCTATGCGAAGGGATGGCCGCCTGACCAGAACGACAGGCAGGAGAAAGATGCACGTCGAAAACCGCATCAAAAGAGCCGCCCAATAGGGGTCGGCATCGCTGGCCCGGTCCATGACAATAAAAAAGAAACCAATGGCCACGGCCGCCCCCACGGCGAGTCCCGCTCCCGCGGCAATTCTTTTACCTTTACCATCAGCGTCCTTCTCCCTGGAAGCCAGAACCGCCCCTGAAAACGCCGAAGCCATACCCAGGCTTTGGAAAAGAGAAGGGCTGTCACCCATGGCAAGGCCTGCCAGAACGGGCAGAATGACGCCGGTGGCGCTGATCGGCGCCACGATGGCCATTGAGCCGACAGCAAGCCCTCGATACAGGAGCAGCAGCGCCACCATGCCCAAGGCCCCACCGACAACGGCCATCAGCAGAAGCGGATTTTGAGGTGGGGCTGTGCCTCTAATTCCGACAATAGAAAGAAGAAGCGCAAAGCCGATCCAACTGGAAAGGGTGAGCACCGCAATCACGGATAAGACGCGACTCTTGAGTCCGCCCAGGAAATCTGCAATACCCCATCCCAAGCAGGCAAATAGTGCGAGGCTCACTGCCAGCACCTTTTGTTCCTCCGTTGTCCTTTGGTTTCAGCTTTAAGAACGGCTCTCTTACCAGAAAAGCCTTCGGAATGGCAAGGAAATAGAAGACTCGCCCAATATACGTCTGGCGGCAAGATTTTTGTTGATGGTTGCTTGTTACTCTTTTTTGGGTATGGGCAAGGAACAAAGTGCTGTTTGACGGCGGAATTCGGAGTGAATAAGGAGAGATTTACATATTTGACAACTGACTAATGGCGGCACGCTCTCGCTATTTCAGATATTCCGGATTAATACTACAGGGGAGCCCGACCGCGCACTTGGCGCAGACATGGGTGCTCTCCTGGAGGCCGGACAGGGCCTCGGTGTTTTTCAGATTGAAATTGAGCCGGTCCCAGCACCGTTTTCGGTCGATCCCGGTGTCTTCTTCGCTAACGGCATCCACAGGACATCGATTCACGCACTGGAGACACTCCGCTCCTCTTTTATGAAGGCATAGCTCTTCTTCAGAGCCAATCAACGGATTGTCTCCCAATCCGGCCTCAGTCACCAGACTCCCTAGCCGACCCGCACATCCCACGGGTGTGATCATTTGCGCGTTGACGCCGAAGCGTCCAAGTCCGGATAGATGAGCCAAGTGCTTATGAGACCACTTGGAAACAAGCCTGACCTCATCGAAATTGTGGGTGGCCGGAGTGAGTTCGGACACGTAACCCTGTACCGCTAAAAAGTTTTTAATCCTATCCGAAAGAAACCCGATTAGAGTGTTCGTCGACTCATAAGCAAGGCCCCAGTTGCGGCATGGAAATTTACCCGGAGTGTTTTCGTCGATGAGTTCATTTGTGAAGGGCAAAAAAAAGATAATAAGTGATTTGGCCGTCGGCATAAGATCCCATGGGAGCATATGATCTTCTGCAGCAATTTCGGGCAATGCCTTAAATCGATCATCCATCTTGGCGGTCACCAGGAGCGGCTTCCGCCACCAATTGGCAGTATTCACATCTGCAGGATAATTGCTCACATGCTCTTCTAAAAAAATCCTTAGGTCTTCAACTGTCATTTTCCACTTTCCTGTCTACCTGCAAAGTTTGCCGGACAGCCATATTTTAGGGCTATATCACGCCAATAAAAAAACCTCCCATAGGGATTTCTTATTTTACTGAAAAAGACGCCAGCCGCACATCTTTCGCATTTTGAGATTGAACAATCGTCCTCACATGATATACACCTGGATCGGAGTCATCCGGCAACCGAATGGGAATAGTCGATGTATAGGTGCCTGAGCTTCGGGATACGGTTACCTCCGGCTTGCCAACGATCTTTTCGTTGTGTGTTATTTCCCTGACTTCTTTTAAGCTCGTCACGGTTTCAGGGGTTGGGTTTAATACTACATAGGTAATTCTGATTTCTACGGTTTCTCCCGGGTAGATCGTTTTCGGTGAAGCGGAGGCACTTTCGATTGTAACCATTGATCCCTGGGATGGCTGATAGTTGTAGGTCTTGGCAGTTTCTTCGCTTGTCCGATTCTGGTCAAAAGCGTAGTGCCCAATGGCGCCCCCAACCAGGGCCCCGAGAAGACCGCCTACGATTCTACCCTCGGTATCGCCCCCTAAAAGAACGCCGGCCGCAGCTCCAAGTGTTGCGCCGACCGTCGCACCTTTATGCTCTTCCATGGTCGCACATCCTATGATCGTGACTATAAGGGCAAAACACAACAGGCCCGATATCCATTTTTTTCTCATTTTTCTTACCTCCCTGAATCATGTTTCCAGTTTGAAGATTTCATACTTTCACATTAATCATATTAAGTGTTTTTGGTCAAATCACAATAGCAGGTATAAAGCTTTTGCCGAAATACCATGAATATAGGTCGCGAAGCAAGACCTGAGCTTACCCTCCTTCGCGAAAGCCCTCGATTCCCATCGGGGGATGACCAGCGAAGAGG
>CAYWMP010000242.1:0-4938 GCA_964459445.1 uncultured Desulfobacteraceae bacterium
TTGAGTCAAACAAATCTGACGAGCGTTGACAAACTAAGGTGTTCCGCGTGTTCAGAGTTCAGCGCCGCCTCTGGCCGCCTAAGCGGCCAGTTTGATCAAAAAACTGACTCCAGCGTTGCTTAGTCAGATACGAGGAAGGAGCAGAGGTAAGGAACCAATTTCTCTTTCCTGAACGCTGAACCCCTGAATACTTGCATTAGCTGAGGCTTCGAAACAATGATAAACGTTGATTCAAAGTTGAAGGAAATTTCAAATATATTTGTCTAGGATCTTCGTCTTTTTTGAGCTTGAGCGATATTGGGTGTTCTTCAAGGGGCCAATAATGTTTCGGAGGATGAATCAATGAAAATCATTTTAAGGAAAGATACGGACGATTTGGGGCTTGAAGGCGATATCGTCGACGTTGCCAAGGGTTACGCACGCAATTACCTACTCCCCAAGGGGATCGCCCTGGAGGCTTCCACACAGAATCTCAAATTTATGGAGACTCAGAAAAAGAAGATTGAGATTAGGAGGATCAAGGCCAAAGAAGACGCTGAGAAAGTCAAAGAGAAAATGGCGGATGTGGTGGTGACCATTTCGCAAAAGGCCGGGGAGGAAGACAAACTCTACGGTTCGGTCACCAGTATGGATATTGCCGGTAACCTTGAAAAACAAGGTGTTGCTATTGATCGCAGGAAAATTGTCCTTGAAAAACCCATCAAAACATTGGGAGAGTTTGATGTTCCCATCAAGCTTCACCCCGAAGTGATGAGCTCCATTAAGGTCGTCGTTGTTCCGGAAAAGTAAATTTATGTCATAAATCAATGGTCACTTGTCGTTTCTGCAGATAATGGCTCAACCAAAACAAAAGATCATCACACCCTCTTTGAAGGTTCCTCCTCACAACCTCGATGCCGAGCAGTCGGTGTTGGCCGGTGTCCTGATCAACAACGAGGCCATCAACCAGATTCTGGACGTCTTGACGGCCGAGGCCTTTTATCGCGAAGCCCACACCCATCTTTTTGAGGGCATGATACACCTATACAACAACGATCAACCTATCGATCTCATCACGCTCTCCCAACACCTTAAAGAAAAGAACCTCCTTGAGAAGACAGGCGGTACCGATTATTTGGCATCCCTGGTCGAGGCCGTCTCCACGTCTGCGGGCATTCTTTTCCATGCCAATATCATCAAGGAACTCTATATACGCCGAAAATTGATAAACCAGTGCTCGGTTATTTCCGAGTCCTGCTTTCAAAATTGGAATGAGACAGACGAACTCCTCGATATTGCAGAGCAGTCCATCTTTGATATTGCAGAGGAAAGCATCAGCGAAGGTTTTTTCTCTATGGAGAGCGTCATCAAAAGCAGTTTCAAACGATTGGAGAGCGTTGCAGAACAGGAGGGTTTTATCACCGGCGTTCCCTCCGGATTTAGGGATTTCGATCGGTTAACAACCGGATTGCAACCTTCGGATCTGATCATCATTGCCGGCAGACCCAGCATGGGCAAAACGGCCCTGGCTTTGAACATCGCTTTCAATGCGGTCGAAGAATTGAGTAAGCCTATAGCCATCTTTTCTCTTGAGATGTCCAAACTGCAATTGGGTTTGCGGTTGTTGGGTCTTCATGCCGGGATAAACGCCTCGCAGCTTAGAACAGGTTTTCTCAGGGATACGGAATGGATGAAACTCACGGATTCAGCCAATCATCTGGCTGAATTGCCCATATACATCGATGACTCCTCAGGAGTGAGCGTGCTTGAGATGAAGGCCAAATGTCGAAGGTTGAAAAAGAAACAGGATTTGGGCCTTGTGATCGTCGACTACCTTCAATTGATTCAGGGCCGTAGATCCGCAGAATCACGACAACAGGAGATTTCGGAAATCTCCAGAACCCTCAAGGCCCTGGCCAAGGACCTCAATGTGCCGGTAATGGCCCTTTCCCAGTTAAACAGAAAGGTCGAAGACAGACCCAACAAAAGACCCCAACTCGCCGACCTGCGCGAAAGCGGCGCTATCGAACAGGATGCGGATGTCATTGCCTTTATTTACAGGGATGAATTGTACAACCCTCAGACAGAGGAAAACGCAAATTTGGCTGAAATCATTTTGGCCAAACAAAGGAACGGACCAACCGGGTATTTTAAGTTAACTTTTCAGAAGGAATATACGCGTTTCAGAGATTTCGCGGACGATCAGTATTCTGATTAAAGTTTTGGCCCTAACAGGGAGTAGGGCCCTGAGGACCGGCCAATAAACAAAGTTTACGGCAAAACGGGCGGCCTTAAAGCCAACCAAACAAAACGTCTCCAAAACCTCTACCGAAGAAGAGTATCCGGGCATGAGATCATCACCCGGGAACTGACCCGCCAGATATCCCAGATTTCCAATGAAATAAAAAGACAAGTCGGCTTGCTGCTCACCCGCAGGGGGGACGTGGCTTATGTCATCGTGGGTGATGCCAAACACATCCTGATTCCCGCACTGGGGAGGTTTCGCCTGGGACCGGGAAGGCTTAATGGTTTGAGGTGCGCCCACACGCACCTGAACGGGGAACCCCTATCAAGAGAAGACATCACGGACATGGTGCTTCTGGGACTCGACCTCATGCTGTGTGTCCAGGTGGACCCGGAAGGCATACCCGGACCCATTTCCTTTGCCCACATCCTTCCATCAAACAGTCATGGCGAGGGATGGGATGTCAATCGCTTTCCGGACATTGGCCGTGTGAATGTTGATTTCAAAGAATGGATACAAGCCCTTGAGGATGAGCTTTCCAAAAGAGAGGGCAGCCAGGCCCTCGGGGAAAAAGAAAGGGCCGTGCTAGTCGAGGTCGGCAAAGGGCCGGCGTGGAAGAGGGAAGAATCCCTGGATGAACTTCGAGAACTTGCGATTTCAAGCCGGTTGGATGTTGCGGACACTGTGGTTCAGCAGATACGAGAAACCAATCGTCGCTTTCTCATCGGGAAAGGAAAGCTGAGTGAGTTGGTGCTCAGATGCCTCCAGACCGGTTCCAATCTCCTGGTGTTTGACAATGAACTGAGTCCGGCTCAGGTCAAGAGCCTGACGGATGCCACCGAATTGAAGATCATTGATCGAACCCAACTCATTCTCGACATCTTCGCGAGGAGGGCTGTCACCAGGGAAGGCAAAATCCAGGTTGAACTGGCCCAATTAAAATATCTCCTCCCAAGACTTGCAACCAAGAACACGGCCATGTCCAGGCTGACAGGCGGTATCGGAGGAAGGGGGCCGGGTGAGACAAAGCTTGAGATCAATCGACGCCGCGTCAGGGAGCGCATTGCCAAGCTCAATCGGGAACTCAAGGAAATTAAGCAGCAGAGGCAAGATCGAAGGCGGTTGAGAAACGCAAAGGGGTTACCCGTGATTTCGATCGTAGGCTATACAAATGCGGGCAAATCAACCCTACTCAACACCTTGACCCGCAGCCAAGTCCATGTGGAAAATCGTCTGTTTGCCACACTGGACCCGAGCAGCCGACGCCTGAGATTCCCTCGGGAGCGGGAAGTGATTATCACGGATACGGTGGGGTTTATACGAAAACTGCCCGGGGATCTCATGGATGCATTTGCAGCAACCCTGGAGGAATTACAGGATGCGGATCTCTTGCTTCATTTGGTAGATGCGAGCAGCCCGCGCATGGAGGAACAGATCAAGACGGTGGATCGGATTCTCGGAAGACTGGCATTAGGGCATATTCCGGCGCTGCTGGTCCTCAACAAAATCGATCGCCTTGATCCTCAAGAGGCGGTCGCTTTAGCAAAAAGCTTTAAGGGCGTTGCGATTTCAGCCCTTAAACCTCATACCCTGTCCGGTCTTTTAGAAGAAATGGAGCGAACTATATGGCCGCGCTCTTCCAGCCGGTTGATTTCGACTGAATACCCTGCCCGGAAATCACAAGGCATTCACAGTTCGGGAGGCCGTTGATGAATGCGGTCCCTTCCCTGGGATTCATCACGAACACGCTGGTGGAAAGGGCATCCGCCTCCATGGTCGTGGCAGCGCTCACAGACACGCTGCTGTTTAATTCCGGGGAAAGACCCGTTTTGGGATCGATGATGTGATGAAACATCTTTTCCCGGTCAAAGTAGATCTCATAATTGCCTGATGTAGCAATGGCCCCATCTCTCATTTTAACCATGTCAGGATAGTTCTTCTTTTTTTGGGGATCCTGGATAGCCACGGTCCAGGGTTTTTCCTCATTCTTCACACCCACGGTCCGAATGTCGCCGCCGGCATTGATGAGATGGTTTTCGACGCCTTGTTTTACCAGCATTTCCGAGGCCTTATCCACGATAAAGCCTTTGGCAATCCCATCGAGGGTGATTCCCATACCGGGTTTGGTAAATCGAATAACGCCATGATCTATTCGGATCTTGTCAGAACCGACCAGCGTTAAGGCATGGCTCAGATCCTTATCAGATGGTGGGAGTTTCCTGCCTTTGTCGACCGTTTCCTTGAATAGATCCACTACGGGTTTGACGGTGATATCGAAGTTTCCTCCGCTCATTTTGTGGTAGGTCAGGGCCTTAGCGGCAACCTCGGCGACCTCCGGGGGAATATCCTTAAGATACCCTTCTTTGTTCAACGAGGCCACAGCTGTTGACTCATCAAATCGGCTCAGCAATCCGGACAGTCTCTCTATTTCAATAAAGGCCAGACCCATGGCCTCTTCCGCTTTATCCTTGGAGGAATGCAACAGGGTCATGGAAACAAAGGTCCCCATGGCCAGTCTTGTCCTGGAGACCTTGTAGAGTTTTTTGTTGAATTTGACCGCCTCCGCCGCCATGGGGAAAACCCCGGTGGATGCCACGCCCAACCCTAGAAGGCCTGATAATCTCAAAAATGACCGACGGCTCAATCTTATTGGGAGCCGGTAGTCTTGATCTGATCTTTCCATCCTATGCCTCCAGATCTATCTTATGAACCTA
>CAYWMP010000242.1:5038-7338 GCA_964459445.1 uncultured Desulfobacteraceae bacterium
TTCTTTCAATTCAAAACAAATATTTAACATTAAGGCCTTTTAAGGGCAACACATTTTCGCAGGGACGCAACGGCGAATCCACCATCAAAAGGGAACGTCATGTTTTGTCAGGCCTGATTGCTTCTACGATCTGAATGTCCTTTTTCAGATTGCCAAAACGGATTTGCAGAAAAAGGAAGGCGGCAAAACCGAAGATAACCGTAGGAATAAAAAAGGATGCATGCCAGAGGATAGCAGCGGAAAGGGCCTCTTCCTTGCCAATGCCGTAAAAGAGAAAACCATAGAGCACAGCCAGATGGAAAGTCCCTATAAAGCCGGGCGCCGAAGGAATCGCGGCCCCGAATGAGGCCATGGCCATGATGATGAACGCGGCAATGAAGGGAAGGGTGAGTCCAAGAGAGTATTCGATCAATTGGATCGTATAGAGGTTCGCGAACCACACGAAAAGTGAGAAAAACACCGCCTGGACCCATCTATAGGGGCTCTTGAGCAGAACCAGTCCGAGACTGAAATTCCAGATCATATCAATACATTTTTTTCGAAAACGTTGGGGGAGGAAAAACAGAAACCGATCGAGAAGTTCGAGAAAGGGCTTGGCCTTGAACTTGAATCCTACCAGAAAAATGATGATCACGACATAAAATAGAAGCAAAAGGAGACCGGCCCCTCGAAGACTCCCTGCCATGGTTTTCCATTCATTGGGAAAGTTTGTCCCGACCAGTCCGATCAAAAGCACCAGGAGGAGGGTAAAGCCGTCAAAAAGCCTTTCAACGACAATGGTACCGAAGGTCGAACTGCCGCTGATCTTCTCGGTCTGTCCCAGATAATTGGCCCTGATGAATTCTCCGAGCCTGGCCGGTAATACGCAATTGGCGGCAAACCCGATGAGTATTGAACACAGGCGATTGATATGCCCGGTGGGTTTGATGGGTTCGAGGAGGATTCCCCATCGCCAGGCCCTGATGACGAACTGGAAGAGTGTAATGGTAGCGACCAAGAGCAAAAAGAAGGGATCTGCCGATTTCATGAGCATCCACACCTTTGGCAGATCCACCTTCCGAAGGGCCAAATAAAGAAATAGGGCGCTAATAAGCAGCCCTATCCACAGTTTCCAATCCAGGGATTTTGCTAATGTGCTATTTTGCTTCACTAATGTTTAAGATCTCACTTGCCTGCTCAATGTCCAAAGCAATTTGGTTGGATAAATCTTCGACGCCATTAAAGGTTTTTTCATCTCTCAGGCGTTCAATGAAATTGATTTTGACTGTTTTTCCAAGCATGTCGCCAGTAAAGTCAAGAAGGTGGGTCTCAACCGAAAGGGCATTGTTTCCAAAGGTCGGATTAAACCCGATATTGGTCACACCCTTGTAGTGTTTTCCATCCATAATCACGGTTACCGCATAGACGCCCCCTCTGGGAATCAATTCGTCAATGAGGTTGAGATTTGCGGTGGGACACCCGAGGAGTCGCCCTCCCCGGTTTTGACCTTTCACGACTGTGCCGCATATCTGGTAATCACGACCAAGGAACTTTTTGGCATCGGCGAGCTTCCCCTCATGAACAAGGTTCCTGATGGAGGTGCTTGACACGAGGGCCTCGTCTACATGAATCGGGCCGACAACATGGACCTTAAATCCCAGTTCCTTGCCCATGGCCTTCAAGAGGCTGACGTCCCCATGGCGCTTGTAACCAAAGGTATAATCGTATCCTACAACAATTTCTTTGATCCCGATTTTGTGGAGTAGGATGTCCTGGACAAAGTCCTGGGCCGTGACGGCGGCAAATTGACGGGAAAAGGGGAGGCACAAAATCACATCGACTCCCGCATCTGATATGAGCTTTAGTTTTTGTCTGGTCGGCGTGATGAGCGGCGGTCCATTTCCCGGTTTCATGACCTTTAAAGGGTGGGGTTCGAAGGTCATGACAACCGAATGCCCTTCAATGGCTTGGGCCCTTTCCTTCACCTTGTTAAAAAGGGCAAGATGCCCCTTGTGTACCCCGTCGAAATTGCCGATGGTCAAAACGGGGTTTTTGAGTGGCTGTTCAAGTTCTTTTAAATCATGAATAACGTTCATAGGTTGATATCGCTCTCCCGGAACAGGCGAATTTTCAAAGGTGAAAAGAGGCGTCAACAGGGCTTAGCTGATCGAAATTTCTCAGGTTTTATGCTGTTGACAGCAAGTGGTAGATAATATAAATAACATTGACAAAATATCAACTTTATTCCGTGCCGAAGTGGCGGAATTGGTAGACGCGCTAGGTTCAGGGTCTAGTGGGCGTATGCCTGTGCGAGTTCGAGT
>CAYWMP010000243.1:0-7063 GCA_964459445.1 uncultured Desulfobacteraceae bacterium
CTGAACACTGAAACCTATCGCGCCGTGTGCCAGGCAAAAGCATCAAAACTTTTAGGCTTCTTTGATTTCAGGATGTGGTAGAATCTGCGAGATACAGATAGGGGGCCTATCGCCTGACGGCATAGTAATTGGACAGCCTTTCCAGGCCCTGAATATATTCATTTTGAAATAGAAAATCCGGGTAAACTCGGATCTCTTCCAGAAGTGATGCAACAAGGGGATAGATATCGATCCCATAAGTGTTTCTCCCCTTCTTGTCTGCATCGTTGATAATCACCAGGCAATAGTAACTCACGAGAAGCCTCAAGCCCAAGGGTCTTCTGTACAGATAGGCCCTTCCCCCAATGGTATTCAACAAAAACCCCGCATATTGATACAACACGTCCAGGGAAGGCCTTTTTTCCTCCAGTTCGGGGCATTGTTCGCTCAGCGTAAACCACCGGTAAAAAAGCTCCAGGTTGATCTCGAGGGTGTCCGCTTCGTTGCGGATAATTTCCCGGAGCAGTCGGAGGTCCTTCTTAGACAAGACGCGGAAGAAGTGGAAGATATTCTTTGTTATGATTTTGGAATCGATGCCTTCGCCTGCAGGAATAGGCGGTGAAGCAGCCAAGGACGCCATGAGCTTCGTGAAACGGGCTTGTGTATGGATTTCATCTTCCAAATGACGGAGGTAATTCTTTTTGTCCAGGTAGCTGAATAGATCGATCACATCATTTTGGATCCTGCGGCAATAGTCTTCCCCTCCGACGGCAGGCGGTTCGGGGATCTTTTCCCTCAGAAGAGGCCCATTCGCGGCATCGGGTTCAGGAGGGGTCTTTATCTCGACTTTTGGGGTCATGCTCTTGGCTAAAGGGATCTGTTTGCTAGCGATTCTGTCTGCCTCTGCGCGACCCTTTTCTTTGCCGATAAAGTAGCCGGCCAATATGGCGGCGCCGGCGACAAGGAAGAGAGAAATCCACATCCAAACTCGCCCTTTGTCTCTTGCCTTCATCGTTTCTCCTATATCGGATGACCAGCCTGAATGGGTAACCGCAAAGCCACAACGGTGCCTTTGTCCTTTTCACTGACGATGTTGATTGCGCCATGGTGATTCATAAGGATTTGATGAACCATAGTCAAACCGAGGCCGGCCCCCCTGGTTTTGGACGTCACAAAGGGGTCGTAGACCGCGTCCAATTGATCGGCGGGAATGCCGACTCCCGTGTCTCCGATCGTAATCAGAATGTCATTGTTTTCCCGATGTAACTTTAGGCTAAGGGTTCCTCCCCGGGGCATGGCCTCGATCGCGTTCTCCACGATATGGGAAATGGCGCTTACCATCTGGATGGGGTCCATGTTTACGACAAGGGCACCATCGTCAATGTCCTTTGAAAGGTTGATCCCCTTTTCCTCAGCAAGGGGCGTGTAACGCTTGAGGACCTCTAACAGTATCGGTCCGATATTTTCGGGGATCAGCTTAGCGGTCTGGACTTCGGCAAAATCACGGATCTCCTTTACCAGTTTTTCGAGTCGATCTGACGCATCCATGATGATTTCCACATATTTCCCGGCCTTCCTGTCATGCTCAAGGGCCTTGCCCAGTCTCTGAGCAAAACCGCCAATGGTCATCACGGGATTCCTGATTTCATGGGCCACCCCTTGAACCAGGTGTCCCATGGCTGCCAGTCGCTCTGTACGAATCAGTTTGTCTTGAACGACCTTCAACTCCTTGGATGTAATTTCAAATCTTTTTTCTAGACGCTGATAGAGTTTGGCATTGTCCATGGCAACAGCGATCTGCTGTGCCATACTGACCAGGAGTTCCAGGTCGTTTTGGTTGAAAAGATCCCCGGATTTCTTGTTCAAAACCTGAAGCGCGCCGATGGGCTTGCTTCTTATGATCAAAGGCACGCAAATCATGCACCGGGTCTCAAAACCGGTGAGCTTGTCAAATTTGTCACTGAACCGCGTCTCCTTGGCAATATCCTGAATCACGAGGGGCGTACCGGTCTGAACCACATAGCCCGCAATCCCCTCCCCGACTTCCAGGGTAATGCGTTTTGCAGGCACCTTTTTCTCGCCCCGGGCGAGGCGGATAAAGAGTTCATTCTTTTCCTCGTCCAATTCATAGACAGAGCTGGCTTCCGCATTCATGAATTCCTCCGCCCACTTCATGGCGCTATCCAGCACCCGTTCTATATTCAAAGAGGAATTAATGAGCGCCCCGAACCGGAGGAGGGTATCAAGCTCTTTGTGGTAGATGTCTTCTTTGGTTTCTTGATTCACTGCAGAGCACCCTTGGCCGTCATTACAGCAATTATTAAGGAATTAGAACACCTTGGCGTTAAAAGGCAGCACTAGATATACAGTAGATCGGGATGAGAAGCAATGAAAAGCGAAGAGGGCGACAGCGCAGGAATCCGCAAAGGCACAATAAATGCAAACTATTTTATAAATTTCTCAGTGAGTGGTATATAGAGAAAAAAAGACAGGTAATATGAAAAATGAGAATACTCCTAACCAATGATGACGGGATTCATGCGCCCGGGCTGTTGGCCCTATTTCAGGAGCTGAAGGTTGACTACGAACTAGAAGTGGTGGCACCCGTGTCGGAGATGAGTGCGGTAGGTCATGCGATTACCCTAAACTCACCCCTGAGGATTCAGGCGATCAAAAAAAACGGAACCTTTTTCGGCCACGCCGTCACAGGCACGCCGGCCGATTGTGTCAAAATTGCCGTTCAAGAACTCCTTGACCCACCCCCGGATATGATCCTGTCAGGCATCAATCTGGGGGCCAACGTGGGGGTTAACGTCCTTTATTCTGGAACGGTTTCCGCAGCGACCGAGGGGGCGTACCTGGGAATAAAATCTGCCGCCATATCCTTGGATACCAGAAAGAACCCGGATTTTCGCTTTGCAGCCAGCTTCTGCCGTAAACTGATCGGGTTTATTATGAAAAATGACCTCAAGGCTGGAACTGCCCTCAATGTGAATATCCCGGCCCTTCCCCCTGAGGAGATTAAAGGGGTAAGCATCACAAGGCAGGGTCTGGCCAAATTCTCGGAGAGCTTTGAACGCCGGATTGATCCCAGAGGCAATGTCTACTATTGGCTGACCGGTGAGAAGCCCATGAATGAAGAAAGGCCGGATTCCGATGCCGCGGCCTTAAAAGAGAACCAAATAACGATAACGCCCATTACCTATGATCTGACCAACGAAAAGGAATTCAGTCGACTCGGTTCATTCCCGTCGCCCGATCTTGAGGAATTGTAAAAACAATTGGTAATGGGAAAACACCAAATAAAAGAGGCGGACTTGAAAGTCCGCCTCCTTTGTTTCTTCATATTATTTTTTGAATCATTCGTCTATCGCAGCCATCCGTTTATAGGTTTTGTACCTTTCTTTCATATCCTCCTCAGCCTTTTTAAAGAGGGCTTCCGCGCTTTCCGGAAAGGTTCTCTTGAGGCTGGCATAGCGCACCTCTCCAAGTAGGAATTCCTGAAAGTCTCCGGAAGGTTCTTTTGAATCCAGGATAAAGGGATTCTTACCCTCCTCTTGCAGCAAGGGATTATACCGGAAAAGGCTCCAATAGCCGGCATCAACGGCCTTCTTTTCCTCATTCTGGCTTCTGCCCATGTTCATACCGTGATTGATGCAGGGTGAGTAGGCAATGATCAAGGACGGGCCATTGTAGGACTCGGCTTCGACGATCGCCTTCATGAATTGATTTTTATTGGCGCCCATAGCGACCGACGCCACATAGACATAACCATAGGTCATGGCCATCCGCCCCAGATCCTTTTTGCGAGTGGGCTTCCCGCCGGTGGCAAATTTGGCAACCGCACCCGTAGGCGTTGACTTTGATGACTGCCCACCCGTGTTGGAATAGACTTCCGTGTCCAGGACCAGGATATTCACATCATGACCTGTGGCCATAACATGGTCCAATCCGCCATAGCCGATGTCATAGGCCCATCCATCACCGCCGATAATCCAAATGGACTTCTTAGTGAGGTAATCGCTACCGGAGAGGATGGCAAAGAGGAGATCATCGACAGGGCCCCCTTTGCCGACGATTTCTTGCTCGATAAGCTCCAGGATATGATGTCCGTATTCTTTGGATTTTCCTCCATCGTGTCTATGGTCAAGCCAGAGCTTGAGGGCCTCTTTGAGGGATTTGGAGACATCTGCATCAAGGGCCTCGCGTATGATGTCCGCCAGTTTCTCGCGTCTCTGGGTTGAGCCCAATTCCATGCCGAAACCATATTCGGCATTATCCTCAAAGAGGGAGTTGGCCCATGCCGGACCATGACCGTCTTCATTCACCGTATAGGGACAGCTCGGCGCCGAACCGCCATAAATGGAAGAACAACCTGTCGCGTTTGCAATGATCATGCGGTCGCCATAAAGCTGGGTGATGACCTTGATATAGGGCGTCTCTCCACAACCGGGGCAGGCCCCTGAAAACTCAAAGAGTGGCTGGCGGAACTGACTTCCCTTTACGCTGGTAACGGGCATGAGATCATCCAGAATGGGAAGTGCTTCAGCGAATTTGTGATTGGGAATTTCGGTCTGGGTTTGGGTGGCCAGGGGCCTCATGACGAGGGCCTTCACCTTGGCAGGACAAATATCCGCACAGTTGCCGCAACCCGTACAGTCAAGGGGGCTGATCTGAATACGGAATTTCAAACCCTTGAGTTCCTTTCCTTTTGCATCAAGGGTTTCAAAATTCTTTGGCGCATCCTTGAGATCGTCATCACCGGCCAGATAGGGCCGAATGACGGCATGGGGACAGATAAATGCGCACTGGTTGCACTGGATGCAGTTTTCGGCGATCCATTCGGGCACGTTGATGGCGATGCCTCGCTTTTCGTACTTTGTGGTTCCGGTAGGCAAAATGCCGTCTGGACTCATGAAGCTCACGGGGAGTTGGTCTCCCTGCTGGGCGAGCATCGGTCGCATGACCTGGTTGACAAATTCGGGTTCATCCCCTTCCAGATAGGCATCCTGCCCTGCCGTGACCCAGGCCTTTGGAATTCTGACTTTTTTTAGGGCATCGATGGTCTTGTCCACGGCGTCCACATTCATCTGCACCACCTTCTCACCCTTTTTTCCATAGGTCTTTTTGATGGCATCTTTGATGAATTGGAGGGCCTCTTCAGGGGGGATGACATTGGCGATCTTAAAGAAGGCCGCCTGCATGATCATATTGATGCGCCCGCCCAAGCCCAGTTTAGTGGCGATCTTGACGGCATCAATGTTGTAAAAATCGAGTTTTTTCTGTGCAATGGTCCTCTTGATGGGATCCGGGAGCTTTGTTTCCATCTCCTTAAGGGTCCAAGGTGAATTGAGCAGAAATGAGCCGCCCTCTCTGATCCCGGCCAGGATGTCATACTGTTTAACAAAAGCGGGATTGTGACAGGCAATGAAATCGGAGTGTGTCAACAGGTAGGGTGACTGGATCCGGTGGGGTGAAAAACGGAGATGGGACATGGTAATCCCTCCCGATTTTTTGGCATCATAGGCAAAATAGGCCTGTGCATACATATCGGTGTTTTCGCCGATAATTTTTATGGCATTCTTGTTGGCGCCGACCGTCCCGTCAGCACCCAATCCCCAGAACTTGCACCGTACGGTACCCTTGGGCGCCGGATCAATGTCTTCGCCGAAATCGAGGGAAGTATGAGCCACGTCATCCGCGATGCCGACCGTAAAATGGTTCTTCGGGGCCGATGCACGCAGGTTGTCAAAGACCGATTTCACCATCGTTGGCGTGAAGTCCTTGCTGCCGAGCCCGTAACGCCCACCGACGATGATGGGGTTTTCGCCCCTCTCCTGATACACCGTGCACACATCCCGATACAGGGGCTCTCCCAGGTGGCCCGGAGACTTTGTCCTATCAAGAACCGCAATGCGCTTTGCGGTTGCCGGGATGGCCCTTAGAAAATGCTCAGTTGAGAAAGGGTGATATAAGCGCACTTTCAAAAGGCCGACCCGCTCACCCAAGTCATTGAGGTAGTTTACGGTCTCTTCGATGACGTCACAACCGGATGCCATGGAGATGATGATTCTATCAGCTTCCGGATCACCCACAAAGTCAAAGAGATTGTAGGAACGACCGACGAGATCACCCACTCTTTGCATCTCCTCCTGGACAATGTGGGGAACCGCGGCGTAGTACGGATTCGAGGCCTCTCGGTTTTGAAAGTAGACATCCGGATTCTGGGCGGTACCACGCAATTGCGGGTATTCCGGATGCATGCAGCGGCTTCGGAAGTCTTCAACGGCGTCCCAGTCCACGAGCTTTGCCATGTCATCATAATTAATGAGATGTATCTTCTGGATCTCCATGGATGTCCGGAATCCGTCAAAGAAATGGAGAAAAGGGAGGCTAGCTCTAATGCTCGCGAGGTGGGCAACAAGCCCGAGATCCATAACTTCCTGGATGGAGGCCGACGCCAGAAAAGAGAAGCCGGTCTGTCTTGTGGCATTGATATCGGAGTGGTCTCCGAAGATGGACAGGGCATGAGCGGCGAGGGCCCGGGCTGATACATGAAAAACCGCGGGCATGATCTCCCCGGCTATTTTGTACATGTTCGGAATCATGAGCAGGAGGCCTTGGGATGCGGTAAAAGTGGTCGACAGCGCACCCGAAGATAGGGCGCCGTGCACGGCCCCGGCCGCTCCGGCCTCTGACTGCATTTCCACCACCTTGAGAACCTGGCCCAGGATATTCTTCCTCCCGTGAGCCGCCCATTCGTCACAATATTCGCCCATGCTGCTGGATGGGGTGATCGGGTAGATTGCCGCCACTTCACTCATGGCATAGGCCACATGAGCTGCTGCTTCGTTGCCTTCAATTGTCTTCATTTGACTCATCTATAGTCTCCCTCTTTGGTTGGATAATTTTCGCGAAAGAATAAACCTGTACCGTTTAACAGATAAATGAATCATATTCAAGGATTATGCTTCGTTCCGGGTTCTTGGTTTCTACCCGCCAGAAGTAAGGCGGGCAAGGGCTTAGAGGTTCAATGTTTTTGGCTTGCACATGGCGTGATAGGTTTCAGGTTTCAGTGTTCAGC
>CAYWMP010000244.1:0-6886 GCA_964459445.1 uncultured Desulfobacteraceae bacterium
AGGGCCTCTATGGTCAGTGGATGATCGAACATTTCGAAGAACAAGGATTCAGGCAGCGAAATGATATCGGCGCCGGCCCGGAGGCAATTGATGACATGGTTCCTTGTCTTCAGACTTGCCGCCAAAACTTCAGAAGTAAAGCCGTAGTTATCCTTTATCGCAACCGCATCCTGAACAAGGAACTCGCTTCCACCCCCCGCCGCGTCAAGCCTGCTTAAGACAATGCTGACGAAGGTTGCGTTTGTCATCATTGCCAAGGCCGCTTGATCCGCTGAAAAGATCATGGTGACATTTACCCGTATATCTTTCTCCTTCTCCAATATGGCGGCGGCCTTTAATCCTTCCACATTCATTGGAACCTTATTGACAACATTCGGAGCGATGGCTGCCAGTTTTTCGGCCTCTTTGACAATATCCTCTGCCCTATGGGCCACGGCTTCCGCGCTTACGGGTCCGGGAACAATAGAGCAAATCTCTTCGATGACATCTGTAAACTTTTTTCCCGTCTCCGCTATTTTGGCAGGATTGGTTGTTATGCCACCCAACAACCCGGTATCATAGGCCCTTTTAATGGCTTCCACATCAGCCGTATCAAGGAAAACCCTCATAAGCTTCTCCTATAGTATTGATTTACAAAACTGAGCCAATTTCAAAACGCCCTATTTTGGCCAATCTCGGCGTCAGGCTCAAATTCCAATCCTCAAAATACTATTATGTATTCCTGCGGTTAAAATTTTCGTCTTCCTTGACCTTGGCCAAACTTGAACGTTTTGAAAATACCTCAACTGAAATGTCTTGTGCGCCAGACGGCAGGAAAAACATCTTTTGTAGGGACGAGTTGATGACTTTTTCATTGATAAATTGTACGAAGAGCTAAAGGTTTCGGAACAATGATGAAGGATGAGACTTGATAATCATCTTCCATTTGTTAGAATCGGTGAGCAGAATAAAGAAATGTTATAACATTATGATGAATGTGACACACCTATCTCTCAAAATCAAGGAAAAAATATCATCATCCCACGTCCTTTTATTTTGGTGATATTTGATATAGAGCGAAGGCATAACCGGAACCTGTTACCATGACCTTTTTTTCTTGAGTTATGTCGAAGAATATGGCAGCATCTGAAATGTTATATCATTATGTCATTTGCTGTTCAACCCATATTCGTTGCCACTTCAGACATTTGAAAGATACGTCCCCTCGGAAATAGTAGTGAAAGGGCCTTGATATGAATAGGATTAATTATGGAAGCAAGATACCCCTCTATCATCAGCTCTACGAGATTCTCCATGAGAAAATCCTGAGCAAAGAATTAAAACCCGGAGACATGGTCCCTCCTGAATCCGAGCTCATTCAAGACTATCATGTCAGCCGCATCACGGTTCGCAAGGTGCTGGATATGCTGGTCAAAGAGGGACTAATTTTTCGGCAGCGGGGCAGAGGGACATTCGTTGCCCACCCAAAGCTTGAACACGGCCTTTCCCGTATTGTTAATTTTACTGAGGATATGCGCCAGAGGGGATTTAAGCCTAGTTCAACGGTTCTTTTCTCAGGCCTGGTGCCTGCAACGGAATACATCGCCGAAAAATTGTCCATTGAGTTAGATGAGGAATTGACCCGATTGGACCGGCTCCGACTGGCAGATAACGAACCCATGTGTCTTGAAAGATCCTATTTTATCCACAGATTTTGTCCGGGAATTCTTAACCATAATTTTGCGGAAACATCCTTGAGAGAAATTAAGGAACGGGACTATGGCATCAAATGGTCAAGGGCTACACAAATGATCAAGGCCATCAATGCCTCCAAGGATATCGCAGACCCTCTAATGATGAAGCGGAACGCTGCGATTCTCTACATCGAAAGGGTTTCCTATTCCCAAGATGATAGACCCATCGAGTTCCTCGAGGCCCACTATAGGGCCGATCGTTACAGCCTGCACAACGAACTGCAAGGCGGGGCAGGTTAGGAATCTTTTCCGTGAATTGGCATTTGTTTTGAGCCGAGACCTGTTCCTTTTCAAAATAACTTCGAAGCTCTAGAAAACAAGAGCTGATGCCTTCTTTAATGCTCCGATTATCGTTTATTAAATCACAAAACATAAGCCCCCAATTAACTAATGAAATGTCTTGAGGAAATTCAAAATGGTTAAAAAATCCTCGACAAAAAGAGGCAAAAAAAGGAAAGGCCCTGAGCTTGAGGTTGACGAAAAAATCCTTTTTGAAATGTACAGAAATATCTATGCAACACGGCAATTTGAACTGAACTGCATAGAACTGTATCGCCAGGGTCTTATTCGAGGATATTTGCACCCCTATCTCGGAGAAGAAGCGATCGCCGCCGGTGCCTGTGCAGCCATTAAGCAGGATGATTATATCGTAAGCACCCATCGCGGACACGGACACTGCATCTGCAAAGGTGCAGACCTGAAACTCATGGTTGCAGAAATCTTGGGCAGGACAACAGGATACTGTAGAGGACGTGGCGGTTCCATGCATATCTCAAGCAAAGAGGATAATAATCTCGGCGCCAATGGGATCGTAGGGGGAGGCATCCCCATAGCCACCGGCGCGGCCATGGGTATTAAAGTTAAAAAGGGAAAAAAGGTGGTCATCGCATTTTTCAGCGACGGCGCAGCAAATAACGGGGTGTTTGGAGAATCGCTTAATTTAGCTGCCGCCTTCAGGCTTCCGGTTATCTTTATGCTGGAGAACAATCACTATGCCGTCTCCACCCCTGTTGAATGCTCTTTTGGCAATTGCGAT
The DNA here is from genome assembly GCA_964459445.1 of uncultured Desulfobacteraceae bacterium. Taxonomy (GTDB): domain Bacteria; phylum Desulfobacterota; class DSM-4660; order Desulfatiglandales; family HGW-15; genus CAYWMP01. The sequence goes on from CAYWMP010000244.1 coordinate 2,770, forward strand.
TTGGCCTGTAAAGGAGAGGCGTTTGGTATGCCCGGGATCTGTGTTGACGGAAATGATGCTGTCGAAGTCTATCATGCCACAAAAAGCGCTGCCGAAAGGGCCAGGAACGGAGAGGGACCGACCCTTATAGAGGCCAAGACCTATCGACACGGAGGTCATCATATAAACGATCCCGGATTGTATATGGATCAGAAGGTGCTTGCAAAATGGAAAACCAGGGACCCCATAGCGATCCTCCGTGACAAGATCAAAAACAAGAGAAAGACCACCACCGTCGAGAAAGCGGTGGATAAAGAGTTGGATAGTGCCATCGATTTTGCCAAGAACAGCCCGCAGCCCTCTGTTGATGAGTTCCTTGAGGGTATTCAAGATTTCTAATCACATCAGATAAGAAGAAGGAATTAGAAGATGCCTGAAATGATGTACAGAGAGGCTCTGAACCTCGCCCTTTTTGAGGAAATGCGGCGCGACCCCTTTGTTTTTATCATGGGGGAGAACATTGCAGAACGTGGCGGTTCATATAAGGTCACAGAGGGGCTCCTTAAGGAGTTTGGTCCCGAACGGGTGGTTGATACACCGATTGCCGAGGCATCCTTTACCGGGGCTGCTGTTGGGGCCGCCCTCGTTGGGACACGCCCGATTGTTGAAATCCTGTTCGTTGATTTCTCGACCCTTGCCATGGACCAACTCATCAATCAGGCGGCCAAATATGGGTTTATGTCTGGTGGCCAAGGCCAGGTGCCCATGGTCCTGAGAACTCAGGGCGGGCTGGGAAATGGCTTGGCAGCACAACATTCCCAGAGCCTTGAAGCGTTATTTTATCATATACCCGGACTAAAAATTGTAATGCCTTCAACGCCCGGTGATGCCTATGGACTGTTGAAAACTTCAATCCGCGATGATTACCCGGTCATATTCATAGAACATAAACAACTCTACATGACCAAAGGTGATGTCCCTAATAAAGAATATGTCATTCCCTTGGGTGAATCCGATTTAAAAAAAGAGGGGGATGATGTCTCATTGATCACCTATTCCCATATGACTTTGAAATGTCTTGAAGCAGCGGAAATGCTTGAGAAGGAGGGGATAAGTGTCGAGGTCCTTGACTTGAGAACGCTGAAGCCCCTGGATGAAGAGGCGATTTAGGATTCTGCTAGAAAAACGGGCCGGGTCGTCATTGTCCATGAGGCCTGTAAAAGGGGCGGCGTCGGTGGAGACCTTGCTGCGATGATTATGGAAGAAGCCTATGATGACCTCGATGGGCCTGTTATACGTATCTGCGGAAAGGACACACCCGTTCCCTATAACCTTGAATTGGAGAAGGTCTGTGTGCCTTCGGTCGAAGACATCATCGAAGGCGTTTTGCAGGTCGTATGACTCATAAATGAATTCTGATTATGAAAACAGCGATGAATTTGGGAGGTTCTTAGATCTCGATGACCACTGAAATCATCATGCCCCAGGCCGGTCAGGATATTAAAAAAGGCAGGGTTGTCAAGTGGTTGAAGTCTGAAGGCGATCCGGTCAAGAAGGGACAACCCATCTGCGAGGTGGAAACAGAGAAGGTGGTCTTTGAGGTTGAATCTCCAGTAGATGGCGTCCTTCTGAAGATCATTATTCCGGACGGAGAAGAGACCGAAATCCTTTCGGTAATCGGGATCGTCGGAAAACCGGGAGAAAAAGTTGATCTAGCTGCATATGTCCGGGGAGAAAAGGACGAGGCCATTGACATCTCTCGGATCCGAAAAAGGATAGGGAAAAAGGAGGGCGGAGCAGCCGGCAAAGTTATGGCATCGGGTCGGGCCAGGAAGCTTGCTGCTAAGAAGGGGATTGACTTATCCGCCCTACGGGGCACGGGTCCGGGCGGCCGAATCGTAGAAAAGGATATACTGCGTGCTGTAGATAAACGTGGCATCGTGAAAATCACGCCCCTAGCAAGGAAGATAGCTCAGGGTCATAGGTTGGATCTGGGCATCATTAAAGGATCTGGGTCATCAGGCAAAATTGTGAAAGCAGATGTGTTGCGGGCAATGGATGCAAACGTCGAATCAAAAAGAATGGCCGATAAATCAGCTATTGGGGCTTTTAAAAAAGTCAAAGAAGTAAAACCCCTAAGTGGAGTTCGGCAGGTCATTTTTGAACGCATGCATAAAAGCCTTCAAGAAACGGCTCAACTCACCCTCACTCTTGAGGCCGACGCCTCACCTCTCATAGAATTTAGAAAGGGCTTCAATAGAAAAGTAAAACGCGCGGATAAAAAGGCTTCCTTTAATGCGATTCTTATCAAGATCCTGGGCCAGGCCCTTAAAAACCATCCTGGGCTGAATGCAGGCGTCTTGGAAAATGAGATCTGGCATTGGGAATCCGTCAACATCGGTCTTGCCATGGATGCGGCCCATGGCCTTGTTGTTCCCGTAATTCGTGATGCCGACAAAAAATCAATCCAGGCCATTCAGAAAGAAACAAATGCGTTTGTTGATAAGGTCAAATCCAAAAAACTGATCCCCGATGATCTTCAGGGGGGTACCTTTACCCTCACCAATTTGGGCTTTTTAGATATTGAGGCCTTCACGCCCATCCTCAATCCTCCTGAATCCGGGATTCTCGGCGTCGGCAAAATCGTTGAAAAGCCTGTGGTCGAGGACGGTGAAATTAAAGTGGGTCAGAGGATGATGCTGAGTCTGACCATTGACCATCGAATAATCGATGGAGCCGACGGGGCAAGATTTCTTAAAGAAATAAAGGAATGTATTGAGGATATCCATTTACTTTTGAGAGCCATGAAGCAACAGACGTAAAATTATCTGATTCTGGATATCTGTTTCTGGTTTCTGGTTACTCATTACTTGTTACTGATTGCTGGACCCATTTTATCTGGTATCTAGCAACCAGCATCCAGCATCTATCTCGCAGGAGAAACCTATGACGGAAAAAAAATATGACATTGTGGTTTTGGGCGGAGGGGCAGGCGGTGTGCCGGCCGCTGTCAGGGCTGCACAGTTGGGCGGCCGTGTCGCCCTTATCGAAAGTCAATTCTTGGGTGGTCTTTGTATGAATAGGGGGTGCGTTCCTTTCGGTCATATGATGGCCGCTGCCAGTATCATCGGAAACCTTACTCTTGGCAAAGAGATGGGTCTGGGATTCACCCGATTGACCAAGAGCTATAGCAGGCTTTTGAAAAGGCAAAATGAATTCATCGGGTTTATGAGAGAAAGCGTAAAGAACAATCTCAATAGGGCCGGCGTAACTGTCATCAAGGGCAAGGGCAAAATCATCAACAGGAAAAGGGTAGAGGTCAATGGAAAGTTCATCTCCCTTAAGCGACTCATACTGTCCACAGGGGCTAAATGGCTTAAACCCGAATTCTCGGGCGCCAAGCTTTCCGGGGTAATCAATAGCGACGGACTTCTTGTCTTAGAGAAAGCGCCCAAACGTGTTCTTGTCTATGACAAAAGCCCCAGGGCCATAGAGATAGCCCAGTTCCTCCATCGTTATGGATCGAAAGTGATTCTCGCCACAGAGGAAAAATCCATTCTCCCTGAGGAAAGCAAAACCATCAGGTCCCGGCTTACCAGTGCCTTGAAGAATCAGGGATTGACGGTATGGTCTCGAGCAAAGCTCCAGGATCTCAAAAGACGCAAGGATGGTCTTCATGGTGTTCTTCGAGTGAAAAACCAGAAAGAAACCGTGCTCGTGGACCAAATCATCACGGTGAGAAGAATTGCCTCCCTCACCGGTTTGGGAATTGAAAGTGTCGGGTTGGATGTGACGGGGGACCATATCCAGGTCAATGAACGAATGGAGACCGGTTCACAGGATATCTATGCCATAGGAGACGTGGCGTCTCCCGAAAGCAAACACTATTCCCATCTTGCAGCAGCCGGCGGTATCGTGGCTGCAGAGAATGCCATGGGATTGGAGAGTGTCCTTGATCATCGAACCCTTTGCCGTATTCTATTCACCCAGCCCCAGGTTGCCTGTGTTGGAATGACGAGTCGAGAGGCCAAGAAGGCAGGATATGACGTCGTCACCGGCAGTGCTCCCCTTTCCATGAACCCCTTCGGTATGATCATGTCTCAGACTGAAGGCATTATAGAGGTTGTGGCCGACAAGA
>CAYWMP010000245.1:0-6652 GCA_964459445.1 uncultured Desulfobacteraceae bacterium
GATCCCAGGGAAAGGGCGAATAACTGTGATGTGTTAATCCTTAATACCATAGGAGAGCTGGGTAGGGTCTATGGTATTGGGGAAATAAGCTTTGTAGGCGGGAGTCTGGTCCCTATCGGCGGGCATAATCTCCTGGAACCGGCAAGTTTCGGCCAACCTGTCCTCTTCGGCCCCCACACCCACAATTTTGTCCTGATGTCTCAGCTGCTCCTTGAAGCGGGCGGCGGCTTACGGATTACGGATGTTCAGGATCTTATTAAAACCATGACCGATCTTTTATCCGATCCGAAAAAACGACATCAAATGGGCCGAAGAGCGATGCGGTTTGTGGAGATGAACAGAGGGGCTTTGAACAGGGTTTTGGCCAACATCGACCAATATATGGGGAAGGCCTAGCCAATCATATTTAGAATTAGTTTCAACTTTGAATCACATCGCCCAATCGTGTTTTATCTCTATTAGTTCCCTCTCAAAGCGCCGCAGTATAGGCAACCAGAATCAGGACCGTTTTTATGGTCCAAAGTCCGGTACGGATCCAGTTGGTCTTGGTTAACTTCCTAATGAGAATGGGATCCTTCCCCTTGTTCAACTTCACGTGAAGCGGGACCAGGATGCAAAACGTGGCAAGCCAAGTCAGGGCGATGATGCAAACACAGACCCATTGGACCCACGCTGCGTATGTAACGTTGGTGAAAGCCAAATACAGGCCGCATAGGAATTCGCCGAGCATTAGAGGAACAACCACCAAGGAAATAGCCATCACATGACGACGATGAAAGCGAGGAAACATGTCTTCGCCAACATAGCTAAAGCTCGGGTAGTGAACCAATTGGACAACCCAAATAACGCCCGTCATAGCGAAAGTCGTCAACAATTGAAGAAATTCCAAAACCATGTCCCATTATCCTTAAGCGTTGCCCCCGCGTTGGCAACCTATTCAACCTAGAGGAAGCGCCTCAATGCTTCGCAAAACCGAACCACTTCCTCCTCGTTGTTGTAATAATGCACCGAGGCCCTGAGAATACTGGATAGGGATCTGGATTCCATATCCAAGAGGGTGGAAGGCGCAACAGAAACCGAGATATTGATATTTTTCTCGTTCAATTGACGTTGGATGTCTGACGGATTTTTCCCTTCGACCGTAAATGAGACGATGCCGCATTGGATAGCGCCCAGATCATGGGTGGCAACGCCGGACAAATCATTGAGTCTGATCCTGAGTCCTTTGGACACTTCGCATATCCGCTTCCATATGGGTGGCATACCCCAGCCAAGGGCATAGTCCACAGCCACGCCAAGGCCGACCTTCCCCGCATAGTTGGTTTCCCAATTCTCAAAGCGGCGTGCATCCGAACGGATTTCATATTCATCATCGGCAATCCAGGTGGCTGCATGGAGATCGAGAAAGGGAGGTTCTAGCTCCTCGATAAGGTCGCGCCGAACGTAAAGAAACCCCGTCCCCCGAGGACCCCTCAAGTATTTCCTGCCCGTTGCGGAAAGCATATCGCAACCTATTTCTAGGACATTGACGGGCATATGTCCCACAGACTGGCAGGCATCCAGCAAATAGAGCACATTGGCTTCTCTTGCGATTTTTCCTACTTCGGCGGCCGGGTTAACCAATCCGCCATTGGTGGGGATATGGGTGATAGCAATGAGCTTAACGCGATCATCGACCATATGCCTTAAGGCTTCAACAGAAAGCTGGCCCCGTTCATCGTTTGGAATGACTTCGATTTTTACGCCCGTTCTCTTTGAGATTTGGAGAAACGCCAAATAATTGCTGGCGTATTCGGCCATGGAAGTGAGAATGCGATCACCGTGCTTAAAAGGGATGGCGTAAAAGGCCATATCCCAAGCTCGCGTTGCATTTTCGATGACAGCAATTTCTTCACGCCCGCAGCCAATAAGTGTTGATAGAGCATCATACACATGCTCGACCGCATCCTTGGCCCGGTCTGCCGCCTCATATCCGCCGATTTCAGCCTCCAGTTCCAGGTAACCGGTTACCGCATCCAGAACGACCCGAGGCACAAGGGCCGAGCCGGCGTTATTGAAATGCAGGACCTTGTCACACCCGGGGGTATCTCTTCGGGCCCTCTCCAGGTCAAAAGCTACGTGTTCCATGGCTAGCTCCGTTTTAGGTGCATTTACCTATCTTTACTCAATAACGGTCTAAATCGAGCGTTTTGAAATTGCCTCGTCGGAGTGATACAGCGAATCAAGAATTTCCCTACCGGTCTCCTTTTTGCTGACGATAACCATTTCGCCCAGGTTTTTAAGTGCCCTTAGAATGGGCCTGTAATAGGGATGCCAGGTGAAGAAATGGGAGAAAGAGGTATGCGATAACAGTATGTTGGAAACGGCTTCAAAATTCCCCTTTAAAAAACCATCGTCAAGTCGGTCCCCATTGCCTTTCTTGCAAAACATCATGATATTGCCGCCATCCGTTACTTCAGCGGCTGCCAAAATACTAAAACCCGCTTTCAAGGCCACTGCCTGCAGTGTTTTTAGGTCAAAACTGAATAGGTGACCAATATGCCATTTTTGCTGAGGAAAGGTTCGCCTGTAGGTCACATTTGGGACTTCGATTGCGAGCAGACCGCCATTCTTGAGATAACCACCTATTTTCTCGATGGCAGATACGGGATCCGGGAGATGCTCTAGGACATGAAATAGTGTCACGACATCAAAAGATGCCTGATATCCGTTAATTTCTTGAAAAACACCAATCTCAATATCATTGCCGAATTCCTCAATAGAGTAATTAGCGTACCCCTCATTGGCTTCTACACCCTTTGCGAGGAGCCCCCTTTGTTTCAAAAGATAGACGAATTCTCCACCCCCGGAACCGATGTCTAGAATTTGTTCATTGCCCTTAAGGTATTTATATAATCTTGAGAATCTCGACAAAGCGACTCTTCCGGCCCTCAAGATGTGTTTTTTCTTGGGTACGGCAATGCCTTTGTACTGTTTCCTGTATTCACTGGAATAAAACGCTTTGAGTTCATTTTCTTCCGGTCTGGGATCGACATATACCAGGCCCGATTTCAGGTTAATGATGGTCCTGAGCGGCTTCCCTCTGCGATCCTTCAAGGCAATGATTTTTGACTCTGTTGATCTCGTTAAGCAACAGGGTCTCGAAGCCTCTATGTTGTCACCTATTTTTTGCATGCCTACTTCAAATGAAAAACTTCTCCGATCGCCAGACCCTCGATCCGAGTATCTGTTTTGGCTTCCACCCTTTTTTTGAATACAAGGGGATCTGCCTTCAAACGATGCATTGGAATGACCACTTTGGGTTGGATGGCCTTGGTTGCCTTGACGGCTTCTGAGATATCCATCGTATAGGTCCCGCCGATGGGCAAAAGCGCCACATCCACAACCCCAAGCCTTTCCATTTCCGGGATGAGATCCGTATCACCTGCATGATAGATGGTTTTTTCCTCGATAGTAATCAAATATCCAACACCGCCGCCTTTATAGTGGACCTTTTTGGTTGATTTCCCCTTTTCGGTGTTGTAGGCATCAACAGCCTTTATCTTAATGCCTCCAAAATCAATTTCTTCTCCGGGTTCGATCTCTTTAATATCCTCACTAACCTTCATCAAACAGCGTTTTGGCCCGAACACCAGCGTGTTTTTTCGCTTGAGCCTGTTTAATGTGACATCCTTTACATGGTCCTTATGTGCATGCGTGATGAGAATCAAATCACCTTTTTCAAGCTTTTCAGGCAATCCATCGATGGGATCCGGCCATTTGCTGAATTCGATCCTTTTGGGGTATTTGGAAAAATAGGTGCGCATGTAGGCCGGATCAATATATATGATCTTGTTTGCGGCCTTAATTTGGAACCATGCCGGTGGAAACCATTTTATGTCAATGGACAAACGTTTTTCTCCCCATTCAAATAAAGCTTCAGGATGATCTCATCAAAATGTCATGGCCAATTCATCCAGGGCTTTCCCGCTCAAGCGATATCCTATCCATTCTTCCCTGGAGCGTGCACCCAAGTTTTTATAGAACTGAATAGCGGGTTCATTCCAATCCAGAACTCCCCAGTCAAGGCGGCTGCAACCACGTTCTTGGGCAAGGCGCGCAAGGTAGGACAGGAGAATTTTACCTATTCCCTTGCCCCGGACTTCAGGTTTTATATAGAGGTCCTCCAGATATATTCCCGGAGTGCCAAGAAAACTTGAGAAATTATGGAAGAAGAGGGCAAACCCAACAGGCGCGTCCCGGTATTCGGCAATAATGACTTCAGCAATCTGCTTCCCACGAAACAGGGATTTCCGAAGGATCTCTTCATCGGCAGTGACCTCTTGAGTCAGTTTTTCGTATTCCGCAAGCTCGAGGATTAATTCAAGGATAAGAGGAACATCCTCTTCCCTCGCCCATCGAAGAATCAAATCAGGCAGGTTGGTGGACACAAGTGATTTCATAATTACTCGTTCACGAGTTCCTTTCATTTTTGTCATGACAATTTACAATATCATAATGGTAAGTAAACAAAAAAAGAGGCGCTTGAAGGGACAATAGCACGGATGGGTTTCAAGTCAGATCCATCGTCTCACTTTTGCTTTGTATTTCCGGTAATCGTCACCGAACTTACCGGTCAGGTATTTCTCCTCAGGTTCTACAATACCCAAATTGAATACGAAAAACAGGACCGGCACCATAACGCCAATCCAAAGGGAGCAAGTCAACACTGCCAAACCGGACAGGAGAAGCAGAAGAGACAAGTACATGGGGTTTCTGGAAAAACGGAAGGGCCCCTCACTCACAATCGCGTTCGTTGGTTTAGATGGATCAATTGGAGTTTTATTCCGGCGCAGGACCACGAATGCACCGAGGGCGAAATATCCGGAAAACAAAAATAGGAAGCCGCCGATGATGATTCGCAGCATCCAGGGCCATCCAAGGGGCCGTGAAGGTAAAAGGAATTCAAGACAGGCGCCGATAATAAGACATGCGAAGAAGATCAAAGGTGGTGGGAAAATCACGGAAGCCCTGTCTTTGTCCTCAGATTTCATAGATATTCCCATTTCAGGCGTCCCCTGTCGGTTTGCCAGGGGACTTGTTTTAGCGAGTTCCGAAGAGTCTGTCTCCGGCGTCGCCCAATCCGGGCAGGATGTAATACATCTCATTGAGGCAATCATCCAATGCCGCACCCCACATTTCAACATCGGGATGAGCCTCTTCAAGGGCCTTGACTCCTTCAGGTGCGGCAACGATGCAGATAGCCTTGATATCCTTACATCCTTCCTCCTTAAGCATATCAATCGTCGCGATCATGGAGCCGCCGGTTGCAAGCATGGGATCAAGGATAACAGTGGTTCGTTGTTCCACATCATTGCAGAATTTCTGGTAGTATCTGACCGGTTTGGCAGTCTCTTCATTCCGGTATAACCCGACAATATTGACCCTGGCTGATGGAATCAAATCCAGAACACCCTGAAGCATACCAATGCCTGCCCTAAGAATGGGAGTTACGGCCACCTTTTTCCCAGACACTTTGCGGACCTTCACGGGGCCCGCCCAGCCCTGGACTTCATGCTCCTCCGTTTCCATGTGCCTGGTGGCTTCATAGGTCAAAAGATTGGTCAACTCCCTGGCTACTAAGCGAAATTTCGTGGTGGAGCATTCCGAATTTCTGAGGACACCGAGTTTGTGTTGAATCAGAGGATGGTCGACATGGTGAAAAGTCATAATTCTACTCTCCTTTCGCGTGGTTATCCCGTGTCCCGCAACGAGGTGGCTGCGGGAAAATTCATCCATTGATTGTCGGGCCGGAAATCAACGCAACGCAAGCGTGCGTTGGGTGGTGTTTGGCAGGCTTGAAAAGACTCTAGTTGATATGAGCCGGCATTCTGGTTGCCGGACTATAGGGCAATTCCGCTAGTGGGTCAAGTCCAAGCTGGCGGGATTCGCAAAAAGTGCATCCCCAATATCCTTACGTATTAAAAAATATTTCAGGCTCTTTTCGATCGGAGTAGTTTTCGTGCAGCCATTCCGCAATCTGCTTTACGTGAGGTTCCTCCATCACTCTCGCGCCGGTAGGACAATTTTTTATGCATGCACAGCACAAAATACACAGCGTTGCGTCTGTTATCACACTGTCATTTACAGTAATAGCTGCAGTCGGGCAGACCGTGGCACACGTTCCACAGGTTGTACAAAGGGTTTTCCGGGTGATGGGAGATATTTTGGACGGATTTCCTCTTTCCCTGTGGGGAAAAGCCCCAGGCACTGCCACGAGGGAGATCTCATCAAGGGTATGAATGCTCGTCATCCTATTCCCTATCAACTTGCCGAATTCTTTGGCCTTCTTGAGATCTTCCGCGTCAGGCCTCCCAACGGCAATCGGCGTGGCCTCATTTGAAAATGAATGCTCACCGATGAACGCCCCACCGGCAACGGGGATGAATCCTGCCTCGCTTGCAAGATTTTTTAGTTCCAGGAGGGCATCCTCAAACTCCCTATTTCCGTAAACGACAACGACTGCTGCGGGTGTGTTGTTGGCCTTGAGCCGTTGAAGCCTCTTCTTCGCTTCAAGCGGTACCCGTCCTGAATAAACAGGGACCCCGACAATGACGAATTCATCATGCATTTCTTCAAAGGTTTGCGTACTGGCATCTGGTGGCGATAAATC
>CAYWMP010000246.1:0-6531 GCA_964459445.1 uncultured Desulfobacteraceae bacterium
GAGGCCTTGCCTAACCTGTATGCGTGCGCATTTTTTCTCATGATCTATCAGGAAAATGGCCCCACGCTTCAGCCTCAACACTTTCAGAACGTTTTTTAGGGTCAAGGTCAAAATGTGATTCAGATCCATGGTCAGATTCATGGCTACGGCGATATTATTGAGAATAGACAACTCCAGGTTTCTCTGTTTTAGATCTTCCTCGGTGTGTTTGCGCAGGGTAATGTCCTTAATGATTCCTTCATATTCGATATCCCCGGTGTTTGGGTTTTCGTAACGACGGCTGGATATCAAGACACGGATGGGTGAGCCGTCATGTTTGCGGAAATCAACCTCAAAATCCTTGACATTGCCTTGTCGGTTTATTTCCGCTAAAAATCTCTTTCGGTCCCGGGGATCGAGGTATATCCGTTCCGCACCACCTTGGCCCAGTAATTCCTCTTTATTCTGATATCCCAACAGGTCCACACCGGCCTGGTTTACATCGAGAATCTCACCGGACGGGGTGGAGGTATAGATCATGTCATGGCTGCCCTCGAAGATACGCCGATATTTCCTTTCTCGGGTGGCGATCTCTTCCTGTAATCGTTTCAATTCTGTGGCATCCTTAAAGATCTCGATACCGCCTGTGATCCGGCCAGAGTTATCCCTAAAGACCGAAGTTGAACAAATGATGGGTATTTTCTTTCCTTCGATATTGCTAATCACATATTCTCTATTATGAACGTCCTTCTCCTGATCTACGGCCCGCTTTAGCGCACAATCGGATTCACATATGGCATTTTTAAAGACATCCTTACAATACATGCCCACCGCGTCCTGGGCGGAAAAGCCGGTGATATTTTCCGCTGCAGGATTAAAATAGGTAATTCGCCATTCGCGGTCCGTTGTAAACAACCCATCCGGAATACGGTTCAGGATTTCAAAAAAACTCTCTTCCTTCTGATAAATGCGTTCAAGGGCCTTGAAATTGTATCTCTGGATCTGATGGGAGAGAAAATGATCCCAGGACCGAGTTTGAGATTTCCCTTGTTCTCTGAAGAATGGGCAGTCGAGGCATGAGGAAAGCTTTTGGAAAAAATCGTCTTCAATGTAACTGCTACAGCGCGTTCTGGGTACAAGCCAACAATCCACGTCTCGCTTGCCGTGGGCCGGGCAAAGCACCTTTGAGCAGGACAAAAACTCCCAACACGCCATCCCTTTAGGCTCGTGCCTATTCTCCGAAAAATCCGGAATTTTATCGTGTGGCAATAAACTCACAATGCGGATCTCCTTTCGCCCGGCAATGGGGTTCTCTTGCAGAGAAAGCAAAACACCCATCCGGATAATCCTCGCCATAAATCAAGTCCATAAAGGCTGCAGTGACGCCCCTGAGCATATAACACTTTCCAGAATGGGCAATACCGTGCTGTTCTAAGTATCCGGTTGCTTCATAGGAGCCCGAGACCTTGATAACCAATTTTTTTTCCGGAACCAATTCTTTCACCTCAAGGTCCCCCCAGCCAAAGGCGACAGCCACGGTAGCAAAACCCAAGATTTGATCTTCCTTTCCTTCGATCATGGGGGTCACGATTTCCTCCCATTCCCATGAATTGCGTATGCCCTGAAAGGTCGCATAACCGCACTCCTGCGCGGCTTCTATAAGAAGGCCTTCGGCTTCAGATTCTCTTTCCTTTCCCAGCCTTTTTTCGAAATCAAAGGACAGTCTGTTGTAATAGTCCACAAAAAAGAGGGACAGATAGACGCCAAAAAGCGGGATAATGCCTTTTGCATCCCGAATTCTGCTTCCCTCCATGACTGCGTGAACGATCTTTTTTCCGTCAATGGCCATTTACTTCTCCTTGACCTGGAAGACACATTCCGACTTTCGCATCATCTTGCACTTCTGTTCTTCCACGACGTAGAATCCGAGCGGGCGTTCGTAGATAGCTTCCATGACACCGGCTATCCAGCCGCGTGAAAAGTGGCAACCGGGCGTATCACGTTTTCCGTGCTTGGCCAGCCAACCGGTCACATGATGGCTCGAAGGACTGACGATACGCCCTCCATTGGGCCGAACCCTTTTAAAGTGGATTACGCCGAGACCGCAATTCTGAAAGATCGTGGAAGCGAGTTCCAGTTTCGACTTTATGGTTTTGATCTTGCTGTATTGAGTGAGAAAGGATTGAAAACCGTAATAGCTGACGCGTTCTGCGGCTTGATATTGGATTTCTACACCTTCGTCACCTAGTGTATCTTCGATTTTCTTTTGAAGGTTGATGTTGTAATGGTGGCAATGCATGGTAATGGGAAGCCCGGAGAGAATCACCCTGTGGCCTTCCCGTGCCAGTTCTTTACGCCAATCAATCAGCATATCGACCTCGTTGCCTCAGGAAATTTATAAACAATTGCAAGGTATTGGACATAACAGTTCAAGCGTTTTAAAGCGGGCGAATTCGCCTTGCTACGGATGGAGAATGCCTTGACAAAATCAACCTTAGTTAGATATGAACTCTAAAACCAATGAGGAGGCTAAAACCATTTATTATACGCAGAGGAGAACCGGATTAATAGAGAAAAAAGACCCCGGTTTTGTCCATATTTACTATGGTCGAGGGGCAGGAAAAACGACCAGCGCTGTGGGATCGGCTATTAGGGCGGCCGGTGGGAATCTTCAGGTCGATTTCGTCCAGTTCATGAAATCCGGAAATTCTGGAGAGGTTGCCGTTCTTAAGGGCATTTCAAAGATCCGATACCAATGCCCCGGGGAGCACCCCTTTATCATGTCAAATGGTCCAGAACCGATTCATTACGAGCATGCCGAAAAGGCCTATCAATATGCTCTGGAAGCCGTTCAAAAGGGTACTGATCTGCTTATATGTGATGAAATCCTTGATGCCCTTATTTTTGAATTGATATCAAAAGATCGTATTCTTAATTTGATGGATCAATGCAGGCAAAGAATCGAATTGATTATGACGGGGATGGATGTGCCCCGGAGTATCATGGCCAAGGTAGATTACGCAACCGAATTCAACCAGGCAAAGCACCCTTATTACCGGGGAGCCAGAGCACGAAAAGGATTCGAATACTAGAATCCCGGTAACTTTCCTAAACCTCTCTTTCTTTTTCTTGACAAGACTCCCTGTTCCCCCTATCCTCAATTCTTACCAGGTGTATTTCACTTAATAGGGAATCCCGTTAAATTCGGGAGCGGTCCCGCCGCTGTAACCCTTTCCCTTTCAAACTTGAAAGGGGAACCCTTTTAGCATTCCGCGCCACTGTTCCACAGGAATGGGATGGGAAGGTCGCTAAAGGGGAGGGGGAGCCAGAAGACCTGCCTGGATAGATAAACTTACGGGAAATAAGGATCAAGCAAAACTGGGTGCAGTCCTTAAATCCGGCTGATTTGGATTTAAGGATTTTTTTTGGCCCTTTTGTAAGGAGTTAGAAAAATGAAAACCGGCACATTGTATGGAATAGGCGTTGGCCCCGGGGATCCGGACCTCATCACCCTTAAGGCCATCAATACATTGAGGCGTGTTTCCGTCATATACGCGGCAGCCTCCACTACGAACGGCCATTCCATTGCCGAAAAGATCATATCCCCCCACCTGAACGGCGATGTGCCCATTGAGCGTCTAGACTTTCCCATGACCCGTGATAGAGAAGCACTCAAGGCAGCCTGGCAAAGGAATGCGGACATTATTATTGAGAGGCTTAAAAAAGGTGGGAATGCTGCGCTCATCACGCTGGGCGACCCGATGACCTACAGCACCTTTGGCTACATCATGCAGACCATCAAGCAAACCGATAGGAGCGTCCCTATCAAGGTCATTCCGGGCATCACGTCCTATCAGGCCGGCTCTGCCTCGGCTGAATGGGTATTGGCCGAAGGGGAGGAATCCTTTTCCGTGATATCCGGGGCGATGGGTCCTGAAAAATTGAAAAGCGTGATTGAGCATACGGATAATGTGGTGATGCTCAAGGTGTACCGTAATTACAGAGAGATACTCGACACCCTAAGACAACTCGACCTGAGCGATAAATCCGTGCTTATCTCCAGGTGCGGATTGGAAGAAGAAAGGGTTGTATGCGACATTAATGATCTACCTGATGAGGTGCCCCCCTACCTCTCACTCCTCCTCATTCGGAAGCAAAATCGAGGATGAAGTCCAAGAAACCCAAAATCCCGTTCCTTCTTTACCTTATCCTTGCCATCCTCATTCTCGGCGCCTGCCCCCATTCTCGGAGGTTGCGTCCGACACCATAAAACCCGAATTTAATGAACGCCAATAGGATTCAAACGAAGTAAAATCCTTTTCTAGGAATTTTTGCATCGGTTTTGATCTTTAAAAATGCTAAATTAATAGAATCAAAACAAAATTCCAGAAGGGCAACAACAAGCTCTGACAAAGGGGAATTATGGGAATAGTCGCAAATGGCTGGGATGTGGAAGATCTGAGGTTCATAAGGACTCGTCCGCAAAATCGCGCCTCCTGCTCTACTGTCGGGTGAGGATCGAGTATGATCCGAGGGGTCCTCGATAGATTGCTCCATGTTCTAAAAGCCATTGAAGAGAAGAAGGGCTCAAGTTTGCAACGTTCAACCTTTTGATGAGATAATTTCTAAAATCGTCCTCTATGGATATGAAAATCAACCAATTGACGATAGAGATCCCTCCAATTCTTGTTAATATTAAGTAATCGTTTTCACAGCATAAACATTGATCACGCCGAACATTCATGCCTCCGGGCATGAAAATCTATAGGAAATCCAATCGGATCGGAGCTATGTGCTCTTCCAATTCAGCAAGAAAATCTTCGACATGTACAAATCCGCCTATGCCTTATTAGGCGTTGGCGGGTTTTCCTTATGTAAGCCATTTTAAACGTTTCATCATTATGATTAAATAATCTCAGCAGTAACGGGCCGTTCACAGTTGGCTTACAAACCTTTTACCATTCCAACCAAAAGGGAGGTGATAAGCATCTGGCTAAGGAAGAATTCCAAGATCAACTTCCAACCAATTCAGCAGAAAAGGAGGTGATAGGGAAATGTCAGAAGCAGAGATTTTTGAGCGCCTGAAGAATTGCGTCGTAGAAATGGATGCAGATGGTGCAAAGGCGGCAGCCGATGAAGCGATTGCTCAGAATATCGACCCCGTTCAATGCATCGATAACGGGCTTGCGGAGGGCATGAAAGTAATCAGCGACAAGTTTGACAAGGCTGAGATCTACGTGCCGCAAATCATACTTTCGGCCGAGGCCTTTACCGGCGCGGTGGATGTCCTGGCACCCCATATAGAAGGAGGATACTCCGCAAAGGCCAAATTGATCGTGCACACGGTTGAAGGGGATATCCATGACATCGGCAAGGGTATCCTTACAATTCTGCTGCAGGCCAATGGATTTGATGTGATCGATTTGGGTCGGGACGTACCCGTCGAGGAAGTCATTGATAAGGCGGTTGAAAATGATGTTCAATTCATCACCGGGTCGGCCCTCATGACAACCACGATGCCAGCCCAACGGGATATTATCAATGAATTGAAGGAACGCGGTATCCGGGACAAGTTCAAATGCATCTTTGGCGGAGCTCCAACGAGCCAGGAGTGGGTGGACAGTATTGGCGGCGATGGATGGGCCGACAACGCAGCCGCAGGTGTGGAACTTGTCAGAGAATTGACAGAGTAAATACTATGTAGAAAGGAGGTGAAAAATGGGTTTTACGAATTTTAGAGACAAAGTGGGCGTGTTCGAGACCTATGATCGAGCACGCACCGGTCCGCGAATGGATGAAAAAGAATGGGATCAGAAGTTGACTTTTCAAACGGCCAACAAGTTGAAAGAAAAGTACAAACTCCAATTTGATCGGACCAAGATCATTCCCACCGACGAGGATCTCTTAGATCGACTTTTCCAGGCCGGTCTGGAAATGCTGGTTGAAATGGGCGTCTTTTGTATGGATACCGGCCGCATTATCAAGTATACAGAGGACGAAGTATTGATGGCCGTTGCCGGCGCACCCAGAGAACTTACCCTGGGTGAAGGTCGCGATGCGCGGGCACTGGCCGGCAGAAGATTCGATGATCCCCGACCACCCCTTTGCCAAGGTGGTCCAACAGGGGCTCCTGTTGCAGAAAATGCCTTTATCGCTATGCACGAGGCATATGCTCGGGAACCCTTGGTGGATGCCATCGTCAACGGGGTCTTGTCCACCATCAACGGGAGGGAGCCCAAACCCGGGTCTCCGTGGGAAATTGCTGCCGTCAAAGGCGAAGTATCCCAAATCAGGGCAGCGATGACCCGGGCAGGCCGTCCCGGCATGGCCATGTAGGGGAGCGAAACTTCTTTAACGGCCGCAGGTGTCATAGCTGCTGATTTTCCTGAAGGAATGAGACCCTGTGACAGTCATGAGGTGAGCCAGTTGAATGAACTCAAGATTGACATCAACGCCCTTACCTTTACGGCACACTACAAACTGGCAGGTGACATCATCATGAGCGAGCAGATGCCCATCATCGGCGGCTGGGCCGGGGGGGTCGAGGAGACC
>CAYWMP010000247.1:0-6415 GCA_964459445.1 uncultured Desulfobacteraceae bacterium
CAACAAAGCCATCAACTTCTTGTCCCCGCCGGCCGGGGGCCGCCAGTTCATCTGGAGGGTCCTCACTTTTTCTTTCTGCAAATTTTCGGCAAAGGTCTCAAGGCCCATGTTGATGACCACGAGCTCTTCCTCGAATAGTTTGTTAATTTTTCTCACGTCGGCCATAGGACCTCGTTGTGTTAGGTGTTTAGGTCATTCCTATTTGGAATTTGATGCTTGGAATTTGGGATTTCAAAGAATGCACATTCTAATCCATCTATGACCCTGTGCAAACCCTAGGATGCATCCAGCTGCCTCAGCATTTTCAATGCCAACATCGATGCCTGATAATTCGAAGGCATGATGATACATCCAATGGACTCGAGTTTTTTCTTTTGTTCGTTCTCATCCTGAAAATCCCCTACCGTGCCGGTAATCGATGCGATGATCGACAAATACCCTCCCCTCTCTTCGACCTTTTTCTTTGCCTGTTTGAGGCTTTCCAGAATCGCACCGCCGGGGTCCTCATGGGAACCGTTACCCAATACGAAATCCAGCAGAACAACCGCCACCTCTGAACCTTCCGTCTCCTTAAAGATCCTTTCTTCCCTAATCGTAGGATCAATCATGGGGTGAGGGCGCCCCACCGTAAAGGTGTCGTCTCCCAGGTCCACAATGGTGTGAAATTGAGAGATTTGGGGATTTTTGAGGGTTAATTCGGGGTTTCCCTGAAGATTGGAGTATATCTCCAACCCTTCCTGTTCACATAGAATCATGGCCTCATCAGCCAAGGTGCCCCCTGTATAAAGGCCTCTAAGATACTTCTGTTCAATGGAGAATTTTCCGGTTTCCTTTGCAATGATTTTTTCGATTTCATCATCAGATAGACTGAAAGGACGGGGTTCATAGGGTTTTCCTCTGGAGAAGGCCACAGCCAGACCGGCCGCTTCTTCCAGGTTGCCTGCAAACTTCAAGTCCTTAGACTGCTCTCCATGTTTCAATCCGATAAAATGGACCACACAGGGTTTTCCAGTCTCTTTGAGTCCTGAAAGGACCGTGGTCGCCACATCTTCACCAGGTGGTTTTGAAACGACCGTGATGACCCTTGTCTGGGGATCATTCTTCAGGGCCTCAATACCCATTAACATCGTCATGCCACCGACTTCGGAACGCAGATCTCTGCCTCCCGTCCCTAGGGCTTGCGACACCCCAGCTCCAAACCGGTCGATGAGGCTTGATACCTCCTGGAGACCTGTTCCCGAGGCCGCAACGATCCCGATGTCCCCTTGCGTTACGGCATTGGCAAAACAGAGTGGTTTCCCATTGATAATAGCAGTGCCGCAGTCGGGCCCCATCACCAGCAGGCCCTTTTCCGTTGCCAATTTTTTTAACGCGATCTCATCCTCAAGGGCCACGTTGTCGGAAAAAATCATGACATGGCGTCCATTCTCCAAAGCCTTTCTCGCCTCCCGGGCTGCATAAGTGCCAGGGACTGAAATGATGACCAGATTGGCATCCGGCGCCATCTTGAGGGCCCTGTCCAAACTAACGGGCCGGTATTCCTCCTCCTCATCGGCCCTGGCCTGTTTCTTTTGCAAAAGGTCTTTAGCAGAACGGATAGCCTCATCAATGGTTTCCGCGCTCTCCCCCTCAATGGCTATGATGAGGTCGTTGGGTGTGGATTCCTTTACCTCAGTTGTAGAAAACCCGATCTCGATCAGGAGTTCCCTGTTGATATCCGTGCCCATGGCCACCACGGCCTCTAAAACACCGGCGGTCTCTTTGACCGTCTTGGTCGTCAGCATGAGAAATACGGAATCGAAATAGGAATCTTTTTCAATGAGGATTTTCTTCACGGTTTTATCCTTTGACGGCTTCAACCACCCTTGACAGGATAACAGGGTTGACTTGATTGTTTAGTTATCCGGTTGATTAACTAGTTCAGATCCCTGGCCCAGAACTGGTTCGTATAGTAGCGTTGCCAACGAGCGATATTTCCTGCACAATGGCCAAGTATGAATTCGCCTAACTGTGTCGCGCCAGGGCAGGCCTTGACTTTACGTTTGATTTCAACCCTTTTCTCTCCAAAATTAAGAATCAGGCCCACAGGTTTCCCCGTAGCTACAAGGTAGTTGACCAATTGGACTTCATGTGCCTTAATAATTCGCCTGACTGATTTCAGTTCTATAATGACAGTATTATTGATCACGATATCAGCTACAAATTCCCCTACAATTTCCCCCTCATAGTAGACTGTAATGGATTTTTGTGATGTTTTTTTTGATTAACTCGATTTATTCATCAGAATTGTTGCGGTTTCATCCGCCATAGGTCTAACGGCCAAACATCAAGTCCATCCTGTAATCCTGTCTAATATCTTTGGCCCTTTGAACTTCTAGCATTGAGCCGACTTCAAACCGTTCAATCGTGATACACTTTCTCACCACTCTTAATCCCCATGTAGATCCTTTGGGAGTGAAGGGGCAGTTGAAAGTAATCGATTCCCAATGCATCATAAAGGGCATTTCCAATGGCCGGAGGGATTGAGATCATAGGGTGCTCGGCAACCCCTCTGGCCCCATAGGGGCCGTCCAGTTGTGGAGTTTCAATAATATGCCGGGTCATCTCATGGGGAATGTCTTTGGCTGTCAGGATCTTGTAGTCCACAAAAGACGGATTCAGAACCGTTCCCTCTCCGGAGAAACGGAACTCTTCAATGATCGCACTCCCCAATCCCTGAATAACGCCGCCAACAATCTGTCCCTTCGCCAGTTTCTCATTCATGATCCTACCCACGTCAAAACCTGATGCGAGTTTGAGAATCTCGAGCTCTCCGGTCTCAACATCTACCTCGATCTCCACGGCATGGGCGCCGTAGGTCCAATCCAGGGCAGGAAGCCCTTGCCCAGTTTCGGAATCCAGATGGGTCAACCCGTGAGCAATGTATTTTCCTCTGCCTATAACAGGCCCGCCAATGGCGTTCCCATTGGGGTAGGTATACCCGTTCACAACCTGGTGATAATCCAGGTACGCATCCGGATTATGATGGACGAAAACCCTCTCTTTATCGCAAACCAGTTCATCAACCGGACAACGCAGCGCGAGAGCCGCTGTTTCCTTAATCTGATTCAGACAGTCATGGGCGGCCGCTATTACGGCATTACCGGTCATCAATACGCCTTTGCTGGCCACCGTCTGCCAGTCATAGGGGGTGAATGCCGTATCACAGTCCCAAGGTACATTGATTTTTTCAACGGGAATCTTTAGTTCTTCCGCGGCAATTTGCGCCAGTGCCGTATAAGTCCCCTGGCCATAGTCGACCAGCGAAGTCATGAGATCAACCGCCCCGTTTTCGTTAAACTTGAGTATGACACCTGTTGAAGTAGAGGTCGGCATGGCCGGGGCCTTATGGAGAAGGGCAACACCCTTTCCTCGAACCTTGCCCGTTTGTTTGTCCTTCTTCCTTTGTTCATCGGATTTGTTGCCGGACCACCCGATATCCTTGGCTACGGCTTCAAGGCATTTATCGACCCTGCCCGTGTTCTCGGTGATTTTTTCCCCGGTTATCGTAGTAGAACCCGGCATCAGCACATTCTTCATCCTGAATTCAACCGGGTCCAAATCCAACTTCCGGGCAATAATATCCATGTTCCTTTCAATGCCCCACAGGGCCTCCAAATGACCGAAGCCTCGATAGGCCGTGCCGAATATCTTATTGGTGTAAACCACGAATGAGTCGATTTTGCAGTAATCGATTTCATAGGGACCCGCGCCTGAATAGGCCGCGGCCCTTCCGATGTTGACGCCGTAGTCCGCATAGGCACCGGCGTCCCAGTAATACTTGACCTCCAGGGCGGTAATCTTTCCCTCTTTTGTCACCCCTGTTTTTAATTCGGAGTAAAGGCCCTGTCTTGACGGGATGGTGTTGAATTCTTCTTCCCTGGTCATCTTGAGTTTCACAGGTCTCCCACCGGCCTTCTTCGACAGCACATAACCCAACGGTTCCAGGTGGATACCCGCCTTTCCGCCAAAACCGCCTCCTACGTAGGGCACCTTTACTCTTATTTTTTCATGGCTTATCCCGAAACAGACGGAAAACAGATTGCGAACCGTGTAAGGGGATTGTGCGGACGTCCATATTTTGACCTTATCCTTTGGAAGGGACTGGACGATGGCAACGTGGGTCTCCATGGGGACATGCTGGGCGGGCGGGTTGTAAAAGCTGTTTTCGATGATGTAATCCGCCTTTTTAAAACCCTCCGCGACATTGCCTTTTCTAACCTTTTGTTGGTGAGGGATATTTGTCCCGGCCTGGGGGAAGAATACCCCCTTCATGTGCTTGTAGTCCCCAAGATCGGGATGTACTCGAGGAGAATCGGATTCCAGGGCGTCCAAGGGGTCGAGCACCGGCTTTAAAACTTCCCATTCGATTTTGATCTTTTGACAAGCTTGCTCAGCGATGAGCTCGCTGTCGGCCGCTACTGCAGCAACCGGTTCACCCTGATAGCGTGCGAAGTCTTTGGCGAGGATGTCCTTATCCAGAACGTATAGTCCTACCTTGTATTCCAGTTCCTTTCCGGTGATCACCGCTCGGACACCGGGGAGTTTCTCGGCTGTGCCGGTATCTATGTGCTTTATCCTTGCATAGGGATGGGGGGATCGGACAGTCTTTCCGTAGAGCATCCCCGGTATGACCATATCATGGACATACACGGCGGCGCCGGTGACCTTTTCTGCGCCATCCAGTCTTGATATGCCTTTACCAATGTATTTATAGCCGCTTTCTCTCTCTGTCATTACGTCGCCTCCTCAACCCTCATTCTTTGAAACAACCGCTTCAATGGCCTCTATGATAGGTTCATAACCCGTGCATCTGCAGAGATTGCCCGCAATCGCCTCGACGATCTCTTCCCTGGTGGGATTGGGATTTCTATCCAGCAGATTCTGCCCGGACATAATCATCCCGGGCGTGCAAAAACCGCATTGGGTGCCTCCATATTCAACAAAGGCTTTTTGAAGGTCTGTGAGCCGTCCACCCATGGCCTCGCCCTCGATAGTCCTTATCTCTGTGCCGTCGGCCTCTGCAGCCAACACGAGACAGGCATTGACCGTTTTTCCATCCATGATCACGGTGCAAGCACCGCATTCACCCATACCGCACCCCTCTTTTGTTCCCGCGAGATACAGTTGCTCCTTGAGGAACTGAAGAAGTGTCATATGGGCGGGGACATTCTTTACGTATTCAACCCCATTCACTTTGACGGCAATATCAACGTCACTTTTATACTCGCTCATTGTCAACCTCCTAAATCTTGCTAATAAGACCGCCATCCGAAAAACATGGCATGGACTATCCCTTGGAACTAATTATGGCTTCTTGCCAAGTGGCGCAAGGCTTAAGGCTCAAGGCAAAAGGAAGATGTTCTCAATCCCAAAGCCGATGTGATCCACGCCTAGAAAAATTCGGTCTTCTTCGTCTATCTGTCCTGCTTGGAGATCAGGAACAGATCTTTTTCACTATTCGTTTCACATAGATCCTAGCCATATCGGATCGATATTCCGCCGTGGCCCGTACATCATCTATTGGGGAAATGGCACTCACCGCCAGTTCAGCCATTTCTTTCCCCAGCTTATCAATGTCGGTGTTTTTTTTGTAGAGTTGATCGGTTCCCTCAAGTAACAGGGGGGTTTCTGCACAGGCACCGACACAAACACGCAGGGTTCCGGAATCCGGATCTGCCAGGCCTGCTACATTGACTATGGCAAGATCGTGCCCTTTGATCCTTTGCCGCTTCAAAAATCCCATCTTTGCCTTTGGGAAAGCAGGGATTTCGATACGCACCACAAGCTCGCCCTTCTTAAGCGCATTCTTTTGTACCCCTGTCATGAATTCAGTGACCGGCAACGATCTTTCACC
The DNA here is from genome assembly GCA_964459445.1 of uncultured Desulfobacteraceae bacterium. Lineage (GTDB taxonomy): Bacteria > Desulfobacterota > DSM-4660 > Desulfatiglandales > HGW-15 > CAYWMP01. The sequence continues at coordinate 5,897 of CAYWMP010000247.1, forward strand.
CTCCGGTCCTTGGATTACAACCTTTGCGCCCAGAACGAAAAGTGGCGGACCCATATCGGCCGCAGGCGACGCCTTACAGATATTTCCTACCATGGTCGCCCTGTTTCGGAGTTGATAGGTCGCGAGAACCGAAGCCGCCTCATGTATTGCCGGATGGGTCGCCTTTATTGTTTCGCTTTCAAGAATGGCGTTTAGATTGGTTCGGGCCCCTATGCTCACACCTTTTTCAGAGTCCACCGTAAAAGCATCCAGTTCCTCAATGCCTTTCAGATCAACCACCAGATCACTCTTAACCACCCCGTTTCGTAAATCCACGAGAAGCGCCGTGCCCCCAGCCAATGCATGCGCGTTATCCTTTTGTAAAGCCTCGATCGCTGCATCCACAGTGTCCGGTTTCACATATTCAAAGGGCATTATCATGTCTCGCATCCTCCTGTTATGCCTGTTTGACAATCTCGAAAAATGTCGCTGCGAACCCTTTTATTTGGTGGTGCAGGGCTCCCACCCTAAGCGATAAGA
>CAYWMP010000248.1:0-6353 GCA_964459445.1 uncultured Desulfobacteraceae bacterium
TTTGATTTGGTGCGACACATCGAAGGCCTGGGCCAATGCCTGAACGGCCGGATCGAGAAACTGCCCTTCAACCACGCAGGATACGCTTGAGATGGAGGTGCTGATGGCGAGAGAACTGATTCCTACCGAAGCGATTGTCGAAAACATAAGCCCGTGAATCATCGGTTTTTCTCGCAAATGCGGTCCAAACACGGTAATGATTGCCACATCAGGCGTGTATGAAACAACCTTCGCATCGATGGTAGGCTTTATTTCATCAAGAACGGCGAGGGCATGATCAAGATCTTTCTGGTCAATAACCAAAGCGAAGTTACCGCAATCATCCAAATCAAAACTCTCAACAAGAAGCTCAATATTAATGCCGTTTTCTCCCAAGACACCCATCACGGCTCCGGCAACGCTGGCGTGATCCGGCACGGACATGATTTTGACCAACGCCCGCCCATCACTCTGCATAATCCCACCGATCTTAATTTTATTTGTTGATTCCAACGCGATTCCCTAATGATTTGAACGGGATTTCAATCAATCGTGGCTGTTCGTTGTTTCTGTAAATCCGAAGCACAAAATCCGAAACACGAAACAAATTCAAAATACAAATTGGCAAATGTTCAAAGCAAGAACAAAGACTCACTCAGCAACTCTATTAAAAATGGATATCCTATCCGTTCCCACCACCCGAAGTCTCACCCACCTAAAGGGGTCAGAGTCACAACATGTTTCGCCGCAAGCATTGTGGATAAAGGAAGTAAATAGAGAAGAACCTGGTTTTTAAATTTCTAATTTTGAGCATTGGTTATTGTTTCGAATTTCGATATTCGGATTTCGAATTTCCGGTAGGCTATTCCCAGCTTCTTCTGTCTTCAATCTTCTGGTGGCGATCGGGGATAGTGCCCCTTGGAACGATTTCGACGACCCCCTTTACAGTCAGGAATTCTTTGATGTCTCGTTCCATGCGCGCGCGCAGTACTTCAGGTCTGGGCACATCCTCTTTCAATTCAACGACAAAGGTCATGATGTCGTTGTGGTCTTGACGCGTAATCACCACCTGGTACTTAAAAACCTCGGGATAACGGGTGACAACTTCATCTGCCTGCCAGGGATGAACAAAGGTGCCCCTTACTTTTGCAGCCTGCTCGATCCTTCCCACAATTTTCTTTAGCATGGGCCCGGTGCGCCCGCAGGGACACGTTTCCTTTGTAAACATCGAAAGGTCTCCAGTGGCCATACGAATCATGGGATAGTGTTTATTGAAACTCGTTGCCACGACTTCCCCTGCTGCGCCGGATTCCATTTTTTTGCCTGATTTTGGATCAATAATTTCCACAATGATGTTGTCAGGCACATGAAGACCGGTCATATGATGACATTCGTAGCCAATGCAACCGAGAAACACGGTACCGTAAAACTGTCTCACCGTCATTTCAAGTTTGCTTTCGATACGTTCACGAAGGGATTCGGGAAGCATCTCCGCACCAACAAAGGCCCTCTCGAGGGAAAGATCTTTTTTGAGATCAAGACCGGACGCTTCTGCGCGTTGGGCGAGTGTCATGATGAAACTGGGAGTACCCATGAATCCATTGACTTTGAGCATTTGCATGATTCTTATCTGCATTAAGGTATTTCCCACGCCCGTTGGGATGACCGTCGCGCCAATCATTTTAACGCTTTCATCCAACATAAAGGCAAGAGGCCAGAGATGGTAGTTAAAGGTATTGATAATGCGGTCTCCGGCCTGAAACCCTGCCCCGCAAAGTGCTTCAGCCCAGGAAGTATCCTCATAATCGCGTTCTCCCGGCTGCCAGATGAGGCCGGGATTGATGTAAATCCTTCTTATGTCGGCCGGATCAAAGGTTTCGAATCCTCCAAAGGGTACATCTTTTTTTTGGCGCTCGACCAGGTCGCTCATTCGAAGGATGGGAAGTGCTTCGAGGTCTTCCATGCTTTTGATTTGACCAAGATTCACCCCCTTGGATTCGAAGATCTCCTGATAGGCCTTTGAATGTTGAAAGGCGTATCGAAGGATAGTCATAAATCTCTTGTTGAGGTCAGCTCGGCGTTTTTCCCAATCCATCGTCTCACGGGTCTTGTTAAGGAAGCCGTTGGTGGTGTTTTCAGTGTTCATTGGCAATCCTATTGGTTGATTGTTATAAATTATTCAAATGTGCGAAGCCTCAGCAATCTTGTTAAAGTGATGAAAATGATGGAAAGGTAAGAGGTACAAGGCGCAAGGCTCAAGGCAAATCGTCTTATCCCTATACCCTATGCCTTATACCTTGTGCCATTTCGTATTGATCCCTGAGTCACAGCACAATCAAATACGCTTTTAAAGGCGCCTATAATATTTTTCGTTGCCTTTTATTACTTTTTTTTATAACCGTGGGGACCTCGAAACAGGTTTGTATGGCTTCCACGGTTTGCTGCATCTGGGGGGAACGAACAACAGCCGTTATAGAAGCGATCGTGCAATTCAACCCTAAAAGCTCAATCCCGTTCTCTTCGAGCGCGGTCAGGAGTTCATTCGCGATGCCGTAGCGATCACCAAAATGAGGGCCGTTCATGGAGAAGACAGCTGCGGGTGCTATGCATTTCAATTCACTATCAGGAACCGCTTCTTCCAGGATGCGAGTAATGGTGTCGTCTTCAGAGTTGGGGAGACAGAATGCCAGGACTTCTCTATCGGAGGCGGGGCATGTGGTGAGAAAGGTGAGGTTAAGATCGAGGCCGGCGAATTCCTTGAAACAGCTGCCTAATCGCCCAATATCATGAGGACCTTCCAATTCGACCTTCATGAGAGCCTGATTTTCATGATACTCCAGACCATAAACCTTGGGCCTTTTTTCCTGATAGGAGGCCACAACTTCCTTGTAAAGTTCTTCCTTTCCCTTTTGCGCGAGTTTCCAATCAGCGGGCGTTCGGTAGGCACTGAAGCTGAAGGGCTCAAATAGGGCATCACTCGCCGGACCAAGGGATTCCGACCTTAGGACAACTGAAATGGCCGAAGGTGAATTGGCCAAAGCCTCGGCCTCCAGACCCTGTTTCCCAAAAACGCTCAGGAGTGATCCGGGAACCTCCGGATTCTTTCTGTGAGGAAATATGGAAAGGATCGCACTCTTTGGGGCAAGGATGAAAGAATTCCCGTATGCCTCCGCGATTAAAGAGATCAGCCTTCCCTCATCAGGAGACTCAGCCGCCATATTGACGCCCCACAAGCCCCCATCGTGCATGCATGTGAAGTAGGGCAAGTTGATTTTACCCTTCATAATGAGTCGGGTTAGTTTTGCCGGGGATTCATCTGTTTTATTTGGGAGCACAAGAGAGATCCTGGCAACGTCTTTAAGGACCTTGAAACCGCCAAGTCTTGCTGAAGTCGTCATCTGCGGGCTACGCTACTCTTCTCTAAGGTTGCCGCGGGAACTGATACACCAAAACGCCATTTGGCCTCTCCCTCGGGTAGGGGATGGTGGGGTTGCTTAGGATTATTCAAGGATGTCTATTCGAGCAAGCCGCTTACCACCCCCCAGAGGGTCTCGGTATCGATGGGTTTCGGGATGTAATCGTCGGCTTCGGTCGCCATGCCGTCGGCATGGGTATAGCTCGTGCTTGGAACGGCTTCACCGACTGCCGTCAACAGGACAACGGGGATATCGCGGGTTGCTTCGTTCGCCTTCATCTCTCTGCAAAGGATATAGCCGTCTTTTCTGGGCATCATGATATCGAGGATGACCAAATCCGGACGCCGCTCTTTGATGGATTCTTCACCCTCAATTCCGTCATAGGCCTGACCAACCTCACAGCCTTTACTCTCCAGCATCATGGCGACAGTCTCAACGAGATCAGGATCATCGTCGACAACCAGAATATAGTTCTTTGACATTTGGAACCTCCTTTATACTAGTCATTTAAAACGAAGAAGTGAGCTAAAGTGTCTACAGTGATCCAGCGAAGCTCCGCCGCAAACCGACGAGAGGAGAAGTATTTAACTCAGTTGCTTAGGCGAAGCGATGCTGGTTGCTCGATACTGGATAAAACAAAAAAAGAACAGTTACTTATTACATCCAGCATCCAGGAACCAGCATCTAGTATCTGTTCGCAAATTACACTACAACATATAGAAACTTGACATAAATTTTAAGATCGCGGCTCATATAGACACCTAGTGGCCTAAAGTTGAGTCCGAAAAGGAAGCCGTTATATTGGGATTCTATCTAAATTTGGGTTGATTGGCCAGTAATTATGCCATCTCAGTACCACTCAACGACTCACCATTTCGACCAGTTAATCCAAATTTGGCCTTGGATAAAGCCCTGCGGCCTCCACGATTTCCGGAACCTTTTCCTCCCATTCGATGGCCATCACATGGAATCCCTTGACACCTTCCACGTCCTTAAGCCGTTGAATGGTTTCAATACATATCTTGATGCCCTCATCGGCTTGTTTTTCCTTTGGTACGCCGCTCATTCTCTTGACCACATCATCAGGCACATCCATACCAGGCACGCGATTTTTCATGTATTTTGCCATACCGGCTGATTTGAAGGGCGTGACGCCGGCAAGGATATAGGTCTTTTCCGTGAGGCCGCGATCCCGGGCCGTTCCCAACCATTCCTCAAATTTATCAAGATTGTAAATACACTGGGTCTGGATGAATTCAGCCCCGGCGGCGATTTTTTTGGCCAGCCGTGGCACCCGGATATCGAAGGGATCCGCAAAGGGATTGGCTGCCGCACCCGCAAACATCTGAGGCGGTTTCTTGATCTCATCTCCACCCAAAAATTTACCTTCATCCCTCATGAGCCTGACAGTCTGGAGCAATTGCATGGAGTCCAGATCAAAAACATTCTGACCCTGAGGACTATCCCCGAACATTTGATGATCGCCGCTCAAACAGAGGATATTGTTGATATCAAAGGATGCGGCCCCCAGGATATCGCTTTGGAGAGCAATCCTGTTTCTGTCACGGACCACCATCTGGAGAACGGGTTCATGGCCCAAGATTTTCAGCCGAATACAAGCAGCCAGGCTGCAAAGTCTTGTCACGGATGTCTGATTATCTGTGATGTTGATGGCATCTACGTGATCTTTGATCAAATCAGCCTTCTCTGCGATCGCTTCCCCGTCGCTTCCTCTCGGCGGGCCGCATTCGGAAGTCACTGCGAGATGTCCTGCGGCAAGAATCTTTTCGAGTTTACTCGGCGTCTTTGTGCTCATATCTTGACATCCTCCCTAACCACTTTTCTCGGCCCACCGGCCCGTTCGGTAGACCAATCCTTGATGGGCATCAATTCTTCATACTCTTCAATGCGATTCAACTCGTTGAGGCGGTCAACAATGAGTTGCCACCCGCAGACAACGTCTTTGTCAATCTCACAATGTCCCTTCGTAGAGCCACCACAGGGGCCGTTGAAAAGCCTCTTCGCGCATCGTGATACCGGACAAATTCCGCCCGTCTTGGCGAGTATGCACTGGCCGCATCCCTGGCACCGTTCAGTCCACACGCCCCTTTCCTCAGTCACGCCCATGAAACAGGTATCCACACCAGGCAGGATAGGGGTCTGGAAGTATTTTTCGGCCATAAACTGAACACCGACACCGCAGGCTATGGATAGCACCGCATCATATTGGTCTATTACATTTCGGATCTCTTCCAGATACTCGTGGTCGCACTGGCGTTCGAGGGTGACCTCATCAATCTTCACATCTTTTCCCTGATTCGTGAAATACATGCGAAGGGCAGATGCGAGCACTGCCACCTCCTTTTTGCCGCCTGCCTCGCACACGGTAACGCATTCATTGCAGCCTGCTAGGAGGATTCTGTTATAGTCTTTAACCTCTTCAATGACCTCCTCAATGGGCTTTTTCTTTGCCACAATCATTTGATCAAACCTCCATTAGTCATTTGCCAAAAGCTCAGCCACTAAGGCACCAAGATTGCTTATTTGAAATTGTAAAGAACCAAAGCTGAAGGTAATCCGTCTTATCCCTCTGCTCTCTTAATTGTGCCCGAATTTTTTATTTCCCTTTTGTTGAGCAGACCCTTCTCTATTTGAAAAGGGACTAGATTTTATATTCCTTCCCCGGCCCAGACCTGATTGATTAGGACCGGAGTTCCATGGTTCCGGTTTTCGCCTGCTGCAATTACTCCATCCTATTCAACCGAGTCGCGCCAGGGCGGGCTTTGTGCCTTCGTGTCTTGGTGGCGAAACTGCCGACTGCTTTCTACGCTGCCTTCGACCTGGCGGCCTTTAGGGGATTAGGGCCCATCTCCATAATCTTGTCCGTCATTTCTTTGGCATACTGAACAAATCTTGGCGCCTCGCTTGAAGAGAGGTTATACATCTGCACCCTCTCTC
>CAYWMP010000249.1:0-6279 GCA_964459445.1 uncultured Desulfobacteraceae bacterium
GAAGAAGGGAAGGCACCGGCCTGGGGCTGGCCATCAGCAAAGGGATCATCTCTGCTCATGGGGGAGACATTTGGGCGGAAAGTATTCAAAATAAAGGGAGCACTTTTTTCTTTACGCTTCCAAAGAAGTGATTTTCAGGATGTTTGACTTAGGGAACTTCCAAAAAATAAATGCGCAAGATTGCGCCGTATTTTGGTCCGTATACAAGGCGCATCCACCAGTGCATATTAGTGGATATGTGCCGGTGGATGCAACGCAGTAGACGGGCCAAAGGACAAGACCAGATTGTGTATTTATTTTTTGCCGAGGCCCTTAGGTCAAGGATGTGACTCAAATATTGTGCAATAATGCGATGGAGACGTAAAATAAGGCCCGGAAGTTCTACCCTTTTTTGAGCGAACCCAAAGCATCACAGGTTCCGGAGTGAATGTTGCAAAATCGTGAAGTACAGCGCCCTGCAAACGGTTTGATCGATCTGACTGAACGGGATCGGTTCTTTTCCAAACAGGTGAACAGCCGAAGCGGTGAAAACGTCGGATTCTGCTTTCACTGCCAAACATGCGCCGGCGGTTGTCCCTATGTCGAAGCCATGGATTATTCTCCGAATGCCGTCCTACGCCTGGTCCAAATGGGTCTTCGAAAAGAAGCCCTGGAATGCTCAACCATTTGGATCTGTGTGAGCTGCAACACATGCTCCATTCAGTGCCCCATGGCCATAGACATCCCCGCCATCATCGACACTCTCAGACATATGGCCCTTGAAGAAGGAGCGAATATTGCGGAACCGAACATTGTTCGTTTTCACGAAGAAGTCCTCCATTCGATCGAAAAGTACGGCAGAACCCATAAGCTTGAAATAATGCTTCGCTACAAGGTTCGTCTAGGCCAGTGGTTTCAAGACATGGATATTGGGGTCAAGATGCTGACAAAGCGTAAGCTGGACTTGAAACCATCAAGAATAGAGGCCACAGACGAGATGAGCAAGATATTTGGTTCCCATCTGAAAGGATCGGATGAATGATTGCTTCCGGCACAATCGATCTCTCCTATTTCCCGGGGTGTTCCATGGCTACCTCGGCCAAGGAAAGCAATGCCTCTCTCATTCAGGTTTGCCGAAGGCTCGGGCTTAACTTGATCGAACTGGAAGATTGGAATTGCTGCGGTTCCTCCTCTGCTCATAGTATCGAACCAGGGCTCGCTTTCAGACTGGCAGCGAGAAATTTGTCTTTGGCCACACCTGAAAGACCTCTCATAATTATGTGTCCGGGTTGTCTTCATCGTATGAAAGCGGTCCACAAACAGCTGAGGGAAAATCCCGAATTGAGATTGAAGGCGGAAAAAGCTTGTGGCCGTTCAATTAACCCTGACGTGCAAATCATCCATTTCTTCGAAGTCCTTGAGGGCATTGATTTCTCGCGAGCAAAAGATATTCAACTCACTCAGTTGAACCGTGTGAAGTTCGTCCCCTACTATGGGTGTATGCTGGCTCATCCACCGGCGTTTCGAAAAGAAAAGAATTATCATGGACTAATTGAAAAAATCCTCACCTCCTTGGGGGCGGAGGCTTTGCCGTGGAGGTTTTCTGCAAAATGTTGTGGGACTTTTCTTGCAGCAGCGCGACCTGACATCGCGGGCCCCCTGGTGAACAAAATCATAGCAGGCGCTGTAAGAGCAGGTGCCGAGTGTATTGTAACGGCTTGCGCAATGTGCCAGCTCAATCTCGAGATTCGTTGTACCCTAAAAGAAAAAATTCCTACTCTTCACCTCTCGGAAATGTTGGCCCTGGCGCTGGGCGAGAAAGGCTACGATGGCTGGTTCAAACGCCACTTGGTCGATCCCAGACCATTGTTGAAGAAAAAGGGATTGATACGTTAAAGGTTTGCCCAGGGATGACCGAGCAAAACCCCCTTACCTTTAACAATTTTTTTGCCGGAAATACCTTGACTTTTGACATTTTCACACGCGAAAGACCTCCTGGGGTCACCACTCTCCCTCTACACCTCGACGGATGGTTCGCACACAGGTAGGAAGTGGTGGGCGGCGGCTTTCTCAGCCATATCAGTGTGGAGAAAACTACCGGCGAATACAGCCTGGGGCATCGCAACCGCAGATTCAAGCAGACCGCGATCACGCAACCCAGGATCCCCACCAAATTCCTCTATGGCGCGCTGATGAATTTGAATGACAACATCGACCGACAAGAAAATGATAGGCCGCATTATTGAGCCAACCGTCGAAGGACTTTTTGGCGCTTCTTCATGATGTAGTCGAGTTTCTGTTGAATATTCCCTGGGTCCACGAACTTTGGGTTAGCCGGCGTGACAATGAGATTCCCGTCTTGAATAGTCAACTGTACCTGGCCACCTTCCTCCAAGCCCAAGAGCTCAAGAATAGGCTTATCAAGAATCAGAGCGTTGCTGTTGCCGACCTTGCGGAGTTGCTTGATCATATTGGCCTCCATTGTTATAACTCTACAACAGCTCAGAGTCAACCCCGCTCTATGGCTGTTTGAACGGTTAGGAATACGGTTTAAGCAGATCCTTGGTTTTCACCACGTTCATATTGACCACAGGAGCTTTTCGATCATAGCCCATGGCCATGCCCAGAATCTGGGTCAAATACAAAACCGCCTATTTTTCCAATTCTTCCTTAACTGCAAGCCCGACCTTTGGCAGGGTGTACGGCTTCTTTATGTACTTTCCTGCCCCTAACTCTTGGGCTTTGTCCACTTCCTTTGTCTTGGCATATCCACTCGCTATGATTGCTTTCTGGCCGGGACGGATCTTTATGATCTCCTCATAGGTTTTCCGACCGTTGATCCCCTTGGGCATGACCATGTCAAGGACGATCAGATCGACGGGATTCGTTTTCACATACTCAATGGCCTCTTCCCCGCTTGAGACAGCTTCAGCCTCAAAACCCAGTCTTTTCAATATTCCGCTTGCAATCTCTCTCTGCCTCTCCTCATCATCAACCACAAGGATGATTTCTCCATGCCCGAGATAATCTTCCAGAGGAACCTCCATTTCTGCTTCAGTCACTGCCTCCCTTGTCACGGGAAAGTACAGGTCAAAGACTGTCCCGTTTTCGCTGCTCTTTACGTTGATGTATCCGTCATGATCTTGCACACTATTCCACACAACTGCCAGGCCTAAACCTGTACCACTTCTATCCATTACCTTCTTGGTATAGAAGGGTTCGAAGATCCTCCCAAGGTCTTGCTGAGATATGCCCGAACCATCGTCTGCGACAGTGAGCACAACATATTCACCCGTGACCACATCTTCATAACCTTTCAGAGGTTCATCCAGATACTGGTTCATCGTGGATATGGTGACCGTCCCACTGCCCTCAATAGCCTCTGAGGCATTTATAACCAGATTCATTAGGGTCTTCTTCATGTGGGTTGGAGAACCCTTTACGTTCAACAAATCAGAGCCAAACCGGGTTTTAAAGGTGACAGAAGGGCGAATTGAGACCAAGTTCTTGTGCTCAGTTGAGTTGAGGTATTCGTCGACCACCGTATTAAAGTTCAAGACCTCCATGCTGGTCGCCACCCCTCTGGCAATAGTCATCAAGTCTTCAACCACATCGGCAGCCCGCATCCCGGACTCCTGTATTGTCTTTATGGGTTTCCTGAGCGGGCTGTCTTCAGGCAGGTCCATCAAGAGCAGTTCGGGATAACTTACGATCCCTGATAAAATATTGTTCAGGTCATGGGCAATGCCTCCTGCCATAAGACCCATAGCCTCCATTTTCTGGGCGCGGTGGAGCTGGGATTCCAATTCAGCTTTTTCTTCCTCGGCGCGTTTGCGCTGGGTTGTATTGGCAGATACGACCGTCATGTAATCAATTCTTCCATCATCATCCAAAACGGGTAAGAGCGTCGAATGAAGCCATACTTCATTTCCTTCAATATCATTGGCTAATGCTTCCATGGTGATCGTTTCGCCTGTCTCTTTTACTTTCTTTAAATTTTCTGTCATTTCATTTCGGAACGCTGCAGGAAAAAACTCAAATGGATACGGGTTCCCATAAACATCAGCATTGTCATCAAGTTGCAGCATTTTATACCCATTTGTACTCATGTATGTCAGATTAAAATCAAGATCCACGATTTTGTGACAAACTGGCGAGTGGTCGAGCAACGCTTGATTTCTCCTCTCAATATCCCGCAGCGTTTCCTCTGCTTGCTTGACCTCGTTGATGTCCTGGAAAGATCCCTGAACCCGGACGATTTTTCCCATGTTGTCTCGAACCGCTTCCCCGGTTGCGCGCACCCAAAGGCGGTGACCACCCGCGGTGATGATTTCCATTTCCTCGTCCCAGGGTGTGCCCTCACGTGCGCAAATTTGGAAGACCGCGGCGATCTTATCCCTCCATTCGGGGGCATAGTACTGAATGGCTTCCTTCACTGTGGGCGAATATCCCGGCTGCTTTTCGTGGGTTAACGCCACCTGTTCCGACCACACGACCTCATGTCCATCCGGGTGCGCGCTCCATCCGCCAAACCGCGCCGTGCGACCCGCCATGCTGAGAAGTGCTTCACTCTCCTGCAGTGCCTCCTCCGCCCGCTTGCGGTCTGTGATGTCCTGAGCCGTACCGAACACTTTGGCGACATTGCCTTTTTCGTCACTGGTGGTGGTTCCGATGGCGTGCATCCACCTAATTTCGCCATCCGACCGAACGATTCTAAAAGTGATATCGAAAGGTGTTCCTTCCGCGCTTGCCAGTGTAACCGCCTTGTTCAGCAAAGGCCAGTCATCGGGGTGCAAATGGGTTTCGTGGTCTGTGAATGACGGCTCGCTTGCCTGCGGGTCGAGGCCGAAGATGCGGAATATCTCGTCAGACCATACCGGGGTTCCGATTTCCGGGTCTAGTTCCCAGTGACCGATGTGTGCAACCTTTTGGGCCTCTTTATGGAGTTCCTCACTCTCCCGCAGCGCCTCTTCCGCGCGCTTGCGCTCGGTGATCTCGTGCTGGAGTTGTTCGTTTGTCTTTGTCAGTTGGGCGGTTCGTTCTTCAACACGCTTTTCCAGTTCGCGTTCATGTTGTTTTCGTTCACTGATATCCCGAACAACACTGACAATTCCGATCGGTTCTCCTTGATCGTCTTTCAAAAGGGCAACCGTGTGCGCCGACGGGAATACCTCCCCGTTTTTCCTTTTGGCTTCAAATTCAAAATTCGCCGGTTGGCCCCGATCAAAAGCCTCCTGAATGATCTTCCCGAATTCCATATAATGGTCCTGGTCAACATGGAGGATGGCGGTTGAAAGGCTGGCCAGTTCATCCTTTGAATAACCGAACATTTTGAATGTACCCTCATTCACATTCACCAGTTTCCGATCCGGCGTGACCACAAGAACTGCCTCCTCCAGGGAGTTGAAAATCTTTTCTTGCCATAATTCTGTCACTTGAAGGGCTGTTTCCGTTTTTCGCAGTTCTGAGATCTGCTTTTCAAGCTCGGTCACGCTTCTCTGTAGATCCTCATAGGTTGGTTTAGGGGCCATCAAAACGTCCTCCGATCTATCTGTCTGGGGTTCAATGGGTTTGTTGGCCAGTGAACTGTGATTCGATATAGTGGAAGGTCAATACAATTGACCGAAAACGCTGTCTTTCCCTATCTTTAGTACCTATTTCCTAGTTTTCTGTCACAAAAAACAAGAAGTTCATTGGCTGAAAAACTTTAAACTTTAAACTTTGAACTGCGGCTTGCCGCCTTAGAAGAAGTCTTAGGTTCCCAACAGGGCAGACCATTCCCTATTAGGAACATGGGATACACATTTTGAGGCCTTTTCCCATTTGGTAATCCTCAAAAGCAGAGGTTGTATGATTGCTTGGAATGTTCTCCCAATAAAATTTAAAAAGAACCTCATGTCAATAGAAAATAGTTTTCCTCATCGTCAAGAATCAGGATTTGCTCATTTCCCCTTGGGCGCGGTTTGTCTTGATCCGTCCTTTTTTCTGCCTCGTGTTGAACCCTCGGGAGACACACATGTAGTCAAGGCTATTTTGTATTACGGGGAAATTTGGCCATTTGAGCAATTAGCCCAACAATCAGGAAGATGCATAGACTATCTGAATTATAATGTCAAAAATATGTGGTACGCCTTATCCAAGTATGTAATCCGGGTTGTGAAGTCAGGCCAAACGTTCTCACAACATAACGTGCATTAGGTCAGCATGGCACATCCGCTAAAATTTCGCAAGCTTGGCAGATGTATCCGGTACCTTTCCGAGGGATAGATGTTGGGGAGGAGAGTGAGCCCTTTAGGGTTA
>CAYWMP010000250.1:0-3750 GCA_964459445.1 uncultured Desulfobacteraceae bacterium
TTTACCAACATCAACGGACAACTGGCCACAACCTGCGAACCATAAACCCTATCTTCAAACAGAGGCTTTTATGAATGACGAAATTCTCATTGTAGGTGCGGGTGTTGCCGGCATCAACTGTGCCCTGAACGCTGCCAGTTACGGAACAAAAGTCTACCTTGTTGATGATACGGCCAGCATTGGCGGCATCATGGCAAGACTGGACAAGACCTTCCCGACAAACGATTGCTCCATTTGCATCGAGGCACCCCAGATGTATGAGGTGGACAATCACCCCAATATTGAGATCCTGACCAATACTGAATTGCGAAAAGTAAAAAAGAGCAATGATGGGTTTAAAGTAAGGCTGGTCCAGAAGGCCCGTTTTGTTGATGAAGAGAAGTGCACCGGATGCGGCGCCTGCGTGGAGGCCTGTCCAGTCAGCCTCCCTGACGAGATGGACGGCAAAGTGGGCGGAGAGCGTAAACTCATCTATATGCCCTTTCCCCAGGCAGTGCCCAATGTCGTTGTCCTCGATCCCGAGTGCCGGCATGGGAAAAAAAGGGATGACGGCGCCTGTGTGGGCGGATGTGTTGTGGATTGCAGCCAGTGCCGTGAATGCCCTATCGCGCTTTGTGTCAAGGCCTGTCAAAAGGAGGGCAAGGATGCGGTGACCCTTTGGCAATCAAACAAAAACATCAATCTCAATGTGAAAAGCATCGTCGTTGCGGCGGGTCTTTCGGATGCAAAACCTCCTGAAGGACTCCATGGCTATGAGCACTATGACAATGTCATCACGAATATGGAGTTTGAAAGATTGATGAATGCCGGAGGCCCCACAGCAGGAGAGATTATCCGACCTTCGGATCAAAAACACGCCAAAAAGATAGCCTGGTATCAATGCGCGGGCCGGGGTTTGACCAACGGTGTGCCTTACTGTTCCAAGGTTTGTTGTATGATCGCCGCAAAACAAACCATCATCACCAAAGAACACGATGCCTCCGTTGAAGCCATCATCTATTACAACGACCTGAAGGCCTATGGCAAGGGATTCTGGGATTTTTACAAAAAAGCCAATGAAAAGGGCGTCAGATATGTCAGGGCGCGACCTCATGACGTGTTTGAAGATCCCGAAACCAAGAATTTGACCATTCGCTATGAGGATATGGAGTCCGGGGAGTTGAGAAGAGATGAGGTTGAGCTCCTTGTTCTTTCAACAGGACTGGTGCCCAATAAGAGGAACAAGAGGCTTTCAAAGGCATTGAAAATTGACCTGGACAGGCTCGGATTCTTCAAGGAAAAAGACCCCATACTGAGCCCGCTGGAAACCAATGTTGAGGGAATCTATCTTTGCGGCGGCGCCACCGGCCCTATCGATATTGCAGAATCCGTTGTCCAGGCAGCCGCGGCCAGCATGAAGGCCATTCTGAACAAATGAAAATTGAATAGTGAATAGTGAAGATTGTGCGACTTCACTGCTTTCCATGGAATACTATTTAAAGAAGCCTTTTTTGTTAATTGAACCGCCCGTGAGTTCCTCCTATGTCGGAACTCACTCGACAAACATGATCGCTTCGCGAAAAATCTTCCCACGGGGAAAATAATTTTAGTTCGGCCAGGTCGGCCGGACTAAATGTCTGCGTCAGTCTGCGGTTAATAAAATGCATTAATTTTACATGTCTATAACCAGGGGATTTCAATGACTAATGATGACATCAGGGTTGGCGTATTTGTCTGTGACTGCGGCTCGAATATTGCGGGCGTCGTAGATGTACCCGAAGTCGTGGAATACGCCAAAGGTCTCGAAAATGTCGCGTTCGCCGACGAGGGCAGATGGTCATGTTCGGTGGATTATCTTGCACGCATGAAGGATTTTATTAACGAGCACAACTTAAATAGGGTTGTTGTAGCATCCTGCACACCTAGAACCCATGAACCCCTCTTCAAAAACACCGTAAAAGAAGCCGGACTGAATCCCTATTTGCTTGAGTTTGTAAGCATAAGGGAGCAGGTCTCCTGGGTCCATATGGATGAACCGGAGATCGCCACCGAAAAGGCCAAGGATCTTGTCAAGATGGGGGTTGCCAAGGCCACGCTTTTGGAAGAGGGCGAGGAGATCAAGCTACCCGTCGGGACCGACTGCCTTATCATCGGAGGGGGCATGGCCGGCATGAATGCGGCCTTGGCCGTTGCCGATCAGGGTTTCAACGCCTTCCTTGTGGAAAAGGAGCCCGAGATTGGTGGAATCCTGAATCAAGTGTCTACCGTTTCCTGTGAACACGGCGAGATGAACGCAGCTGATATTGTCAAGGCCAAAGCAGACCTCGTTGCTGCAAATTCCAATATCAAGGTATTCACCAGTAGCCAAATCGAAGAGATCACAGGGTACATCGGGAATTACAAAGTCACACTCAAGGGAAATGGCGGCGGATCAACCGAGTCTCTGGAGATATCCACCATCATCGTAGCGACCGGTATGAAGGAGATGGAACCGGAAGGTCAATTCCTCTATGGAGATGATCTTCGTGTGATCACCCAGCTTCAACTTGAGAAGAGGATCAAGGAGAACGACAGCAAAGACGTCACGAATGTCGTCATGATCAATTGCGTTAATTCGAAAAACGATACTCGAGGGTGCTGTAATATCGGGTGCCCCATTGCCGTAAAAAACGCCTTGGCACTCAAAAAGATGAATAATGATATTCGCGTCCATATCCTGTACCGGGATCTCAGCATGGTCAGGGAAGAGCATTTTCAACTCGATGCTGCCAAGGCCGCGGGCGTCAAGTTCATTAGATTTCCCGATGAACAATATCCTGAGGTGTCCGAGGTCGAAGGAAGTCTGATGGTTAAAGTACACGATATTCTGTTGGGTGGTGAATTCAGTCTGCCCACCGACCTTCTCGTCTTGACCACAGCCTTTCAGGGCAGTGAAACCGTGGACCATGTGAAAGGGCTCCTAAAGGTGTCGTCCAATCTTGACGGCTTTTTTCAAGAAGCCCATGTGAAGCTGGGCCCCATCGATTTTGCCTCCGACGGCCTTTCCCTTTGCGGGTGCGCAAAGTCACCCAAGAGCTTTAAGGAAAGCTGTGAAGAAGGTCTTGGCGCGGCCATGAGGGTCTCGATACCTATGAACAAGGGATTTATCGAGGCGGAAGGTATTGTGGCTGATATCGACCTGACAAACTGCGACCAATGCCATCTCTGTTATAAGCGCTGCCCCTATACCGCCATCAAGCTCAACGAGGAAAAGGAACCCTCGGTCATAAAAGCCCTGTGCAAAGGCTGCGGATTATGCGCCGCCGATTGTCCCAAAGAATGCATCTCCATCGTTCATTATTCAGATGATCAGGTCATAGCGCAGGTTGAAGCGGCACTCGAGGAGAACCCGGAAAAGAAAATCATCGGCTTCGTTTGTCACTGGTGCGCCCTGGGCGGTGTGGACATGGCCGGCGTGAGCAGACTCCAGTATCCCACAAACGCGCGACTGATCAGGGTTATGTGCTCTGCCCGGGTAGCCATCAAGATGATTGAACACGCCTTTGAGTTAGGGGCTGCCGGCGTACTGGTTGCCGGATGCGAATTTCCGACCTGCCACTACATCACCGGGAATTATGCGGCAGAAAAACGATTGAAACGGACGAAGAAAAGGCTGGCCAAAAAGGGTTATGATCCGGAGCGGCTTTGGAATACCTGGTGTTCCGCGGCGGATGGCCCGAAGTTCGCCAATGTCATGAGAGATATGATCGGTTCACTCGATCTAACTGAAGG
>CAYWMP010000250.1:3850-6207 GCA_964459445.1 uncultured Desulfobacteraceae bacterium
GGGGTTTAGGAATTATGGACGGTGTAACGGCCTTAGCTGAAAGATTCAGTGATGTGGAGATGTTCAGAACCTGCGAGCAGTGCGGATGCTGTAGCTCCGCATGTCCCATCACGGGCAAAGAAAATTTCAATGTAAGACGGATTATCAGGCACATCGAACTAGAACTCGTAGAGGACATTGCCAATACACCCTGGCCCTGGCAATGCACCACCTGCGGCCGGTGTGAAACCGTGTGCCCTAACGGCATTGCCGTTCTTAACATCATAAGACCGCTGCGAACCATGGCCCCGGAGGAATTCATTCCGCAACCCCCGGCGCCCTGCGCCAAGGCATGCCCGGGCGGCATTGATGTCCCTGGATACGTGAGATATATCGCCCAGGGAAAACCACAGGAGGCCTATGAATTGATTCTCGAGAGCGTGCCCTTTCCCGGCATTCTAGGAAGGGTGTGCACCCATCCCTGCGAAGATCAATGCAGGCGGGACGAGGTCAACGAATCCATTTCCATCTGTGCCTTGAAAAGATATGCGGCGGACAGGGCAGGAGCCCCCTCAGAGGCTTTACTCAAGGCCGGAGGAGATACAGGCCATAAGATCGCCGTGATCGGCTCCGGACCTGCCGGGTTGACTGCCGCATTTTACCTCAGAAAAAAGGGGCATCAAGTCACGGTGTTTGAAGGGAATTCAAAACCGGGCGGCATGATGCGCTATGGCATCCCCGATTACCGCCTGCCCCAGGATGTTGTAGATAAAGAGATTGATCAAGTGTTGAGAACAGGCATTGAGCTCAAGTCAGAAACAAAACTGGGAAGGGATTTTGAGCTGGATCAACTCAAGGATCAGGGCGTTGACGCCATATTCCTTGCCCTCGGCCTTTCCGAGAGTAGGAAGTTGAATATCGAAGGCGTTGACCTAGAGGACGTCCTATGGGGTGTCGATTTCCTGTCCGGCGTCAGCGAAGGAAAGGATATCCTGCTAAAGGATAGGGTATTGGTCGTCGGGGGAGGTAATGTTGCCGTTGATGTTGCCCTAACGGCTCTTAGGGTCGGAGCAAAGGAGGTTGCCCTCGCCTGTTTGGAAAACCGTGAGGAGATGCCCGCCAATCCTTGGGAGATTGAAATGGCCCTTGAGGAAGGGGTCAACGTCATGCCCTCCTGGGGTCCTAAGAGAATCATCGGAAACAACGGGAAAGTGACAGGAATCGAACTCGTAGGCTGCACCTCGGTTTTTGACGATCAGGGCAGATTTAGTCCCACCTTTGACGATACGACCCAGACCGTTGAAACGGATCAGATCATCCTGGCCATCGGCCAGACAACGGATCTTTCCTGCCTATCCGGCGACGGCGCATGCAAAATCGACAAGGACCTCATTACGATAGATCCCGAAAATCAGGAAACCGACATTTCCGGGGTCTTTGCGGGAGGTGATGTGACATCAGGGCCCGGCATCATCATCGAGGCCATTGCTGCCGGAAAAAGGGCGGCAAGGGCTATTGATAAATATCTCGGTGGCGATGGGAATATTGAAATGTCTTTAACGCAAAAGCCGGACGTCGAGGGGTATGACGGCAAGAGAGAGAAGGGATTTGCGGATATCATAAGGGTTGAGACACCCACACTCCCCCTCTCAGAAAGGCAGGACGGCTTCAAAGAAGTCGATCTGAGTTTCGAAGACGCAGACGCTGCAAAGGAAGCCTGTCGGTGTCTTCAGTGTGATTTGGAGTTTTCGCTCTGCAGACCCGAACAGAAATAAGTTTGAAATCCCAATTCAGATTAAAGTCTCGAGCCTACTCTCCTTCCTCCTCATCTGGCGGTAACTTTATTTTCTTGAAAATCAAATCGTTCATCCGTTGGGGCGTGACCGCACGCTGAACAACCAATTCCTTAATACCCTCCTTGGTGGCTTCAATGTCATGAAAAGGATGGGTCCCTTCCACCAGTTTGAGATCCGGATATTCCCTTTGAATGGTTTCCACGAATTCATCCTTAAAGGGGCAAAAGTGCGTCAAACAGGACGTGAGGTGAAGGGAATCGATCCCATAGTCCACCAAGGCCTGAACTTTCTGCCATATGCGCTCCGTTCCAAGGGCCGTTGGGCATCCGCCGCAGTGGATGATTCCTGTGAGCTCAAGGGGATCGTCTTCGGCATAGTCTTGAAACTTGCCCTGCCTCCCCCGCATGTTCCCAAAACACCCGATCATCACACAGTTCATATCCCTGGTGGTACTCTCACACCCTAATATGCCTATCTTGGCCATCCTAACTCCTCCTTTAGAGGCTGCCGGAAAATACTCATCTGCGGCGTTGCGCTCATCCCTCGTCATTGCGACGTACTCATTTTGTACGACTCATTCCT
>CAYWMP010000251.1:0-6181 GCA_964459445.1 uncultured Desulfobacteraceae bacterium
GGATAAAAGGGTGCTTGGAAGGCACCCAATTAATCGTTGAAAATCCATGAGATGTATGTTATACAAGCAGTGCCTATTGATATTGATCCCCAGTGTCATTTCCTTTTTTTTATTAACTTCAAACACATAGAGGAGGAGGTAGCCATGCGAAGAGGTTTGTTTTTTCTTGTTCCATTGCTTGTTGTTGGTTTGATTTTTTCTTTTAGCCCGGCCGCTGTGGCCAAGACGATCAAGATCGGCATTAATGCCCCGATAACCGGTGACATCCCCAAGGTTGGCGAAGGGACCAAATACGCAGCCCGGATGTGGCTGGCTGATATCAAGGCCAAAGGGGGTCTTGAGGTTGGAGGCAAGAAATACGATGTGGAGTTGGTTATAGAGGATAATGAGTCCAAGGCGGAATCGGCGGTTAAGGTCAACACAAAAATGATCACCGAGGACGAAGTGCTGGCCATTGTGGGACCTCAGTCCTCCAAACAGGCCATACCTGCCGGAGAGATAGCCAATAACTATTCGACACCGATGATTAGCCCCTGGTCAACCAATCCGGACACCACCAAAGAGCGCCCCTTTGTGTTTCGCGGCTGTTTTTTGGATCCTTTCCAAGGACCGGTCTTGGCTAATTTTATCAAAGAGGAGTTTGGCTATAAAAAGGCGGCCGTGCTCTATGACGTGGCCAGCGACTATCCTAAAGGACTCGCAGAATTCTTTAAAATGGCCTGGGAAAAAATCAACGGCGCAGGCTCAGTCGTCGCTTTTGAAAGCTTCACCACCAAGGATACGGATTTCAGCTCCCAGCTTACCAAGATCAAGAATTCCGGAGCCGAAGTCCTTTTCACACCCCAATATTACAATGAGGTGGCCTTGATCGTACAGCAGGCCCACCAATTGGGATGGAAAAGCCCCATAGTGGGAAGCGATAGTTGGGGATCAGCCGAGACAGTGGAACTCTGCGGTAAAGACTGCTTCGGTCTTTTCTTCAGCACGCACTATGCAGCAGCCGGAGCCAAGGGCGCCACAAAGGCCTTTATCGATCGCTACAATAAAGAGCACGGTTACGTTCCTGATGATGTCGGCGCCCTGACCTGGGATGCTCTCCGTATTGTTGAAGAGGCCATCAAGGGTACCGGCGGTCTGAGCGGTAAAATTAAAAAAGATCGTCAGGCTGTCCGGGATGCACTCGCCAAAATCAAAAAATTTGACGGCATCACAGGACAGATGACCTTCACGGAAGACGGCGACCCGCTCAAATGTGCGGTCATTGTCCGCATAAGCGAAAAGGGTGAATTTGAATTCTACAAATCTGCTTGTCCGTAATTATTGATCATCATCCCTCGGAAAACCTATAGTCCGACCGGACATGGTCATCCGAAGAAGCTAGAACTTGCCGAAGGAGAAGGCGGGCCAGGGTGAAATTGTGAACCCTGAGCCCGCTCTTCTTGATAATACAAGGAGCCGGCCCAATGGTATTCTTCCAGAACCTGGTTAATGCCCTTCAATGGGGCAGTTTTTATGCCCTCATTGCCCTGGGATACTCCATGGTGTACAGCATCTTGATGCTCTTCAACTTTGCCCATGGCGACATCTTTATGGTAGGCGCTTATATCGGGTTCGGCGTCGCAACAGGGATGATAGCCATCACATCCATGGGCTTTATTGCCCTCCCAAACTGGTTGATACTCGTCCTGACCATTTTGATCTCTATGTTTCTGACGTCCTTTGTGGGCATGCTGGTGGAGAGAATCGGCTATCGGCCCCTGCGTAACGCACCTCGTGCCTCTGCAGCGATCACAGGGTTGATGATCGGTATCATCCTCGAGACGGGAAATCTGGCCCTGCTCGGCGCCCGGAGAATCAGCTTCCCTTCATTGATCCAGACGGCCACTTACGAAATCGGTGGCGTTTACGTGACAAACCAGAAGATCATTATCGTCCTTGTGTCCTTTTCTCTTGCCTTTGCCCTTCACCTTTTTGTTCGCAAGACCAAGTGGGGCATGGCCATGCGGGCCATGGCCTTTGATTATGTGGTAGTACCTTTGATGGGTGTATCAATAAATAAGATCGCGGCCATGACCTTTGCAATAGGTTCCGCGCTTGCGGCAGCGGCCGGAATCCTATTCGGAGTGGCTTATCCCGTCCTGGATCCCTATATGGGCATCCTTTTCGGTTGGAAGGCTTTTGTGGCTGCGATTCTCGGGGGAAGAGGATCGGTAATGGGCGCTGTTTTGGCGGGCTTCATGCTTGGATTTATTGAAATCTTTGTAGCAATGATTTTTCCATCAACATTACGGGATCTCATCGCCTATTCAATTGTCTTGCTTATTTTGGTGTTCAGACCCCATGGCTTTTTCGGCGAACCCTATAGTGCGAGGCTCAGACTGTAATTAGAATCCTAATCGAGCAAAAGCTCGATTAGGTGTTATCTGTTATTAGTTATAGGTTACTGGTTCTGGGATAATGATAATCAAAATGGCATCCGCACGGATAACGATTAACTGATAACGAATAACTCCCGATTGTGCATTTTTTTCGCTCAATTGGGGTTGGAGCTTAAGGAAATCACATGGCAGCAAACAGCGATAACGCACAGGCATCCAAGAGGTCCCTATGGGGGAAGCTTTTTGATTTTTTCGCCGATGCGCCCCTGGTCAGTTGGCTGGCAGGGGCCCTGGTGGCGGTAATCATTGAACGTTTCGTCGGGGATCCCCTGTCCGAGGCCCTTGGACTGCCCAAGATACCTGCGCTTTTCGGCTTTCTCATCTTTCTCAAGAAGCCCATGCTCATTCCAAGCAGCCTCGCATTTTTCCTTGCGGTATATGCCATACCCATAACTGTCGTCATCCGGCTAACCAGGCGGATTGGCAACAAAATAGCAGGCAGCCTGATTGATTTTTCCATGCCCCTGTCGACAATTCTTCATCTGGGCCTTCTTTATCTCATTCTGCATTTGTGGTCCGACATCAGCGACTATCGCATCCTCACGCTCAAGCTCGCGTTGATCGCCGTCATGGTTACCCTCAGTCTGAATGTGATTAACGGCTATATGGGGGAGTTTTCATGCTCCCATCCCGGTTTTATGGCCCTGGGTGCCTACGCGGCATCCGCATTCACAGTGGGCCTTTTCGTAAAGGACAAACTCTTTGGCGCCCCTGTCCTTCCCGCTTCAATAGGGCCATGGATGTTCCCCATCGGACTGATTTTGGGAGGACTCGTTGCGGCCGCGGGCGCATTACTTGTCGCCATTCCATCCTTCCGCACCCGGGGGGATTACCTTGCCATTATCTCCCTGGCCTTTATGTTCATCGTAAAGAGCCTGATAGAGAACCTTGAGGTGGTGGGAGGACCCCGCGGTTTGAGCCGACAGCCCGATTGGGCATCTCTGCCGGTCGTCTTTTGTTGGGCCGTGCTCTGTCTTTGGACGATCAATAACTTCGTGCGCTCTATCCTGGGAAAAGCTCTTAACACGGTGCGGGATGATGAAATGGCGGCGAACGCCATGACCGTCAATACGAGGCGAACAAAGATAACCGGCTTTCTGTTTGCGGCTTTTTGGGCCGGGGTGGCCGGAGGGCTCTTCGCCCATGTCCTCAGGTACGTCAATCCGGGGACCTTTGGCGTTCAAAAACTTGCTGAGGTTTTGGCCATGGTCTATTTTGGGGGTCTGAATTCGCTCTATGGGGCTATTGTCGGCGCGGTAAGCATCAGTGTCCTTGGCGAGGCCCTTCGGCCATTAGAGATTTTCAAGTGGATCATCATTCCCCTTTTGCTCGTATTGGTGATGATCTACCGACCAACAGGCTTGATTGCCTTCAAGGAATTCAACGTAAGGCAAATCTTGAGCCCAAAACAAAAACCGTGATCAGAGGGACGAAATGGCATTGCTAAGGGTTGAAAACATGACACACGATTTTGGTGGATTACGCGCCGTCCAGAACTACAACCTGGAAATCGAACAGGGTCAGATCAGGGGTTTGATCGGGCCCAATGGCGCGGGTAAGACCACCATCTTCAACCTTATTACCGGCATTTATGACCCTACCGAGGGAAAGATCCTATTAGAAGATCAGAAGATTAATGGCCTCCAGCCCTATAAAATAGCATCCATGGGGCTCGGCAGAACATTCCAGAATATGCGACTGTGGCGACACATGAGTGTTCTGGACCACGTGAGAATGGCCCGTTACTCGAGGGTCAGTTATGGATTAATCGGTGCCTTCTTTGGGACGAGGAAACGTCACCAAGAAGAGGCGGAAATTGAAGAGCTGGCTTACAGGCTTCTCGATCTCGTCGGTGTGAGTGATCTGGCGGATCAGAACGTACTGAACCTTCCCTACGGCGCACAAAGAAGGGTGGAGATGGCGAGGGCTCTAGCCACTGAACCCAAGGTGCTTTTCCTGGATGAACCCACCGCCGGCATGAATCCAGATGAGCTTATTCAGATGGTTGAGATCATCCGCAAGATTCATGAAGAGGTCGGGTTGGCCATTTTCTTGATAGAACATCGATTGAGGGTGGTCATGGAGCTTTGTCAAACCGTTCAGACTCTGGTCTTCGGGCAGGTCATAGCAGAGGGAACACCCGAAGAGATCCAGAACAATCCCAAGGTTATTGAGGCCTACTTAGGCGAAGAGAGGATTGCCTAATGCAGTTGTCAGTGGAAAACATGCGGGTTTCCTACGAAAAAATCAAAGCCCTCCACGGGATAAGCTTTGAGATCGATGAAGGGGAGATCGTAAGCATCATAGGCGCTAACGGTGCCGGAAAGAGCACGACGCTGCGCGCTATTTCCCGTCTGGTTCCTGTGGAGGAGGGAACCAAAATGAACTTTCAGGGTGAAGATCTGCTGCAATACCCCGCAGACAAGGTTGTCAGCAAACTAGGGATCTCACATGTTCCCGAAGGAAGGCGTCTTTTCGAGAATCTCACCGTCATGGAGAACCTCAAGCTGGCCTGTTTTGCAAGGAAAGATTCGGAGGGCATAGAGCGGGATATTCGACGCGTCTTCTCCATATTCACGCGTCTGGAAGAGAGGCAAACCCAGAAGGCAGGGACCCTGAGCGGCGGTGAACAGCAGATGCTGGCTGTAGGAAGAGCGTTCATGAGCGGCAGAAAGGTGATGCTCCTGGATGAGCCTTCAATGGGATTGGCGCCTCTGCTGATGTTGAACGTATTCGAATCCCTGAAAGAGATAAATCAGGAAGGAACCACCATACTCCTTGTCGAGCAAAATGCCAGAATGGCGCTGCAATTCGCTGGACGAGGATATGTGTTGGAAAGCGGCAACCTTGTGCTTCAGGGGACAGCTACCGACCTCCTCGATAATCCGGAAGTCAAAAAAACCTATCTGGGCGGCTGATAATTCTAAACAAGAAACACGTCTTTGCAACTTATTTTCCGGCCGCAGTGTGACCTTTGCAAAATGCTCAATTTTGGTCAAGGTCGACGAGGATTTTGACCACAGGAATACTCGAAGTATTTAGAGGATCAAAATCAGAGTCTGAAACAGAGATTGGGCAAAAGGGAGCTTTTTGCATAGGTCTCACAATCGCGACTATCAAATCCCAACATATTTGTGCATTTTGTATTCTTTTGTACCCATAACAGGCACAGAAAGGAGATAAACCATGAGGAAAGTAATCCACTCTGCAAAGGCGCCGGGTGCTGTTGGACCCTACAGTCAGGCCATTCAGACAGAAAACCTGGTATTCACCGCCGGACAGATTGCTCTGGACCCAAGCACCGGGAAGCTGGTCGAGGGGGGCATTGCGGAGCAAACCCGTCAGGTCATGGAAAACCTGAGGGCAGTACTGGAGGCGGCGGGCACTGATTTTTCCAAAGTCGTCAAATCTACGGTGTTCCTCAGCGATATCAATAATTTTTCGCAAATGAATGAAGTGTATACTGAGTATTTTGCTGTTGAACCGCCCGCACGGAGCGCTTTTCAAGTGGCCGCGCTTCCCCTGGGCGCGATGGTTGAAATTGAAATGGTGGCTCTAGTGGAGCAGGTTTCCGCCTGAGTCGAAAATTAACAATATTTCAGCCACAAAGTCACCAAGCCACCAAGAATATGCCTAAAGTGCTCGGAGAACCTCCTCCCTTAGGCCTTGATCTCGGGGCGTAACAATTGAATCTGATTTTAGAGTTAAATAATTCATATTCTTTCTTTGTGCCTTCGTGCCTT
>CAYWMP010000252.1:0-5899 GCA_964459445.1 uncultured Desulfobacteraceae bacterium
ATAATGATCAACGTTGATTCAAAGTTGAAACAAATTTCAAATATTTTTGGCTAGTATTACCTTATTAGTGTGGATCGGGGACGGACTTTTGACATTGCATAACCGGGTGCATTATCATAGATTGATTAATTCTTGATGCTGTGGGTCGCAAGGCATCGAGCCCTTTGTAAATCCCGGAGAAACCATGAATGGGGAAAAAACGCGGTAACATACTCGACCAGATCGGCCGGACGCCTCTGGTGCCTATCAAAAATATCAATCCCAACAGCAATGTTGAAATCCTGGCAAAACTGGAATGTTTCAATCCAGGCGGATCGGTAAAAGACCGGCCCGCCCTTTACATGATCGAACAGGGTGAGCGTTCGGGGGAACTCACCAAGGATAAAATCATACTCGAGGCCACAAGTGGAAATACAGGGATTGGGCTGTCATTGGTGGCTTCTGTCAAGGGATATCGCCTTCTCCTGGTGATGTCGGAAGCTGTTAGTGAGGAACGCAAGAACATCCTCCGCGCCATGGGCGCTGAGTTGAGGTTTACGCCCGCTCATCAGGGTACCGACGGCGCCATCGAATACGTATACAACCTGATAAGGGAAGACCCGGTTACCTATTGGCTCGCTGATCAATTTAACAATGAGGCCAACTGGAAGGCTCATTACGATAATACGGCCCTTGAGATTTGGGAGCAAACGGAAGGCGATCTGGATAAGATCGTCTGCACAATGGGAACAACCGGCACGCTTATGGGAGTCTCCAGACGCCTGAGGGAATTCAAGCCCGAGGTAGAAATCATCGGGGTAGAGCCCTACCTTGGACATAAAATCCAGGGCCTCAAAAACATGAAAGAGTCCTACCGCCCTGGCATATTCGATAGGTCCCGGGCAGACAGAATAATCAATATAGACGACAGCGAAGCCTATTACACGGCCAGGCTTCTTGCGAGGAAAGAGGGCATTTTCGTGGGCATGAGTTCGGGAGCGGGGATGGCTGTTGCTCTTCGAATAGCCGAGGAGATGGAACAGGGCCGAATCGTGGTCGTCCTGCCCGATGGGGGAGAACGGTATTTGAGCACATCCCTCTTTGTGGATAGAAAAAAATCGGGGCTTTTTCTATACAACACCCTCACTCGAAAAAAGGATGAATTTGTGCCGATACACGAAGACAACGTCACCACCTATACCTGTGGACCGACCCTCTGCCAGCTCATACACATGGGACAAGTGCGGCGTTTCGTCTTTGCAGATTTGATCAGGCGCTACCTGGAGTTCAAGGGATTTAACGTGACCCAATACATGAATGTCACCGATCTTGACGACCGGACCATCGAAGGCGCAGACAAATCCGGAAAATCCCTAAAAGAATTCACAGAGGACTTTTTCCAGGAGTTTCTTAAGGACCTTGACACCCTTAACATATTGAAACCTTCCGAATTTCCCAGGCCGAGTCAATATGTCGACGACATGATTCAACTGACTCAAAAGCTCCTGAGCAAGGGGTATGCCTACGAAAAACTGCGATCCATTTATTTCGATATATCCCGATACAAGGATTATGGGGTGCTCTCAAGGATCGATCTGGAGAAGATGAAGCTGGGGAAAACGGTGGACCTGGATCAATATGAAAAGGACAATCCTCGGGATTTTACCCTTCTCAAGAGATCGACCCTGAATGAACTAAAGAAGGGGATCTTTTATACGACACCCTGGGGAAACGTCAGGCCGAGCTGGCACCTGGAGTGCCCGACCATGGCCCTTAAAATTGTAGGTGACACCCATGACATACACACAAGCGGCGTGGACCTGGTTTTTCCGCATCATGAGAATGCCATCGCCATTAGCCAGGCCGCAACCGGCAAACCCTTTGCAAACTACTGGCTCCATAACGAGATGGTTATGGTCGACGGAAGGAAGCCTTCCAATGATTCAGAAAATGTGCCCTATACCGTCAGAGATGTGATTGAAAAGGGATACTCGGGAAGGGAACTCCGATATTGGCTCATCAGCCATCATTACAGAAAGCCTCTTTCATTCTCCTGGGAGAAACTAGACAGCGCGAAAAAGACCGTATCCCGGCTTAACACATTCATTGAAAAGATGCGCTATTGCCCATCCGGGCCGGTTGAGCAAAATATTGACCAATGGATCTACGACCTAAGACACGCCTTCGAAGCTTCAATGGACGATGACTTCAACATGGCGCCTGCACTCGCCGCCCTGTTCAATTTCGTACGGGACACTAACCGTGAAATAGACCGGAAGGGGATGGCCCAGGAGGATAAGCAGAAGATCGAACAGGCCCTAAAGGCCATCGATTCTGTTTTAGGAGTCATGGACTTGCGATCGCCGGATAGGGACGACAAGGTTGAGGCCTTAATAAAAAATCGGGACAAAGCTAGGGCGAAGAAAGACTGGGATGCGGCGGATCGCATTCGCGAAGAGTTGAAGGGCTTGGGTATAGAAGTCTTTGATGGGAAAGACGGGACCCTGTGGAGAAAGGTGCATAAGCGCTAATGTAAGCAATATATTTGTGCAATTAGAATTTCGAATATCGAACAAAGAATAATGAATGTCGAAGGAATGTAAGACCTTTGACCTTGAGGAGAAATTGATAGAATTTGCCGTTCGAATAATCCCGGAAGCCGTGAAACAAGGTTCCTCGTTTAAACCCTGATTTTTTGAACCCCTGAACCTTTGAACCTCTGAACCCAGGTTAAGGAGACCCGGCATGAACAAGAGAGCAATATTGGTCGTTTTTCTGGTTGCGGGAATTATTCTAACCAATCCTTTTTCATTTGTCTTTGCACAGACCAATCACATTTCAACTCTTGACGGTCTCAAAAGCGTTTATGTACGTGTTGCGGCTACGCCTGGTGTGCTCGATGCTGAAAAACTGCAAAGCACCATAGAAAATCTGCTCAATGATGCGGAAATCAAGACACTTTCTGAGAGCGAATTCAGCAGACTAAAGGGATCACCCCGCTATCCCATGGCCATTTTGGACGTGAGCGCAACCGCCAAAAGGGTCGAAGGCATAAATCTAATCATCTATAATATCGTTGTACAAGTCCGCCAAAATGTCTGGCTATCACGGAAACCCGTAATCAAGACATTTGCACCCACATGGGAATTAAGGGAAACCGGGAATACGCCCAGTGTGGATGTTGTCAATGGCCGTATAAAGGCGCTTACAAGCCGTTTTGTCAGTGACTATCATTCAATCAATCCTTAAGCCTGATAACGGAAATTGGGGAATTGCTAATCCTGATTTGCCCGCCTATGCCATATCATTCGCCTTCAAAATTAAAGCCCTGTTGCATGCCTACGGTCTTGAGCACCGTGCCTTTTCGAGATCCGGATAAGGCTTGCAGCATTGTACGAGAGTTCTTTCCGGAAGCCCCCTGTATCCCTAAGCTAAGCCTCTCGATGCGCAGATATATTGGCGGCATGCCCTGCCTTATTATTGATCGAAAAAAACGGCGGATCACCTATGATCTTTCACGCGACCGGGAGCTTTCGGCGTTCTATGAACGGGTGCTGGAGGAAGATCTGGATTACTTTGCCATCGATCCGAAGTACGCCCCCGGATTCTATTTTTTCTTGAAAACCCATGAATCCTCGCATCCCCCGAGCCTGATCCATATCGGCCTCCCGGGTCCGTTCACCTGGGGATTATCCATGGCAGACCACGTAACGGGCGTTCCTGCATGGTACGACCCAACCATGAGAGATGTCCTGATCAGAACGCTCATCATGAAGGCCAAATGGCAGGAAAAGACAGTCGGGGCCGTATTTCCCGGTACGCCAATCCTTTTCAGTTTTGGCGAGCCCTCATTGGGTGTGATGGATTCACCCTTTGGGAGTGTCTCGAGTGCAGAAGTCATGGACTCTTTAGAGGAGATCTTTAGAAGCATCGATTCCTTTGGAGAAGTGCACTGCTGCTCGAACACGGATTGGGCAGTTCTGATGAAAAGCCCGGTGGATGTGATAAACTTCGATGCCTTTCGATTCGCTGACAAAATTTCTTTATATCCCGATGATGTGGGCCGGTTTCTAGATCGAGGCGGTGCACTCGCCTGGGGAATTGTGCCGGTAAACGGTGATGTGCTGGCGGGTGAGGACTTCGACAGCCTTTTGAACAAATTGGAGAAAGCTATCGAAGTGCTCGTGAAGGCAGGAGTGGACAAAAACCTCCTTCTTGAACAGTCTTTTATTACACCCTGCTGTGATGCGGGACTCCTCACTCCGGATCAGACTGTCAAGGCTTGGAAGCTGACCAGCCGGATAGCCCGGACAATGAGAGAAAAATCCTTCCCGATCCTAACGGTGGAGTCATTGAAGTAGAGCGCTCTTTCGCTTTAAAAGACCTCTATCCGGCAGCGAAAAAATTGAGGGCACAGTGAGCGGAGAATGGGCAGAGCCCAACTTCCAGATCGACATCGGGAAAGCTTTTGTCATCAGATGGAGCCCCACGGGTAAGCCCGTGGTCCCCTTAGGTTACCCGTCTTCGCCTTCGGCTACGACGCGGTTATCCGCCTCAATTTTGAGGTGACATCGCGCCGTAGCATAAAGATTTTTGCGCATTCATCCCCGGGCAAGCCCGTGGTCTTCTGCGAAGGCGGATAAACTGAGAATAGTCAATTAATCATGAATTAGAAACTCATTTCATGAATCAGTACTGAATAGCAATACTGTAAATACTCCCAGGCTAGAGAGCGTGCTTTGGTGCGGTAGCGCACATGGCCGCTTTTCCCGAGTCCGGCATATGCAAAATCTCTTCTGTGTACCATAACGCTTACCCTGTAATAGCTTTCAAGGATTGTTAGTTGATCGGTTGAGGAATTCGAGGCAGTGGGCAGTTCTTCGGCAGCAGCGGCACCGATATCAAGGTATTGCACAAACTCTTCGCGAATCGGGTCTATCCGTTCAACGATACCGGCTATGGGTGTAGAATGATCGGAAGGATAAAACATGACGTCTTGACCAATCACCAAATATTTTACTTCCTTCTCGGAGAAAAAAGCATCTATTCGAACGCTATCTGTTGAAGCAATCATTCCCAGGGGTTGATGTTCTTGCACATAGATACCTGAGCGAAGTAATTCATTCCATTCCACCATTGTCCCGGGAATTCTCGCCCTTATGATTAACTGATTTCGTTTGTTTATCAGCCCGGTCAGTTCTTCCTCTATTGCACCCAATTGTTTTGCCATCTCCGGGATCAATGCCGTACCTTCGCCGCCCGTGGCCAGTGTTTCCAGGTTATGCCGGAGCAGCCTGGCTGAAATGACCTGATAGTCTATTTCAGTATCCAGGGATTCGGATTCCAGTTGGGCCAAAACGTCTCCCTTTTTGATCCTTTGGCCTCTTTTTGCGGCTGTCTCTTTGATCATCCCTCCATTCGGAGTATAGACAACCTGGCTTCGAGCAGGCAGGAGGACCGCAGGGGCCTCTCTCGTCCTCGGCAGGGGCCAAACCATCCATCCCACGGTGAGCAATATCACCGTTAACGTCAAACTCATTTTCATGTTAAAAGTCATTTGACTCCTCATCTTAATTAAAGTTTTCAATTCCTCCAGGATTGGACGAAGAATAAGTATTTGAATTTCCAAAATTAACAGAATGATGCCCAGGGTTTTGGTAAACTTGTAATAAACAATGACCGCGATGCTGAGATATAGAAAAAAGCGGTATGTCCACGCATAGATCGAATAGATGACCATCTGGACCTGTTTTTTCCGTTTCGGCGCCGTTAGGGGACAGGGGACATGGAGCCCCAACAGAACCCGACGTAAAAACCATTTTGTAAAATCCGAACTCTGCTTTGATAGGTTGTCAATACCCCACAGGTCAGAAAGAATATAGTATCCGTCAAAACGCATGGCAGGATTCAGATTTACAAG
>CAYWMP010000253.1:0-5824 GCA_964459445.1 uncultured Desulfobacteraceae bacterium
GGACGGGCGCTCGTTGAGCTACGGCGCGGTTCGCCACACCATCTTTAGTCGGGCCCTAGCCCTTGGCGACGGCCGATCATCCCTGTAGCAAGCTACAGGGTATTCTGGCGAAGGCGAATAAACTTCTCAAAAATGCAATCCTAGCTCACGATTCCTGTGGGAGCTTGCACATCAGAAACCGATCGTCAAAAACAGACCCGATCAGCATAAGGCCCCTGTACACGGCTGCAACACTTGACCCGGAAAGGTCCCTTCCATTGCTCAGGAAAACCTCTTCAACTTTATGTTCGCCTTCTCCGTTCAAAGAGACCCAAAGGACTTGAGAAGGCGACAATCGCTGTGGATCGTTTGCATATTTTACGAATGTCAGGAGCTTTGGATGTGCCCCGATCCATAGGTCGCCCATTTCATCCACTTCAATATTGTCCACGCCGGTTCCAAGATCGATGTCATAACGGAGTGTCAGTGTTTCTGAACTTTTGTCTCGGTCATATACGAATAGTTTTTTGTGAACCGTAGCCGCAACATAAATCGTTTCGCCGTCATGGCTCATATTGATGCCGTTGGCATATCCGAGGTCTTTTGCGACCACGCGAAAATCGTGGCCGTCATAGAAGAGGACATAGCTCCTTTTTAGTTGAAGATAGTCTTCAAGCATGCGCCCCTTTCGGGACCTGCTGCCATGATCGTTAGTAACGTAGAATTGGTTCGGCCCGACCGGTAGTACATCGTTTGGACTATGCATGGGGGGCCCGCTAATGGATTTTCGATGAAAGAGTTTTCCCTCCCTGTAATCGAAGATCTCAATAAAATGACCAACCATCCTGTGATTCACAACAAAGAGTGATGTGGAACCGTCATTGGCTGCATAGAGGCCTAAGCCGTGGGGATGGAATTCCAGGTCAAGATCCGCAGTCAGATTTTCAGGTTTTGGATAGTGATAGGTCAAGTTGAAGGCATAAATGGCCCCCTGCCGGCCGGACGATCCACCAAACCAAGCTCTCCGATCATCGGATGATATGAAGGCAACGCCAGTCCTAGGATGGACAGTGATATCCTCGGAGCTCTGGACACCCGGGACGGTCACGCATTTTCCATCATAGTGGGGATTGAGTTTTTTGAATTCACCTGCATCCCGGTAGGTTTTCAAGATAGGGCCCCCGGCTATGACCACGAAGAATCCGAATATAATAAGGATAACCTTTAGCGCTTTCATGTGCTATCTCCTCCCATAAGCATCCTAGGAATAGATGAAAGACTATAGGTTGTCAATTGATGTAGCAGAGGAACGACGGCTTGAAAAAGTCAGGATCGAGGTGATAGTATTCGGGGACGCATTCTAACATCGTTTATTCAACGCAGAGGCGAAGAGAGTTTTTTTTAATGTGGTTCTAGCGACATGAAAACAGAGAATATCGAATATCGAACAAGGAACCGCAGAATTATGAAGTTTACTTCGACATTCTTTTTTTCTGGCAGGGCACTCCGCGGTTTTGTCCAATCGGTGGCTACCTTTGGAAAAAAGAGGACATTATCTATACCCCTGTAGTAAAAGATGAAATTCATAAAATAATCAAAGATTGAGGAAAGATTATGGAAGAATGGAAAAAGACGTTTTGTGCCCTTTGTTATCACAATTGCGGTCTCGAGGTGCAAACCGAAGGACATGAG
Organism: uncultured Desulfobacteraceae bacterium; assembly: GCA_964459445.1. Classification (GTDB taxonomy): domain Bacteria; phylum Desulfobacterota; class DSM-4660; order Desulfatiglandales; family HGW-15; genus CAYWMP01. Next base: position 1,672 of record CAYWMP010000253.1, read on the forward strand.
ATCATCAAGGTTCGAGCGGACAAGAACCATCCGCGGACCAAAGGTTACATCTGTCGGAAGGGCGCCAAAATCGCCCACTACCAAAATCATAAGGAAAGGCTCACCCACCCTCTGAAGAGGGAAGGGGATCAATTTGTCAAGATCCCCTGGGATCAGGCCATTTCGGAAATTGCAAAGAAACTAAAGGGAGTTCTTGATACCCATGGCCCCCGCGCGCTTGCCTATATGGGTGGCGGCGGTCAGGGATGCCACATGGAGGCGGGATTTGGTCGACCTCTCCTAAAGGCACTTGGTTCCCAATATCACTATTCCGCTTTGGCTCAGGAATTGACCGGGTTGTTTTGGATCAACGGCCGCGCCTATGGGCGGCAGAACGTTCATATAGGGCCTGATATTGAGCGGGCCAAGAATTTCCTTGTGATTGGGTGGAATGGGTCTGTGAGCAATGCGGGGGTTCATCAGGCGCGCAAACGGATCGATGAATTCTCAAAGGCCGGTGACAAGCAACTCATCGTGGTAGACCCGCAGTTAAGTGAAACAGCCAAACGCGCGAACAAACACCTGCGCCTGCGTATCGGCACAGTGGCCCTATTTTTAAAGTCTTTGATTACGATCATTCTCCGGGAGAACTGGGAGGACAGGTCATACATCGCGGATCATTGCGATGGCTTTGATAGGATCTCAACCTGGTTCAAGGATTTTGATGTCTCCTCCGCCCTAAAGGTATGCGGCCTTGAGCCCGCCGAAGTGAGGGAAGTGGCGAAAATATATGCTTCTGAACCGACGGCCATAAGATCGGATCTAGGAATCCTAATGGATCGACAGAGCACCATGAACTCCTATCTGGAAATGATCCTCATGGCCATTTGCGGTAGGATCGGCACGCCGGGAGGAAACGTCTTCAAAGGCCATCTTATGCCCATGGGTTCACATTCTGATGAAAGGGATGACAAAACCTGGCGAACAGTGGAGACCGGGATTCCGGCCATTATGGGCTACTTCCCCCCGAATGTCATGCCCGAGGAAATCCTTTCCAGTAGAGAGGATCGTTTGAGGGCCGTCATCGTCAGCGCCTCGAACCCTCTCAGGTCCTATGCCGACACGCAGGCCTATGAGAGAGCCTTTAAGGAATTGGATCTTTTGGTAACCATAGAAATCGCTATGTCGGAAACAGCGCGGATGAGTCATTATGTGCTCCCGGCAAAATCGGCCTTTGAAAAATGGGAAGCCACTTTCTTCAATTTTACGTTTCCTGAGATCTATTTCCAGCTCAGGCATCCTTGCTGTGAGAGCAGGGGAGAAACGCTTGAGGAGGGTGAGATCTTTACACGTCTCGCGGAAGCCCTGAACCTCATTCCTGAGATCCCCGAATCCCTGAAAAAAGCTGCCCAAGGGCAAAGATTGACATATGCGCAAGCCCTTTTAGGAGCTATGTCAGGGGACAAAAAGGTGGCCCAGTTCCTTCCCTATGTGGGAGCGAGGACACTTGGAGAGAAATTCGATTCCGCCCATCTGGCCGGAGTTTGGGGACTTATGATGATGTACCCGCAGCACGCCCCGGGTGATTTGGCACGAGCCGGTTACCATGTCACGCCCTTTTTGGGGGATAACCTTTTCCAGAGACTCCTTGACCACCCTGAAGGCATTCTGATCGGAAAGCTGGATCCGGAAAGAAACCTTGAAAAGTTGAGGACGCCGAATAAGAAGATTCAGCTATACATCGAGGAAATGGCGGATTGGATGAAGGAGATCGAGCCTGAGAGGGAAAAAACCGCATTAGAAAACACGGAATACCCTTTCGTCCTGGTGGCCGGCCGCCATTTCCCCTATACGGCCAACACCATTATGAGAGATCCGGCCTGGAATGATAACAAGACCGTATGCACGGCTCTCATTAATGAGGATGACGCCCGCAACTTGAGCCTTGCTGACGGCGAAAAAATATGGGTGATTACCGAGGCATCAAGGGTTGAGATTCCCGTGGAAATATCCGATATTGCCACCCAGGGCACCGTCACCATACCCCACGGTTTTGGGATGCACTATGATGGCGGTATCTATGGTGTTAATGTCAATCAGCTAACCAAGAATACCCACAGGGATAGATTGGCAGGCACCCCCTTTCATCGATACGTACCCTGCCGCATTGAGCGGGCATAAGGGGTGTCGTCAATCAGTATTATGCAAATATGAAGATCGAAGTAAACCAATTGAAGTGCAGGACCGCGGGCGTATGCGTCATGACATGCCCTGATGTCTTCCGGTTTCAAGTTGGAAGCAAGCGGGCGACGGTGGAACTCGAAGAGATACCCGGTCACCTACAGGAAAAATGCGGGATAGCAGCCAGGAAATGTCCTAATAACGCGATCATGATTGAAGAATAGTCCGTTTATTTAATCCCACTTTCCTTATGCTTCCCGGCAATGGCCTCTGCCAAGTCGTCAAGGGCTTTGAGATCCTCATCCGAGGGGACGCCTTTCACCAGGACCGGATCAAGGACCTCCACCTTGAGATTAGGTATCATTCCAGCCAGCACATCAACGGTTTTTCCGCCCCACCCATAGGAACCGATAATTGACAGAAATTTGGCCTTGGGTCGAAGGGCGTTGGCCAGAAAGGCGCCATAGGCTGCAAGGGGATGCGGTCCGGCAAGCACCGTAGGCGTGCCCACAACGATCGTTGCCGCATCAACCAACGTAATAGCCAGTTTCCCGATGTCCGTTACAGCGAGGTTGAACTGCTCAACACTTACACCCCTCTCAACAAGGCATGTAACAAAATGATCCACCATCCTTTTGGTGCTTTTGTGCATGGTCACATAGGGTAAAACAACCAGATTTTTAGGAGGGCTTAGGATCCAGTCCCGGTAAGCGTCCATGATAAATTCCGGGCGAGGATAGATTTGGCCATGACTTGGGGCGATTATGTCGATATCCAGGTCGGCAAGTTTTTCGATATTCTTGGCAATTATGCTCCTAAAGGGCATCATGATTTCGGCATAGTAACGCTTTGCAGCCTCACAGACACGTCCTTCATCGGTCACAAAAAGATCGGTGGTTGCGATATGAGAACCAAAAAAGTCGCAGCTGAATAGAATCCTGTCCTCTTCAAGATAGGTTACCATGGTCTCCGGCCAATGGACCCAGGGCGTGTGTATGAATTTCAGGTTTTTGTCTCCTAAGGAGAGGTTGTCGCCGTCATTAACCGTTATGAATTTGGATTCTGGTATGTTCAAAAGGTCAATCAACATGCCCTTTGCCTTTGGCGTAGAAACTACCTTTGCTTCATCGTATTTTTCAAGGACAAGGGGGATCGTTCCCGAGTGGTCCTGTTCAGCATGATGAGAGATGACATAATCGATTTTGGAAATACCCTCCAGTTGAGAGAAAAGATCGTGGGTCATAGGCGGATCAACAGAGTCCACCAAAACCGTTTTTTCAGAGCCTTCAACGAGGTAGGCATTGTAGCTAGTGCCGTCCGGCAATGGGATGAGGGAATCAAAAAGACGGATGTCCCAATCCACCGCACCCATCCAATAAACGCGATCCTTTATTTTCCTCGGTTTCATCTCTATTGCTCCTTTCATGCCCTTTGTTATTTAAAGGGGCAGAGTTTCCCCTATCGTTGCATAAAAATCATGGCAAGATATTATCAAAGACAAGAATAGCAAGGCTTTCCGTTTCATGAACACTTTTTACTGGAATCAACAAATAGTGAAATCTAGAGGGCTAAGCAAAAATTGCCATGTTTTTTACCCTGCGGGAAAGCCGAGGACACCGCATCTCCTTCGTTGTCAAGGATTCGCGGTAGCATACTACAGCTTTACCCTTGACGCCTCGGATCTACAGCATCCTCGATTTTTGCAACGTTAGGGTTTCTTAATTAATTTAGTATAAACTGCCAAATATGGCATCAAAATTCTTGTTGTAAATGTTTTGTGGATTCCTTCGCATTAACCCTTCTATTTGCCGCTATCGCACTATTAGGATAGTATGACAATTTAAGCCCCGCTTTCCATAGGAGATATCTTCTGACGAGAACCTGTCTGCCACAGGCGGGGGTTGACCTAGATCGGACCTATTGAAATTGCGTCGAATGACTAACCAAACATATTTGAAATTTCCTTCAACTTTGAATCAACGTTTATCATTGT
>CAYWMP010000254.1:0-5656 GCA_964459445.1 uncultured Desulfobacteraceae bacterium
AACTTCTACTGATTTTTGCCAATCCTTGGGAGACAGGTTGATCAGGGCGTTGTCCTTATGAAAGCCTATAGGTGGTTTCCGATTTAAACTATCTCTGACGCGAGCCATAGAAGCCTCCCGTTCTTCAATAGTCAATGGGGGATGCTCGATTCCATCAATTATTCATCCGGAATTCTGTAATATACTAAGATTATTACAATTAAATCAATAGAAAAGGGGTCGAAATGAGGTAGGGTTCTTATCTTTGAAAAATTTACAAGCAGGGCCCTCAAGAGGTGCCGGAGCGCCCCTTGTCTACTTCAGTTCGGAAGTGTTCTGCGACCTTCTTGATTCCATCTAAGTCTTTGGCGTCCAAAAGATCCTGCCTTAATAAAGTACTTCCCACTCCTATTACTTCAGCACCCGCTCGAATGAAATCGGCGGCATTTCCCAAATCAACCCCCCCTACGGCGGCAAGAATGACGTGGGGCAAGGGCGCTTTCACGGAACTGAAATAGGCCGGGCCGCCTAAATTTGCAGGGAAGACCTTTACGATATCGGCACCAGCTTCCCATGCCGTGAGGATTTCGGTAGGCGTGTAGGCCCCTGGAAGAATCGGTATACTGTAACGCTTGCAGACTTCAATGGTCTCAACTTTCAGAGTAGGGCAGACGATAAACTGAGCTCCCTCCAAAATGGCCGCTCTGGCACTTTCCGGATCAAGCACAGACCCGGCCCCAAACAACACATCCTCCCCGAACCTTGCGACTGCACTCCCAATAAGGGATAAAGCGCCGGGTGTGGTCAGTGTGACTTCAATGGCATCAATCCCTCCTGCCCTGATTGCATCTGCCGCATCCAGAAGCTTTTCGGATGACTTGGCCCGCATGATGGCGATGACCGCGGAATTTCTTATCCGTTCTAGGCAATCCCTATTATTCATAGCTTCACCCCGAGACCTTTGCAAAAAGCCCACTTTTACCCAATCTCTACTTCAGATTCGGATTTCAATCCTCAAAATACTTCATGTATTCCTGCGGTTAAAATCCTCATCTTTATTGACCTTGGGCAAAATCGAGCATTTTCCAAAGGTATCATATTATGAATAAACTATCAGACATCAATCACACGTCATGGGCAATGTGCCCTTGATGTATCGATTTATCATTTGAATTTTTTTTCTTTAGGTCATTTTTTCCCTTGACTGGGATATGATATCTTATATATAAGATATCACTTCAAAACGCAAACCAAATGACATCCACCAAACCTTAAATTAGTATTATCAAACACTTAAACTCATTTCACTCCTAAAACCTGGCCAAAGGTCATTCAGATGGAGGGTTAAAAATGGCCGATGTAAAATGCATTGCTGATTGCCAAAACACGCTTGGGGAAGGGGTTGCCTGGTCTGAGGAAGAACAAAAGCTTTTTTGGGTGGATATCGAGAAATCCCGGCTTTGGCGTTACGATCCCCAAACCAATGAAACCGAGGTGTATAGAACACCTGAGCGGTTGACGGCCTTTGCTTTTCGCGAAGGCGGTGGGCTCCTGGCGGCCTTTGAATCAGGGTTAGCCTTCTACGGTCCTGAGACCGATACCGTCGAGAGAATTCAAGACATGGAAACCGATCTGCCTACGACGCGGATGAACGATGGACGTTGCGATCGGCAGGGCCGATTCATCATAGGGGGCATGGACGAATCCGGAGAAGGACAATATATCTCAAATGTCTACCGAGTGGATAAAGATCTGAGTGTCCACAGGATCATTTCTAATATCGCCTGCGCTAACAGCACCTGCTTTAGCCCGGACGGTAAATCGATGTATTTCGCCGATACCCCCTTGGGCGAGATTTGGGCCTATGATTATGACATAGCCAGCGGTTCCATATCAAACAAGCGGGTATTAACGGATTTTGAAGATCAGCCGGGTGTGCCCGACGGATCCATTGTCGACGCAGAAGGCTGCTTGTGGAATGCCCAATGGAATGGTCATCGGGTGGTACGGTACCGGCCGGACGGAACGGTGGATCGGATTCTCGAAGTTCCTGTTATGAATCCAACCTGTGTTGTGTTTGGCGGAAAAGATCTGGATATCCTCTATATTACAACGGCCCGCTATCTCATGACACCGGAGCAGATCGAAGCCGAGTCTCTCTCCGGCGGGTTGTTTGCTGTGAAGGTGGATGTGAAGGGCCTTGTGGAGCCAAAGTTTGGTGGCTGAGACTTTGTTATTAACACCTAACCTTTCGTTCTTCAAAGTCATGGAAAACGAAAACCCAACAAGGAGGAGATCATCATGAAAAGACGAAAAAGGTTTCAAACTATTCTTGTGTTGATCGTTGGTTTAGCACTCATTTTTCCTGTTTCCGCTTTGGCGGTGGACTATGCCAAGCCCATTCCCTTAAATGAAGGGGCGCAGGCAAGTTTTGGCAAAATTGCCCAGAAAACCCCGGCCAAACTTCGCGTCGCCTATATGCCGCCGGCAACCGAATTCAACTACTATATCGCCATTGGCGAGGGCATTAAAGATCTCGCCAAGAAGACGGGCGTGGACACCTTTATGCTGGCACCCCAAAGCGGCGCCGACATCGGGGGACAGATGGGTATGCTTCAGGATGTCATCAGCCAAAAGGTCGATGCCATCATCATCTCCACCCACGATGAACATGCCGCGGCGCCACTCATCAAAAGGGCGGTGAATCAGGGGATCGTTATCGTCATCGTCAACTCGGATATTCCGAAATTCCCAACCCCTGTTCACGGCGTGGTAGGATACTCTCAACGCAAGGGAACATACAAGATAGGTCAATATGCCTTGAACCTGGCCGGTGGCAAGGCCTGGAAAGTGGGTGTTATCGAGGGACAACCCGGGTATCACTCAACCGAGCGGTGCGGGGGATTCCTGGATGCGATCAAGGGATCCAATTTCAAGGTTGTGACAAGTCTCGATGGAAAATGGAATGTGGAGGGGGGCAATCAGGCGGGTATGGACGCCCTTCAGGCGCATCCTGAAATCGACATCGTATTCGCCGCCAATGACTACATGATCATGGGCGCAGCAATGGCTGCTAAGGCCCTGGGAAGAAACAAACTCATCCTTTTGGGCAATGACGGTGACACAGCGGGGCTGGAAGCGATTCAAGAGGGCCGCGTGACCGCCACTGTGGATACCACGCCCTTTGTGATGGGGCAGATCTCCCTTCAGGTGGTGCTGGATATCTTTAGCAAGAGCTACGGGGGGGGCTGGGTCGAGACCCCAACAGTCATCGCAGATAAAGATAACGTGCTTAATAAATTGCGTCAGCCTGAAAAATTGTATCCGAAACCATCTAAAAATTATTGATCCAGAGATTCGAAGGAGATGCTGGAACAACGCAACGGCTCGCCCGTGTGGGAACTGATCGGCATTACAAAGCAGTTTCCCGGTGTAAAGGCCAATGATAATGTGTCCCTTTCCATTTATCCCGGAGAGATACACGGTCTTCTGGGCGCGAATGGCTCGGGCAAGTCCACCCTGATCAAGATCTTCTCGGGCGTGTACCATCCGGAGGCCGGCGAGATCCGGTTGAAGGGGAGACCGGTGAAGATGGATAATCCAGTCGTTGCGCGCGCTCACGGCATCGCCACGGTATTCCAGGAATTCTCTCTGGTCCCAAGTCTGACGGTCAAGGAAAATATTTTCCTTGGCCGTCTTCCCGTAAAGGGCAAGAGTCGGGTCGTCTGCTGGGACGAAATGGGCAAAGAAGCGCTTCGAATTCTCGGTAACCTGGAGATCGATATCAATCCCGACGAGGAGGTGAGGAACCTCTCCGTTTCCGGTCAGCAACTCGTTGAGATTGCCAAGGCATTTGCTGCGGATGCATCCATGATCATTTTAGATGAACCCACAACGGCTCTGGGAACTGACGAGATTAGGAACCTCCATAGACTCTTGCGCCGTATGGCCGAGCAGGGCAAGTCAATGCTCTATGTTTCGCATCGGCTTGATGAGGTGGTGGACATCGTCAACTCCATCACCATTCTAAAGGACGGACAGGTTGTTAGCAGAGCGGAGGAGTCGAAGATAGACATCAGCTATATTGTCCGAAAGATGGTCGGGGAGGAGGTCAAAGACTATTTTCCAAAGGAAAGGAACACATCGGAAGACCCGCTGCTGGAGATTCGAAATATATGCACGGAAAACAAGATAAACAACGTAAGCTTCACAGTGAATCGTGGGGAGGTTTACGGCTTAGGCGGTGTGCTTGGATCAGGCAGGACAGAGATAGCCCGGGCCATTTTTGGACTCGACCTTCTCACCAGTGGGTCTGTGCATCTAAAAGGCAACCGGCTCACCCTTCGATCGCCGGAGGACGCCATTAATGCCGGCTTCGCCTTTGTCACCGAAAGCAGGAAGGTTGACGGCCTGTTCTTTAACTTCACAGGGCCTCCGAACATCAGTATTGCCAATCTTCCGGCTGTGATGACAAGAAAACTCCTCAGTCCCAAAAAAGAGAGGGAGGTGAGTCTTTCATACATTCGTAAGCTCAATATCTCTCCCGAATCTCAAGAAAAGCTTGTGGGATTGCTTTCGGGCGGAAACCAGCAAAAGGTGATCATTTCGCGGTGGCTTTTTTCTCAGGCGGATGTCTTTATCATGGACGAACCGACTCAAGGTATAGACATCGGCGCTAAAGTGGCCCTCTTTCACCTTATCAATGAGATAACGGCCAAGGGCAAGGCGGTTATCCTCATTAGCTCGGACCACGACGAACTCCTCGCCATGAGCGATCGTATCGGGATTGTGAGAGGGGGCACTATTTTAGAGACTGCCGATGCCAGGAATCTGCGGCATGAAGACCTTGTCCAAAGCTCTGTGGAGGCGCCTTTGTCCAGTGACATGCAGGCCTGCAAAATAACCGAGAACGGGATGTGAATCGAGCAAAGAAGGATACATTTGAACGATGGATGCTATTAAGTCGATATTAAGGTCTCAAGTCATGGGACCCTTGGCGGCGACTATTCTCGTTGCATTCTTAGTCGCAGTGACCACTGAGCGATTCCTGGAAATAAACAACCTTCGCAATCTCGCCCTGCAGGTGAGCATTGTCTCACTCATGGCGATTGGATCAACAGTCGTCATATTCATAGCCGGTATCGATCTCAGCCCCGGATCCATGGTAGCGCTTTTGACTATGGTCTTTGCCGTCACCCTAAAATTCGGAGGGGTTCCACTACCCCTTGCGATTTTGCTGATTCTTTTGGTGGGCGCATTCATCGGAAGCATCAACGGATTTCTCACTGCCTATGTCCGAATCCCTGCCTTTATAACCACGCTTGCGGGCCTGAGCGCTTATCGGGGCATTGCATTCATGTTCCACAAGGGATCCCCCGTATTTTCCCTATCGGATACCTTAGAGAAGTTGTTTTATGGCAAGTTTCTGGGTGTGCCGATGCCGTTCTTTTATGTGGTCTTCTTTTTTGCCGTTGCCAGCTTTGTAATGCGCTACACAAGGCTCGGGCGCCGCATATATGCCGTGGGCGGTAACGCGGCCGCAGCGCAGCTCTCAGGCATAAATGTCAAAAGAATTCAAATGACGGCCTTTATCATCGCCGGCTTCATGGCCGCGGTATCGGCGATCTTGATGGCGGCAAGGCTTAATTCTGGTTCGCCCAATTATGGCGTGGGGATG
>CAYWMP010000255.1:0-5126 GCA_964459445.1 uncultured Desulfobacteraceae bacterium
CTTAGTGGCAAGTTTTTTATGAAAATTCATGTAAGGGAGAAAGAATGAGCCTATTCAGCGTAGATCAGGAAAAATGTAAGCATGACGGGCTTTGCGTCGATGAATGTCCCGCGGGAATCATAGAATTCAAGGATAAGGAATCACCACCCACCCCAACCCGGGATGCAGAGGAATTATGCATCAACTGCGGCCATTGTGTGGCCATTTGTCCTCATGGGGCGCTTTCGCATCGTTCAATGGCCCCAGAAGCCTGCCCTCCAGTGATTGAGGACAGGCTTCTTGATCCGGAACATGTCGAGCATTTTCTGCGTTCCCGCAGGTCCACTCGCACCTTTAAGAAGCAGCCTATTGATAGAAACATCATTGAGAAAATGATTGATATTGCGAGATATGCGCCATCCGGGCATAACTTGCAGCCAGTAAAATGGTTGGTTATCTATGACTCGGATGAAGTACGAAAACTCGCAGAAATGGTCATCGAATGGATGCGCTTCATGCTAAAGGAGCAATCGGAAATTGCCCAGACCCTACATATGGACCGGGTTGTGGAATCCTGGGAGGCTGGGATGGAAAGAATTTGCCGTGGGGCGCCGCATGTCATTGTCACCCATGCCCCGAAAGATGAACGTACGGCGCCGGCAGCCTGTACCATTGGGATGACCTATCTGGAACTATCCGCGCCCTCCTTTGGCTTGGGTGCATGCTGGGCGGGGTACTTTAATGCAGCAGCAATTTCTGGCCTCCTATGGAACAAGCCCTGGGACTGCCGGAGGGTCATGGGTGCTTTGGCGCCATGATGGTGGGGTATCCGAAGTACAAGTTTCAACGCATGCCTCTGCGTAATGAGCCACAAATTATGTGGCGTTAATCCGCCTTCGCCAAGGCTTCGGCGCGACAGGGAAATCAAGTGCAATGCCGCACATGGGTGTTTTTAATCAGCCTGTTAGGTGAACAAGCAGATCTTACAGTCCTTAGCGTATTTAAGAAAATCTTCCGCCGTCCAGACCACCACGTCTTCGATGAGCTTATCCTCATCCAGTTCCATCATGTCCACGGTCATTTTGCAGGCAATGAGCTCGACACCCTCCAATTGGGCCACTTCCTGGAGTTCGGCCAGGCTGGGAATGTTGGCTTTGTCGATTTTTTTCTTCATCATCCCCGTAGCTAAGGATGTCATGCCGGGGATGGAACCCATCACACCCGGCGGAAAGAATTTGGCTCTTTCAGCGCCACCTTCAAGCACCATATTCAATCCCATAAAAGAGTAGAAGATTTTAGTCTCCATGCCCTGCCTGGCAGCATTGATGCCCACCACCAAAGAAGGGTAGGCGCCGTCAATGGTGTCTTTGACACAGATAAAGGCCGCTTTTTCTTTTTGTTCGTTCATTTCTCATCCCCCTTTTGCAGTTTTTTGGTGGAAGATAGTCCGGCCTAAAGGCCTCATTCAATGTCTTGTTTTCGAAATAATACAGTGATTTTAAATCGAATTAAGAAATGCCATATATTTGGCTACTATGAGTATAGGAAAGGCATTAATCCGGGTCAAGAATCAAAAAGGTTAGTGAGGTTTGGCTATTAATCCACGTTTTGATAATATTATGATTTCGGGAATGATTCATGTTAGAAGACAATATCATATATTTCGATTGAAATGCGGAACCTGGAGGAGGAAAAGAAATGCCGGATCAGATTGAAGAAAACCTTGCCAAATGTTTTGCTGCGGAATCCAAGGCCGCAGCTCGGAATGCGACCTTTGCCCTGAAAGCGGAGCGTGACGGCTTTCCTGAGTTGGCTAATCTCTTCAGGGCCGTTTCAAATGCGGAATCGGTTCATGCACACCGTTTCCTTTTGCTGATGCGCGGAAAGATCGGGAGCACGGAGGATAATCTCAAGGGAGCTTATGAGAATGAACAAATAGCTGGAAAGGAATATCCTCCCATGGTGCAAGCGGCCAAGCACGCAAGCAAGGCGATCATTAAGGCCTTCACCCAGTCCATGAAGACTGATTCGGAGCACGGAGATCTTTATAAGAAAGCCATGGAGAATATGCTGGCAGACAGCAAAACGCAATACTACGTGTGCCAGATCTGCGGGCATATCAGCGAAGATTCCGCACCGGAGAACTGCCCGGTATGCCATGCTGTCCGGACGAGATTCCAAAAGGTGGGATAGTTGAGAGTGATCACCTCTGTGCTCTTGCATTCGTCCTGAAGATCATGAGATAAACGTTTTGTGAAGGGAGGCAAAACATGAAACGATTGAAAAAGGCTTTTATTGCCGTAGTAGCATTAGTATCGTTGCTGTTTATCGGCGCTTTGAATGCGAGGGCCCAACCCTTTGGATTGGGCGGTAAAGAAACCCAAATCATCCCTCAACATAAGCTCATGTCCGGAGGAGGTCGTTTTGTTTTCGGTCAGGTGTCCGCTTCAAGCAAAGACAAATTCATGCTTGATACGGTCACCGGTCGATTATGGCGAATTTCCGAGAGCGGAGGGATTGGCCTCTTCCTTAAAGCCGTTCCCTATCGTATCGGTGATGGGAAATATGAGCCATTGCCGCCAGAACTGCCCGAGAAGGAAGCCGAAAAAACTAAGAAAGAGTAGGAATTATAGCGCGTGGCAGCCCCAGGCCGTCGATGAGTAAGGACGTGTAGATTCGCAAAGCATCGTCCTTCTGAAAAGTGGTGAGCTCAGGCGATGTCTGCATGATCATGACGCCGCTCGCCAGAATGCTCCCGCTGACATGATCAGACTCTTCAAAGGTGATACCGAGTTTCCCTCTTTTCTTGATTCGGTAACCCTTGTCCTTCAATATTGATACGAGTTTCTTGAAAGGAACAACCGTTTTCTGCGTTGGGGTAATGACGAAGTTCCTCCTGCCATCCCTCGCACAAGTCTCTTCAAAAAGCTTATCTTCCAGGGATTCCGGCGGTTGCTCGGGATTGATTCCACAAACAGGGCAGTTTTCCAGGGCTGAGAGTTTGAGCGTGTGGAATCTCATGTCGCTGAGATCAATATACAGCAATTTGTTCAAGAGTTTCGGTTCCCGGCCCATGAGTATTCTGACTGCTTCGTAGGTCTGAACGGCTGTAATGATGCCCAGTATGGATGGGTGAACACCTACGACTCCGCATTTCGGCAGGTCATCATCTTTAAGCCCCGGCATAAAACACTCGAGACAAAAGGTTTGCCCCGGCAAAATTGGCGCCACATTACCATGGGTTTCGATTGCCCCGGCAAATACGTAGGGTATTTTTAACCTGTTGCAGGTTCTATTGATGATATATCTGGATTGAGGCCTGTCCAACCCATCAAGCACGACATCTACGCCCTTAATGAGTTCTGGTGCGTTGAGTGATGAAAATGAGACCGGGTGAGGGTCCAGTTCAACGTCTGGATTCAAACTGCTAAGTTTCTTCAAGGCTACTTCGACTTTTGGAAGACCGATGGACTCCGCATCATAGAGATGCTGACGATGGAGATCCGACCGTGAAACAATATCCCTGTCAACAATGCGAAGGTATCCGATCCCCATAGCAACCAGTTTCTGGGCGACCAGGTTCCCAAGGCCGCCCAATCCAATGATACAGGCCTTGCCATTTCGAAGACTCAGTTGACCGTCATAGCCGATATCCGCAAGGACAATCTGCCTCGCATAGGTTTCCAATTCAGCATCATTAAGTTCTTTCTTCATTCCTCGATCCTTAAACATCTATTTATTTTTGCCTTTCATTCAAAATTCGATGTTGGACGTTCATTTCTTAGCAAGTTTTCCATAATGCATAAGGAATAAGAATAACGTCGCGCTTATGCCGTGAGTCCTGTTGCATTGTTTGCCGCAGTTCCTTCTTGGCATTATACGAAAAAGCGTCCAAAGGGCCAAGACAATTGGTTTTTTCAATCACGGTTAACGCAAAAATAAAACAACATACGCCCATAGAACATACCGAAAAAACAAGATTAGTTTGGGTTGCCTAAGATGACGATATAAACTATAGTACTTAACTCCAGATTCCAGAGATGAGGTGATTCGATGGCAATAATTAAAGAGAAAAAGGTGTTGGCTCCGCAGGTTGTACAGATGAAAATTGATGCACCGGTGATTGCTGAAAAGCGTCTTCCTGGCCAGTTCATTATCCTCCGGGTCCATGAAAAGGGCGAACGGATTCCCTTGACCATTGTGGATTCAGATGCGAAGGAGGGCACCGTCACCATTATATATCAGGTCGTTGGAAAATCCACACACATGCTCTCACAACTCGACGAGGGTGAAGAGATCATGGATTTAGTGGGTCCTCTGGGAAAACCGACAGAAATCGAAAATTTCGGTACCGTGGCTGTGATTGGGGGAGGCATCGGGCTCGCAGTGGCTTTTCCCATTGCAAAGGCCATGAAGCAGGCGGGAAACAAAGTCGTGTCTATCGCCGGTGCGAGGACCAAAGATCTCCTTGTATTGGAGGATGAAGTGGCAGCGGTTTCAGATGAAATCATTGTGACAACGGATGATGGCTCCTACAAACGCAAAGGCATGGTAACCGAACCACTCAAAGAGATGTTGGATTCGGGAAAGATTGATCAAGTTCTCGCCATAGGGCCGGTCCCCATGATGAGGGCTGTCAGCGAATTGACCAGGACCTATGGCGTGAAGACATGGGTCAGCCTTAATCCCATAATGGTTGATGGAACGGGCATGTGCGGTGCATGCAGAGTGAGTATCGGTGGTAAAACAAAGTTCGCGTGCGTGGATGGCCCTGAATTCGACGGCCACCTGGTGGATTTCGGAGATCTCTCCAGGAGACTGACCGCATACAGGGCACCAGAAACTGAGTCCTATACACAATATCTGAAGATGATTGATCAAAAACAATCTTAGGAGGGACAAAATTTGGAGGAGAAGAAAAAAGCCAAGAAAAAATTGATACCTGACCGGTTTCCCATCGCTGAAAGGCCCGCTGAAGAAAGAGTCCGGGACTTCAACGAGGTGCCGATAGGGTATTCTGAAGAATTTGCAGTGAAAGAGGCCGAGCGATGCCTCGATTGCAAAAAGAGACCGTGTATGGACGGATGTCCTGTAGAGATCGACTGCGGGAGCTTTATAAAAAGTGTCTATGAAGGAGACTTCAGGGG
>CAYWMP010000256.1:0-5042 GCA_964459445.1 uncultured Desulfobacteraceae bacterium
CGCTGGAGTCAGTTTTTTGATCAAACTGGCCGCTTAGGCGGCCAGAGGCGGCGCCGAACACTGAAACCTGTAACCTCTTTTCATCCGGCATTCACAAATAGCCCTTTTCTCTCCGATCCGTAGGCTCTACGAGCCGGAGGCCGAAATCTTCCGTCTTCGCTGCGCCTGCGTCATTTTCTCTTGACACCCCTATTTCCTAATGCTATTAGGTATATTGTTTCTTGTATCCATTCATTACAATTTTTAGTCGAAATTACAAAGAGATAACAAACCTAACGACAATCATAAATATACATTTTCCCTTGCTCTTTGTTAAGGAAATCCCTACCGCCAGGGAGAAAACAGTTAATCATTCATAGAATTTCGGTCCATAATTTTTTAATATCTAATTTTAATCATATCTAATTAATCTATGAATATTAGATAGTTAAACATCCAAACCCATACCCATTTCAGAGTTTCATTTAATAAACCTCAGAGCAACCCGAATGGCCAACAAAGGCTCAAAAGAAAACACCCGCACCCGCATTATCGATTCAGCCAAAAGACTTTTCGCGGAACAGGGATACCAGAAAACTACGATTGTGGATATTTCGAGGCAGGCGGGTCTATCCGAAGCGGCCCTCTATGAGTATTTCCAGGGAAAAGAGGATCTACTGCTCGCCATTCCCCAGCTCTGGGTATCCGAACTGCTGGCCGATTTAGATGAGCAGCTATTCGGTATCAAAGGGGCGGTCAATAAACTAAGAAAATTCCTATGGTGGAATCTGCGTCGTATCGAAGAGGCGCCGCTCGATGCCAAGATTGTGTATCTCTTCCTCAAAACAAACGCCAAATTTATGAATACCGAAGTCTATTCCAATGTCAAAACCCTTTACTCCCATCTTCTCAACATCTTGGAAGAGGGCAAACAAACCGGCGAATTGAAACAGGATCTCGATCCCTATCTGGCAAGAGATATCATCATAGGCACGATGGACCATATCGTAACACGATGGCTCCTGAGAGATATGTCCGTTCCCTTGTTCCAAAATCTGGATCAAATATTTGATCTTATGGTCAGCGCATTTACCGGCAACCATTCTCTTGGGCCGGCAGTCGATGATGTTGAAGCCGGTTTGATCCAGGAAGAAACGATAACCGAAGTCATGAAAAATTAGGATTCCATTTTTGGCTCAGGGACGATTTTAAGATTTGGCGTAATAGTTCACAGGGACAAAATATTTGACAGGATTACAGGATTAACAAGCTACTTTGGGTACGAATCTGGGAATCGTCAAAAAGCACCGCTTAAAGCGGGGTTCCGATATGGATATTTCGGAACCAATGTGGTGAGCTTGAATGACAATAATAAGTTAACTTATTACTGCCATCAAGTGCTCCACATAATGCTTTTGGACGACTATTCAAATAGCCGGCCACCCATAATTATGGTTTGAGAACTCTGTAGGTGGCAAATCATCCAGTCAATCATGTTGATCCTGTCTGATTATGGGAGACTGTTACAATTCAGCAAACTTCAATATTTAGGATCTTTTAAAGGAGGGATATTGATGGCAAAGCAAATTTATGATTGGGATTATTCCTCGTACCCAGGGGCAAAGGCCTATCCCCATCTGTTCAAGCCGATTCAGATTGGGAACCTCATCGTCCCCAACCGCATAAAGTATGCGGCCACCGAAGATAACTTCAATGACCACAAAGGATTTATCACCGATGCAGATGTGGCCTACATCAAAAGTCGGGCCGAAGGGGTCGTAGGCGGGCTGTGTTTTATGCAAGGCGTTTATATGGACTCGCCCGGAAAGGGACAGGGATACGTTGGACAGGCTGCTGCATGGGACGACAAATTTATCCCCGGTTTGAAGAGAATGGCCGAGGCCATTCATTCCGAAAAGGCCGTTGCCGGGTTTCAATTGATGGATTGCGGCAGGGTCGGCGCCGTTGAGGTCGGAGCGGGTCACGGACCTTCCACCGTTCCTCAGCGCCTCAGAATCTTCAAACCCATGTTCGAAATGACAAAAGAAGAAATCAAGGAAATGATTCAACAGCACGTCGATTCCGCAAGACGAGGCGTCGAGGCCGGTTTTGACATCGTTGAGATCTCGGGAATTGTCGGATATTTGATCTCCAATTTTGTTTCCAGCTACACGAATCGCCGAACAGATGAATATGGCGGAGACATCAGGGGAAGGATGCAGGCCGTTGTCGAGATAATCCAGGGCGTAAAAGAAGTGTGCGGTCCGGATATCCCCGTGGGCATTCGTCTTTGTGCCGAAGAGTTGTTGAACGATGTTAGAGGAAATACACCCGAAGAATCCATGGAATCTTACAAGATTTCCGAAGAAGCCGGTGTCGACTACATCAGCGCAACGGCCGGTTGGCAGGAATCCATTTATCCAGTGATTAGCCGGGACATCCCCCAGGGCTCCTGGCTCCACCTCGCAAAAAGGGCCAAGGAACACGTGAACGTGCCCATCCAGATGGCCTACAGATTATTCTTGCCCCATTTCCCCAATGACGCCATCGGAAAAGAAGAACTGGATATTTGGGAGATTTGCCGGTCTATGATTGCCGACCCCTACATGCCCAAGAAGGTCCTGGAGGGGCGCGAGGAAGAAGTCAGGCACTGTGTAGCCTGCAACCTCTGTCTCGCCAGGCTATTTCGTGATGCCCCTATGACCTGCTACATCAACCCTCTGTGTGCCCATGAACATGATGAAGGTTTTATCCCAAAACCCGTTGAAGAGGATGACCAAAAAGAAGTCATGATTGTCGGCGCCGGTCCGGCAGGCCTCGAGTGCGCCTATGTGGCCGCCCAAAGGGGTCATGAGGTCCATGTCTATGACAAACGTGAAGAGCTTGGCGGCACCCTGCTTGATGCGAGCCAGGCGCCCTATGGCGATGATGAGCTCATGACATGCGTGACCTATCAAAAAACGCTCTGTGAAAAATACGAAGTCAATTTTCATTTGGGCGAAGAGGTTACGGAAGATCTTATCCAAGACGAAATGCCCGATACCGTGGTCCTCGCCACCGGCCCTGTCTACTCAAAACTGGAAGGTGGAGATGATAAAAACATCGTCAATGTCCTGGACGTCCTGAACGGCAAGGCTACCGTGGGCGATAACGTGATCGTTTGGGGAAATAGAAAACCCGGTATTGGTGTCGCCCTATTTCTGGCAAAACAAGGAAAGAAGGTCACCATCGTTGGGAAAGAAAAATCGGCGGGATTCGATGTGAATCCATCCTTCAAATGGCGCTACATGATCTATTTACGACAGAATGGTGTTATGGCCTATAACGATAGCGACATTGAGGAAATTCTGGACGGTGAGATTACCGTGAAAACCTATGACGGATACCGCTTCCCTCTGAAATGCGACACAATTGTTGTAACCGAACGAGAAAAAAACGAGAGCTTGAAGGACGTGGTACAGGGAGAAGGTATTGAAGTCTTTGTTGTTGGTGATGCTTTGGTGCCTAGGAATCTGTCTAGTGCTGTTCATGATGGATACCGGATTGGTCTTAGGATCTAAAAGGAGGTAGAAAATGCCAGTCAACGCAGAAAAAGAGATTACGAAACTGTGGAGGAACCTCCATAGCGCCCAAACTGAAAATCTAAAAACCTATTATAGATGGCGCGAAGTGGCCCTTGAGTTCGCCGGGCCGGATGTGAAACCCCTGGATGTGGGGCTGAAGGCCGCTGAAATGATGGGGAAAGATATCGGTAAAACATTACTCCCTCGTCTAAACTGGCTAAAGGGGGAAGAGGGCTTTTTGATGACCCTCGGAAAGGCCCTTGCCGGCTTCTGGGTGACGGAGGGGGGACTTGCCGCCGTTGAGCCCGGTGAAAACGCCGGTGAGATACTAATCAGATGCACCAGGGATCCCTGGCCAAGTGTCGCAAAGGACTTCGGTGTCCCCATGGAAGAAGTGGCCCTGACGAAGGAACGATTTTTTCAAAGCATCCTTGAGGATGTAAACGTCTTCTTCAATATCGAATTGAACATCGAGATGCTAAAAGCCATTCCAAGGGGACAAGGGGTCACCCTCTTGCGGCTTTATAAAGCCAATTAATGATAAGGAGTAAGAAATGGCAGCTCAAATAGATCCAGATAAATGCAGCATGTGCGGTGGGAACACAGAGCCTCTTTGCGTTGAGGTGTGTCCCGATGAGGCCATCAGGGTGCAGGATGAAAGGGTGGTGGTCACCGAGTTCATTTGTGAGGATTGCAATGAATGCGGTTGTGTCTGCCCGGATGAAGCCATCACTGTACCGATGGATAAAGTAACCTTTTAGAATTGACAATTGAATATTGACTATTGACGAATGGGGGGAGCAAAAAGTTTGTCAAATCGTCGATAGTCATTTGTCAATCTTCAATTGGATGGGGAGTGTGTCATGAAAGTCAATAAAATGGATCATATCTGTATCGCGGTGAAAAACCTCGATGAAGCAAGAAAGGTTTGGGAACCTGTGCTTGGAAAATCCGAACCCGATGACGCTTACATCGATGAACCGGAAAAAATCAGGGTTGCCCGCTATTGGGTTGGGGAAGTCGGATTCGAGTTGATGGAGTCCACGACGCCGGACGGCGATGTTGCCAAGTTCATTGAAAAGAATGGTGAAGGTGTCATGCTCATCAGTTTCAATGTAGACAACACGCGTGAAGCCATTGATGAAATGAAGTCCGAAGATTACCCCTTTATTCCGGATAAGACGGGCGAAGTCGCCAGGCCCTTTAGGAATTGCGAGTTTGCCTTTATTCATCCCAAGAAGATGAATGGCGTTCTGCTCGAACTCATAGATTATAAATGGGACGAATTAAAGAAGTAATGGGCAAGAAATATAGAACCTTTGAAATATATTTGGTCTATGTCGATCCAGACAGGTGCGACGGCTGTGAAGAATGTGTGAAGATGTGCCCGGTAAATGTCTTCGACTTTTCCGTCAAAGCCTCTCCGGCTCGGGCCAATCACTGTCTGGGGTGTGGAACGTGCGTTGCGTTGTGTAAATCAGACGCCATTATCATCACGGA
>CAYWMP010000257.1:0-4969 GCA_964459445.1 uncultured Desulfobacteraceae bacterium
CTTTCTTGGCTTTTGCTTTTTCCTTTTCTTTCTTTTTCTTCTCCTTTTTCACTTTCTTGGTTTTTACCTTTTCCTTTTCTTTCCCTTCTTTCTTTTCCTCTGCTTTTACATCGTCGATCTTCTTTTCTTCTTTGGCTTTTTCCTCAAGTTTGGCTCCTTCAACCTTCTTTTCTTCTGGCATATGGATCTCCTTTCTGTTTCAACTTTAAATTGTTAACAGGTTAAGGGGATAGTGAATTAGGGCTTCGCTGTTTTATCGCGATTGATAAAGCATGCCTTTTTAAAAATTTGAAGCTTTATTACTCAATATAGCTAAAATAAACCTATTCTAATGACGTAGGTTTGTGCAACCACTTTTCCTTATTCGCCACCCTGCCGCATTTTTTACATACGAATTTAGGATCACTGACTATGGTTTTATATTTATCAAATTTATCTGATAAATCATCTTCCTTCCATTTGCATAAGCGTTTTGTTTTTTTACCCATTGTGCGCTTCCTCTCTAGAAACAAATGAAAGCCCGATATACGGACCCATTCACCACTTTAGTAAAAGGTTGTACTGTCGGGTGAATAATTTTTGTAAAAGTCATGTACTTTTTGGTGCAGTGGAGATAGCGAATTATCCGCATATAGCAGAATATAGACGTCAACTGGAATCAACAGGAATCCCCACCTTCGATTTGAGTTAAAGCTCCGGAACATTGCATATATTTCGGCCGGCTTTAAGGCCCTTTGCATGGGGTTTCGTTTTGTAGTGTCGACTTTTGGCAGGTTGCTCCGCATGATCCAGGCCAGCCTAAGCGCTTTGTTCATCACCGTTTAAAAGGGCGTGCGCAAATGGGCTGAAATGGTTCGTGCGCGCTCCAATACATCATTTTCTATGGTAAGAGTCGTTCTTATATATTCATCATAGCAAAACATAAAATGATGTCAAGGCATCAAAATTTTACTAAACGGGGAGATGATATGCCTAGCGCCGCTTTACTTCAAGCGATAAACACGCTTTGCGTTTTCCCATCCCACCTTGGCTGAAAGATTTTCGGGAAGTTGATCTACCAGGGACCAGGTTGTCTCAAAGGAGGCGGCAAGAATCGCCTTTTCAGCGCCCGGTCCAACAAACTCGTCGGCCCCTAACATCATACGGTCCGGAAAGTCTTCAATCAGTTTTTTCCACTCAGATTTTATTTTCATGTCAGGATCAGTAATACGGTTCGGGATCGGACGTCCGGTGTTGTCAAGGCCTTTTGAAGGCACCCGCATCGATAGATAAAGGTTCGCGTGGTCACTAAGCAATCGCCTCAGGAGTGAAAGCCGCATTTGGCCTGTATTGTCCCAGCCAATATGCTGCCAGACGATCCTGGCCCTACGATTGTGTCTCAAAAGCTCCTCAAAGTCCGGGATCGTTGGCAAGAGGTTCGCAGGGTTTTTGTCGCAGGCCCTGCGGAGGCGGTCTGAAACCGGTGCCGCAGTCTCGATCGCTTCCATATGAATATCGATTGGAACATCATGCTCTGCCGCGATATCAGCCAGCAGAAGAAATAAGGGGTGGTTCGGTGCGGTGTATTTGAAGGAGTGGCGCTGGGTCATGCATAGGTGGTAGGAGATCATCTCACCAAAACCGGCCGCCCCTTCATTCAGAAGCCTCTCGGCTTCTTTTCGAAAACGTTCTTTTATTCTATTATTTACATTTTTCGGTTCGTTTTCCTGGAGCATGTTGCCGAGTATGGCGCCTCCCGCCATGAGGCTAAGACGATCCGGGTGCTTACTGACGGCATCACGTATATTGCGATACGCCTCTTCAGGTCCCCCCTTGGAGGACGGCACTACAACTACCAGAGCGTGAGAAAGGCGCTGCTGATCCATGCGAGCCATGAGATTAGCGGCGGCCTTAGCCAGATTGGCAGCTTCATCCAAACGTTCTCCCATTCTCCCTCCGCCCTTAGTATCGCCGTTTCTTCTACCCCCCGACATAGCCTTGTCCAAGCCCAGGGGATGAAGGTGCATATGCGTATCAACAAAACGGAGCGGTCCGGAACGTCCTTTTTCAGAAAATGTTTGCTTCAAGGAGGGCTGTTCCTGCATTTGTCTCTGGTCATTGTATTGCTGTTTGCCAGGAGATGGCCTTTCGTCCTTTTGTCTACGGGATTTACGCATCTCCTGAGGTGTCAAATAGCCATCCCTGTTAGCGTCTATGCGGTCAAAAGCCTTTGGAGGACCGGGGAACTCCTGACGCGAAAGTCGCCCATCACGATTACGGTCATTTAAATCAAAGGGATTCTTTGCTTCAGTATCTATCGGCATGCCGGCTGCCAATAGGAAAACCAGCATTCCAATGATTGGGTTGAAATATTTTGCTCTGGACATTTGTGATCCTCCTTCCCGCCCCTATGCTCCCTTCCCCGAGTGCCAATTCTTTAAGTTTCGTTTCCAGCATTTTTGCTCCTTTTTTATTTTACAACCAAGTCAGGTGGAATTGAATGATTTCATACGACGGATAGAATGAATCACTTCGTCGAGTTGTTGAAGAAAATGCGATCGATCACGCTTTTTTAGCGGAGGCGGCCCGCCCGTGATTTCTCCTGCGCCGCGAAGTTCCGACAACAGATCCCGAGTCGCTACGGCCTGACCGATGTTGTCTTCCGTGAAAGGCTTTCCGGTTGGGCCGATCACACGTGCGCCGACCTTCAAGCAACGGCTCGCAAGGGGAATATCAGCGGTGACCACGATGTCGTGAGATTGTACCTGTGCGACAATCCAATCATCGGCCGCGTCGAATTCTTCCTCTACGACTTTGAGGGCAATCCGTCTGTCATTGGGAACTCGCATCCAAGAATTGGCCACCAATGTGACATCGAGGCGATATCGGCTTGCGACGCGGTATATCTCCTGCTTAACCGGGCACGCATCAGCATCTACAAAGATGTGTAGCAAATGAAGATTCTCACCATGATTCTTAATCGGATCCGGTACCCTTTCGCTCTGCTCCGTGCGGCAAAATCGCTGCTGATCACCGGTGCTGATGTAAATGGAGGGCCGGGTCTCATCATTTGAGAAAGGCGTTCTCATCTTGTTGATGGTTGACCCCTTTCCACTGGGAAATCCTTAGAACATACCCTATCCCTTCTCCAGCGGAATACCTACTATATCGGATAGCAGCTCAAAGACATCTGTGAAGCTCCAAAGCAATGAGCAAACGATGAAAAGGATGAACATCACAATATTAATCAGCACCTTGTTGTTCACGTTGAACTTCGTTGAGGCAATTTCACAAAGGTATAAAATCGCCTTTATCAGACCAATCATCACCACAATTATTAAAAGAAATTTGAGCAGTGCGATCATAGGTTGACTTCCTCTTTAAAACTGGGAGATGTACGGAAGATTATCCGCTTTTAGCGAACCTCGCCTACCACGAAATAGATGGCGGGGCAGTCTTCAACATTGGACAAGGATCTTTTCACCGTGTTGAATATTGAGATCTGATCCCTTATTTTTAGGCTGAAGAAGCTCTACCGCGTTCATTGAGATAATGGTGCCAGAGGATTCTTGCGGCTACAGCCCTCCACGGCCTCCAACGATCTGCGATTCCGTCCACCTTTTTAAAGCTGGGAATTTTGATCAATCCTCTCAACTCTTGAATGGCTTTTGCTAATGCAAGATCACCCGAAGGCCACGCATCCGATCTGCGTAATGCAAAAAGCAGATAGGTGTCGGCTGTCCATGTTCCTATACCTCTTACATCCATTAATCTTCCACGAGCCTGATCATCACCCATAGATTCAAGCTCTTCCATATCGAATTCGCCCTCTATAATTTCGTGAGCCACACCTTGGATATAGGAAGCTTTCTGGCGACTAAAACCTATTTTCCTTAATGTGTTGCCATCCAAAGTTAGGAATTTTTCAGGATTGATTGAGCTGATTACATTTTCCAATTTAGTAAACGTTGCTTGGGCTGATTCCAAAGAAACTTGTTGGGATAGGATTGCGATAACAATACCCGAAAATCCAGGTTCATGGCACCAGAATGGGGGATTCCCCCACCTTGAGACGGCAACTGCAAGATCCGAGTCACGTGTCGTTAACTCAGAGATACCTCGATCGTATGTTTTATCAGTCAGTGTCAGATGATTTAATGGTTCACGCATTATTCGAATACCAATGAATTACCTGCCTGATGGAATTTGTCAGCATCATCTTAACGCCTTGGGTAAGAGGCGCGAGCGACAGCGAGCTTCCATTTTCAATAGTTAGGCCCCAATGATGCCACCTAGCCAGGCTGGATAGGACTGTGATTGGGCCGCGGTGAGGTCTATTCCCGTCAACTCGTCAAGAAAAGCCTCGACGGCTTGGGTGAACGCGGATTCCATTGCGGAGTCATTCGGGAAGGCCTCAAAGGCCAGGGAGCAATAGGCCTTCCCATCTACTTCCAGATCCGTTAACTCGAATCCGAGGCCACCATGGACAAAGGTTTTTGCATCGACTTCTTGGGGGTTCCCAGTCAAAGTGTCCAGTTGCGCTTTTCGCAACGCACGGGTTTTCCGAACAGAGGCAGTAACCAACCCCTTCTCCTTGCCCGTCAAAAACAGTCGGTGATAGGCAGTAGGAGTGTTCGCGAACGACCACTTCATCCAGTGTTCTACCTCCCCTTGATGCCGCCCGCAGAACGTTTGCGTACCCAGGGAAAAGACACGGCCCTTAATTTGCAGCTCGCCCTCACGCCACTTGATGCCCATATCGTTGCTGCCAGGCACGATCAGGTAGATGTCAGGTTGGTTATCGAGCCGGGCCCTCCACACAGGCGGGCTGACACCGGGGTTCTTTGGAATGGGGGCTGTCGTCTCAAACCAATGCTTCAATGATTCATGCTGATTAGCGTTTTCCTCGAAGAACCACCGAACCTCTTGACTGGCAAACGGGATTGTCTTAGCCATACTAAGGGGACGACCTTAAATAATTAAATAACTT
>CAYWMP010000258.1:0-4850 GCA_964459445.1 uncultured Desulfobacteraceae bacterium
AAGGCGCAAGGATAACACACCTAACTTAAGCTTTGTACCTTGAATCCTTAGACCTTGAACCTTACGCCCTACGCCTTTCTTATACCGTGTTTTCGCATTTTATATCTTAGTACCCGCTCGCTGATCCCCAGTTTCTCCGCTGCCTTGGTTTGTATCCAGTCGGTTTTATCAAGGGCCGTTCGTATCATCTCTTGCTCAACCGCCTCCAGACGTTCGGAAAGGGTTCCCTTTTCCGAGACGTGATGAAAGCGGACCTCTGTCGGCAGATCCCTGGCCCCTATGACATCGCCCCGGGCCAAAGTTACGGTGCGCTGAACAATATGTTCCAATTCCCTGACGTTGCCCGGAAAGGCATACTTCATCAACAGGGACATGGCATCGGGATTGAAAGTCGTGGACCGGAGACTGTAGCGTTCAAGAAAGAACTGCACCAGAGCGGGAATATCCTCCTTGCGTTGTCTTAAGGTGGGAAGTTCCAGATCGAGGACCTTCAGACGATGATAAAGATCCTCTCGAAAAAGGCCTTCTTCGACCCGGTGTTCGAGATCCCGATTGGTTGCAGTGATAACGCGAACATCAACGGAGATTTCTTTCTCGCTGCCCACCCTGGAAAAGCGTTTTTCCTGGATCGCGCGAAGCAGCTTCGGTTGTAGATTGAGGGGTAAATCTCCGATTTCATCCAAGAAAAGACTCCCACCCTGGGCCAATTCAAAACGACCCCGACGTCTTGAGAAGGCTCCGGTAAAGGCACCCTTCTCATGTCCAAAGAGCTCTGATTCAAAAAGGTTTTCAGGGATGGCGCTACAGTTTACCTCTAAAAAGGGACCATCGCTGAGGGGGCTAAGCAGATGGATAAGGCGAGATATCAATTCTTTTCCGGTCCCGGTCTCTCCCCGGACCAGAACGGTCCATGGTGTCGGAGCCACCCGTTTGACGAGGGACAGGACTTCTTTCATGGCATCGCCCTGCCCGATGATCTTGACGGGCAGCGCCCTTAGGTCGACCGCATCGGTAACACTGGCGGCCTCCTTTTCAACCACCAGCCATTGCTCCAGCCTCTGTATCTTTTCTAGCAACTGCACAAGATCAACGGGCTTTTCCAGAAAATCATCCGCACCGAGCTTCATCACCTTGACCGCCGTATCCACCTTGCCGAAAGCGGTTATCATGAAGGCCCGAATCATCGGGTTGATTTCCTTCATCCGAACAAGCACCTCGTCTCCTTCGAGATCCGGCATACGGTGATCCAGTAGGACAAGCTGGAAGGGAAATTCCGAAAAAAGATCGAGCGCCTCCTCGCCATCGGCGGCCACCGTGACATCATACCCCTGTTTATCCAGGAATCCTTTCAACATGTCCCTTTGCATGGCTTCATCGTCAACAACAAGGATCTTCATGATGATACGACCCCATTTCTGGTAAGCTTTTGAAAAATGGAAGGCAGGAACACGGAAACTCGCAACAGACCCTCCTCTGGAACATCAATTTCGAATCGACCTCCGTGGGCATGGATGATCCGTTTTGCGATGGATAGTCCCAGTCCGGTACCTCTCGTTTTGGTCGTAAAATAGGGTTCGATGATCCGCTCTGCCTCATTGGCTGTTAATGAAAAACCCGGGTTCTCAAAGACAAAAATCGTGCTTGGACCCCCTCGGGTCAGAACAATTTTAAGAAAGCCACCTTTCGGTTGTGCCTCGATGCCGTTCTTGACAAGATTTTCCAGGGCCTCCTCAATCAGATCACGATCGCAGGAAACAGGGCCTTTGTATTCGGCATTAAAGGTCAGCTCGATTCCGAGGGCCTCACACTGTTTTCCATAGAGTGTTAGAAGGTTGTCCACCAGGACATTCAAATGGACCTCTTTATAGTTGGGTGAGATGGGTCTCGCGTAACGACGCATATCTTTGATAATCCCGTCCATCCTCTGAACGGCCTTTCGCATGGTCGAGATGAGGTCCTGGTGTTCCTGGGATATGCCTTCCGATTCTATCTGCAATCGCTGCAAACCCATACTGATGGCATTTAACGGATTTTTGATTTCATGGGTTATGGAAGCTGCCGCTCGGCCCAATGAGGCATCTTCATGTTGTCTGGCCATTTCCCTTTCGAAATCCCTTAGTTGGGCAAGGTAGGCAGACTGAAAACGATAGAGAAGCCAGGAAAAAAATAGTCCGACGGCGGCCAAAAGCGCACTGAAGGTAAAGAATTCGCGCCAGAGCTGATTGACCCTGTCGAAATAGTACTTCGCATCCATGCCTACTAACAAATTTCCCCTCTCCAGTGAAAGGCGTGTTTCAGCAATTTTTCCGGACGCGCCACCAATAAAATTGATTTCCGGTTCCTGGGTTGTCGCTTTGGAAAGGCGACTATTCTGAACAATTCGGACATACCGAATACCGCCAAGACCGGACAGGGTTTCAAGCAGGCGTGGCAGGCCTATCTGCTCCTGGAGTTTTTCAATTCGAAAAGCAGCAATACCCACGATGATGCACCCTTTATGGTTTGCCCTCGGCCAGCCCAGATAGTAGAGATGATCGTTTGATAAATGCCTGAGAGTTCGGTCTGCATTATCGCAAGAAAAAGACTGGTCCGAAAACCAGCCCAAAGGCCCTTCGGTTGGGACATCAGATTGCCCCGTGATACGAATGCCGGCCAATTCGGCTTCTTGGGCATAGGAAGTCAATTCAGCGCTGGAGAAGGGTTCAATATCATTCAGATAATCGACAAATCTTGCCGTGCTGCCGAGAAACGTTTGAATGATTTCTTCTACGATTTGTTGGGACAAAACGGCCGTACTGGCATTGCGTTTGATGACGCTCGCCAGCATCCCCGAATTTAGCCTTACGTTGTCCAGGAAGGTCTTTTGGGCTTGATGAACTTGCCAATAGAAATAGGCCAGAACAATGACAATAAGGATTCCGAAAAGGAGGAGATTCCCTTTCCAGGTGGGGACGAGTTTGAGGAGCGCGGAGGTTCGAGGGTATTCAGTTTTGTTTTCCATCATTTATTGCCAAAACCGCCGATATTGAAAACCGTTACCCCCGTCGCCGAAAATCATCCCACCGACCTCTATTTTTTTTTGAGCAAACGGGATCGGACCCCTGTGGGATCTTTTCCGCTCCCGGGTGATCCTGCGGTTGAAATCCTCGACGCTCTAAAGGACATGGCGCCCTCAGATGTAAAACTCCCCCAGGCCTTGATGGTTGTTCCCATTCCAACGGCGCCGGGTATCCGATTAGGCGATACCCTGATGGTTATTCTATCCTGGGAACCGGATTCTTTTATGATGATGGTACCGGTGCCGCGATCCAGGGAAACAACGGTTCCCTCAATCGAAGGCATGATGGCCCAAGCATGAACCGCCCAAAGCGTTAGGCAGGTCATTGCAATTATTAGCCTACTTCGCATCGTGTCACCGCTGGTTATTTTGGAATTCTTTATCTATTGGTTGGCAAAACCAAACTACGGTGAGCACGGTCTTTAGTCAAGACCTAACTGGTTTCCATCCAGAAATGGCCATTCTCCGCAATCTTCCGTCTTCGCGAACCCGCCGTCGCTTAAAGCTATGGCGCGGCAAGAGCTACGACGGGACAAGCGGCGTCAAGCCTCCAGAGACGGCTAATCAGGATGAATCGGTCTCCATTCCTGATGAGCCGGTACCCACCTGTTGCCGACCCAGCGACCAGGCACAGTGACCCATGAGCCAGGTGGGGTGCTTTGAACCTGGGGTTCCGGTGAAACATAACGAGTCCTCTGAGAATGTCGGGCCTGTGTTTGCCGTTGCGCATCACGGTACTCCGATGCCCTTTGGTCCTCGAGGTTGCCTACGAGGCCGCCCAAGAGCGTCCCAAAGCCGGCCCCGATAAGTGTGGATTTGGTGTTATGTCCAATGATCTGGCCGGTTATTGCTCCAAGTCCCGCACCGATTGCAGCCCCTTTTTGGGTATTGTAGCGCCCTGTATTGGCGCAACCCATGCTTAACAAACCAAAAACGATTATTAAAGTGATTGTCCTTTTCATTTTTTCTCCCTCCTTACGTCGGTTTTGAATCTTTGTCAACCTTTGCTCTTTCTATAGAACAAGATATGTGCCAAACGGCATATTTAGTCATTTCATATGGTTACGCCAATGTGGCACCTTGCAAATTCGACATTTCCTGTCAAGCTCGACAAATTTGTCGAATCAAATAAACGATACCCACTTTTAATAATTTGGATTCTATTTGGCCATATGGTATATAGAACCATATGGCCGCAAAGCTTATCTTCTGGGAAAAATTTGTTTATGCTGATGGCGCAATCAGGGAAATGATAATCTGGCAATTACCAAAGAAGACCTCCAAAAGACCACATGGATTGAAGTGCCGTCTCTATTATGGGCTTTCTGATGGCACAAGCCTAGTACGTTACGATAATGAGACTCGGAAAGGCGATCATAGGCACATAGAGAACCATGAAAAAACATATCAATTCAAAGAGGCCGAAACACTCGTTGCGGATTTTCTGGAGGATGCAGAAAAGGCTCGGAGGGAAAAAAATGAATAAAGAAATCAACATAGGTGTCGGCGACGCGGTTCGAACAGCGCGTGGTTTTATTGACGCCTGGAAAAAAGCAGAACGGGGTGAGAAGTTGAAGGCGGAGCATCGTCTTTTTTTTGAGAACCTCGAAACGCTTTTGAAGACACTCACGGCAGGACGATGGGTGCTGCTGAAGACATTGCGGTCAAATGGGTCTTCAAGCGTACGTGCTTTAGCCAAAGCATTGAATCGAGATTACAAGAACGTTCATTTAGATGTGAGACTACTGGAGCAGGTGGGACTAATTAGCCGAACCAAGGATAAAAAGATAGA
>CAYWMP010000259.1:0-4504 GCA_964459445.1 uncultured Desulfobacteraceae bacterium
CACAGGCATGAGCCCCTGGAGAATGATGCAGGAATGGGGTATGCCCAGCATCTATCTCCATTCAGCAGCCATCGAATTTGCTTCTTATCTCAAACAAAAAGGCGAGACCCACGTATGCGATATCGCATTTGCGGGTGGGTTTTCGACAGAAGACCACGTTTTTAAGGCCCTTGCTCTGGGAAATCAATACGTCAAGGCGGTCTGCATGGGCCGGGCAATGATGATTCCCGGTTTCGTTGGCAAAAACATTGAGAAGTGGATAAAGAAAGACGATCTGCCCAAAACAGTTGGGGCCTTTGGGAGCAATCCCGAAGAGATATTTGTATGTTACGAAAGAGTCAGGGACCTCGTTGGAAAGGATGAAATTAATAACGTTCCATTGGGGGCCATCGGCATCTATAGTTTTTGCGATAAATTAAAGGTGGGTCTTCAGCAGCTCATGGCTGGAGCCCGCTGTTTTAGGGTCCACGCCATCACCAGAAAGGAATTGATGTCCTTAACAAAAGAATGTGCGGAAGTGACGGGTATTCCCTATGTTATGGATTGCTATAGGAATGAAGCCATGGAAATTCTGGACGCCTCTACCTCCTTTTCGATCATTTAGCGGTAAGCCGAATATTTGAGCGCATATTCGATGGCGCCTTGCGAGTAGAGCGAAGCTCCCTGCAGTCAGGAGAAACTGCGGGGAGCTTCATTTGATTTTGATCCACAAAAGCTTGGCTATATCTGGACCGATGTTTCTCCATTGAGAGGGGATTTCAGAGGTCAGGTAGATCATATCACCGGGTCCGGCAATCTGCAGATCCCTATTCACTTTCAATTCAAGGGACCCTGACAGGAGATACCCTATTTCCACGCCCTTATGGATGAAGAAATGTGAAGAGAGGGTTTCATTGGGCGAGATCTCAATGAGATAGGCGTCCGCCTTGGAATCCAACTCAATAGGTGTAAGCAACTTCGCATGGGCGCTTCTATCCGGGATATGGGGAAGTTTTACTTCAACGGACTCTGAGGCCGGGTATACAATTCGCTCCTTTTGTGCCCCCTTCTCTCCTAACAGGGAACTTACCTCCACGGAAAGGACTTCTGCCATTTTTAGCAATGCCGGTATAGAGGGGTAAATCTGATTGCTTTCAATCTGGGATATGGTACTGGGCGTCACGCCAATCAACTTTGCAAGTTCCGTTTGAGGCAATCCCCGTTTTTCACGCAATCTCTTCAACTGAAGACCTAGGTCGATTTTACCCTTAAAAGAGCTCTCGAAATCGAAAGACACATCAAGGGCTCTGCCCCAAAACTGATAGGGTCTATTCAAAACATCAGGATTATGATTTTCTGCTTTTAGTATGGTCAGATATGTCTTTCCCCTTCGAACCGATAGATCGATAGCCACTTGGGCAATTTGATTGATTTGGGCCCTGAGTCTGGGGGAGTGCGCCCGTTTTTCCATAATCCAATAGGCGATCGTGTTTAACTCATAGAGTCTCGGGCAGGAATGTGAATAGAAGCTGCCAATTTGATCTTCCCCTCCCCAGAGTTCCTGCATGCCCGTAATGCTCTCAAAAACAAATCTCACATCACCGCTTGAGGCTGCGTGTTCATTATAGAGTGTATCCATCACGCAATTAGCATCACGGGGATTATCGATTCTAATAATTCGACACGATTTGTCCTTGTCAATTTCTTCGTAGAATTTAAGAAAAATCGGTGAGCCCGCGCCCTTTCCGTTTGTGAAGCAATCAAGGATCGTCAACCGGGGGTTTTCTACCAGGGAGCCCAGTTTATCGAAAAGGTTTTTTGGTGAACGATCGAAACTCACATATATGAGAGGTTTTTCATAGTCCTGGGAAGATTTCATAAAACTCAAATAAAAGATTTGAGCAAGACTGCCGGCATCGTCATACCAGACCACGTTGTCCCCTATATTGAGTCCTTCCAGCAATCGATCAAGCTGAATAATGCCTGAAGATGCTTGCATCTTTTCGCCCATAGTTGGAATCCTTTAAGCTAATAACTCGAATCATCAACGGTTTGTAACCCATACCTGGAGGCTAGAGGAAGCAGTTGACGTTGTCAAGAGAACCCACTTTATAATCAAGACCTCTAATGATTGTCATATAGAGGTAATGGAGTCAAGAGATCATGTTACATTTATGTAATATAAACATATGATTACTACTTTTTTGTTGTTTTGTAATTTAGATCTTGATCTACAAACCACCGTTTAACCATTTGATATCTATTGAGAAATAGACTTAATAGGGTCATGGCACGGAGGTTGCCTATACTCCTCCAAAAGAATTTAGAGGAGTTGACGACCATGAACGCAGCAGACACCGTCTTTATTTTGTTATCAGCCGCCCTTGTGATGCTCATGACACCAGGTTTGGCTCTTTTCTATGGAGGACTGGTCAGAAATAAGAACGTCCTTGGGACAATTATGCAGAGCTTCATTATGTTGGGCGTCATCACGGCCCAGTGGGTCCTGTGGGGATATTCGTTGTCCTTTGGCCCTGACCACGCAGGCATCATAGGCGGTCTTGATTGGATAGCCCTCAAAGGTGTGGGCATGGCCCCCAGTCCGGACTACGGGCAGACGATACCACACATAGCCTTCATGATCTTTCAATGTATGTTTGCCGTTATCACCGTTGCTTTGATTACGGGGGCCTTTGCAGAGAGAATGAAATTCAGCGCTTTTCTACTTTTCTCATTATTGTGGGCTACATTTGTCTATAGTCCCCTGGCTCATTGGGTATGGGGCAACGGAGGTTGGATGGCAAAAATGGGTTCTTTGGATTTTGCCGGTGGAACCGTGGTGCATATCAGTTCCGGATGCTCAGCGCTGGCAGCCGCCCTGCTTATTGGCAAACGTCTCGGTTTCCACAGCACGGCATATATCCCTCACAATGTGCCCATGACGATCACCGGGGCCGCCATCCTATGGTTTGGATGGTTCGGCTTCAACGCAGGAAGTGCCCTGGCCTGTAACGGACTCGCTGCCAACGCCTTTGTAGTCACCCATATTTCTTCGGCCCTTGCAGCCCTCTCCTGGACCTTCATGGAATGGTGGCACAGGGGAAAACCAACCACACTGGGTGCGGCCAGCGGGGCTGTAGCGGGGTTGGTGGCAATCACCCCTGCATCAGGATTTGTGGGCCCCATGTCCGCATTGATTATCGGGCTGATGGCCGGTGCCATTTGCTACGGCGGGGTACTCTTGAAATCCAAACTGGGCTACGACGATTCCCTTGACGTGGTCGGGATACATGGACTCGGCGGTACCTGGGGTGCGATCGCCACCGGACTTTTCGCGAGCACAGACATAAATCCAGATGCCGCCAACGGCCTCTTTTTCGGCAATCCATACCAGCTTTGGATTCAAATTATATCCGTCCTTGCCACAATGGTTTTTGCTTTTGTAATGACTATTGTGATATTGAAGGCCGTTGATTTTATCATTGGTTTGAGGGTAAATGAAGAAGAAGAGGAAAGCGGCATGGACCTCAGCCTACACAATGAAACGGGATACAGTTTCTGAAGCAAAAGCGATCATAGGAGGATAATTGAACATGAAAAAAGTGGAAGCGGTCATCAAACCATTTAAATTAAACGATGTTAAGGAAGGCCTCAACAACCTGGGTATCAAGGGTCTCACAGTAAGCGAAGTCAAGGGATACGGTCGGCAGAGGGGACATAAGGAGGTCTACCGCGGCGCAGAGTATCAGGTGGATTTCGTATCCAAGACAAAAATCGAAATCATTATGGAGGCGGCCCTTGTGCCCGAAGCCGTAAAGGTCATACAAGAAAAGGCCCGGACCGGTCAAATCGGCGACGGCAAGATCTTTGTATCACCCATTGAAGACGTTATTCGGATTAGAACAGGGGAGACCGGAACGGAGGCCATTTAAGCCTATTCGGCCATTCGGTTTCAACAAATTCAGTAGTAAATATGGTACTTAAAGTATGACTTCCCCTTTTGAAGAACTGAAAGAGCTTAAGGGGCAAATCGTCTCATCTTTTGTCAAAGGAAAACTCCGAAAAGCATTTGGAGACTTTCACAGCGAAACAATCGATCAATACTTTCGAAGAAGTGTGCAAGAGAGCGAGACAGGTCAAAGTCTCTTTAGGGCTCAAAAGCCCTTCGCCCTTGTCGCTGTGGGCGGCTACGGCAGAAGGGAACTCTGCCTAAATTCCGATATCGACATACTCATCCTGTTCGGTCCAAAGATCCCAAAACGAGCCAAAGGACTGGTAGAGGAAATTCTTTACCCCCTTTGGGATCTCAGTTTGGATCTTGGATACGGCATTCGCACCATCAAAGATTGCCTCAGCCTTTCAAAGGACGATTTCGAGGTCTTCACTTCCCTTCTTGACGCTCGTTTTATCTGTGGAGATTCTCCCCTCTTTCTTTCTCTGATTGAGGTCCTGCAAAATAAGGTCATCGATAAGCGCGCCAAGACCTATCGCCGATGGCTCGAAGATCGTGACAACGTTCGCTTAA
>CAYWMP010000260.1:0-3475 GCA_964459445.1 uncultured Desulfobacteraceae bacterium
TTAAAGAGGTTCGTTTTGTAGGTGGAGGATGTCCTGGAAATGCGCAACTGGTGGGCCGGCTCTTACAGGGCAAACCGGTAACCGAGGTTCTCGAACTCCTGAAAGGGATCACATGCAGAAATGACACATCCTGCCCTGACCAATTTGAAGGCGCACTTAGGGCAGCCGAACAGGGTGCTCTTGGGCCCGCAAGTTCCTTTCAAGTCCGTACAGACCCTGAACCGAGAAAACGCATCGGCCTGATCGGAGACCTAGCAGGCCGTCATGATATTCTGCAAAAGCTCCTTCACCATATGAGCGAGGAAAAAGTGAATGCCATCTATTGCCTGGGAAACCTGAGCGGTAATTCCTCAGGCAACAAATCGCTTATTAGACTGGTGAAAAAAGAAGGGCTTTTAGGCATTCAGGGGGCACTGGACCGGCAATACGCACGAGGAGAGGAGCCGCCTGATTTCCCGCCAATGGAACAAAGGGATAGAGATTACCTCTTGGGTCTACCTCAAGTATTGTCATTCCGGATCGATGGAAGGAAAGGTATGGGTTTTTTCGGAAAATACATTCAAGAACTTCCTGGATATTCCGACTTTGACCCCTTTGCCTTGGAAATGAATATGGTGTGCGAACTGACGGATTTCTTGCAGGATAAGACCGTATTCCCCGCCCTTGAAGCGATGGCGCCCCAGTTCCAAACCCAGATGATTCTTTTCAGCCAGACAAAAAAATGGGACCATTGGTGTCTTGAGGGTGTCGATTTCTTCAGTATCGGACCCGCATCCGGGGATGAAGAATTGGCCTGGGGACTGGTGGAGGGGCTCGACAATAAAGGGATTGGTTTTCGAATCATGAATTTGAAGGAATAGGAGAGAGGAACTGTGACGCAAAAGGTTGTCATAGATGTGCTACTGACCGATTTCAACCAATGACTTGCATGCGTCTATATGGCGGAATCGGTGAGGGTCTTACCGGAGGAGATACAAGGCCTCATAGAAGTGCAGGAATGGGACATGCGCACACGTGAAGGGATTCAACGTTTCAGAGAACTCAAGGCCAAGTCTCTCCCGAGCGTGGCCCTTGACGGAGAATTGGTCTATGAGGCCATCATTCCTATGCAAGAAGAACTGTGCGAGGAAATACGCCGTCGGCATCAACGGAAAAATGATAGCTGAGGAGAATATGGAAAGACCCTACCCCCTATTTCTACAAGACGTGAGCATTGAAGGATTCAAATCCTTTTCAGAGCCCACGGAAGTCGGCTTCCAACCGGGCATTGGTGTCATTATCGGAAACAACGGCGTCGGGAAATCGAATATCCTCGATGCCATTGTCTGGGCCCTTGGGGAGAACGATTTGGACCGGCTTCGTTGTTTTGAGAGAGGCGAGCTCTACTTTTTCGGCAGCAAAAACTACCCCCCCTCAAATAAAATCCGTGTCGAACTTACCTTTAAACAGGTAACGGAAAAGGAAGCGCCCTCTGTCCATCTGGTTCGCGAGATGGCAAAGGACGGACAAAACGCCTATTGGATCCAAGATCAACCCCATCTACAGGATCAATATCATCAGGCCCTCGTTGAGTTACAACTTCCCCATGCCCTTAAATCAATAATTAGACAGGAACAGATCAATGATTTGATATCCATCGATCCGATTAAACGTTTCCAATGGATCACGAATCTTTTGTCGGCAAACGGCGCAGAAGACATGGCCCAAGGTATCCAAACGTTTATTAATCCCCTTTTCCGCCAATACATGGATTTTCTTTTCCCCCTGGGCGAAAGCGAACTGAAAATCCTGGAGCAAAACGGCCGAAAAGGATTAGAGATTGAGGTGACTTTACCGGGAAATAGGAAACGCAGAGCTCACCAGCTATCCGGTGGTGAGAAATCGGTCGCGAGTCTTGCCCTAAAGCTTGCCCTTTTCGAGCAGTTGGAAAGTCCCTTTTATTTACTGGATGAAGTGGAGCCGTCTCTCGATTATACGAATCACAAATCAATGCAGGCGCTCCTCAGGACGCTGGCAAAGAAAAAACAGCTTATCATGATCACCCACCTCCGGAGCACGATACAGCTCGCAAACACCGTCCACGGCGTAAGGACTCGATGGGATGGGTCATCCTTTATGAAATTCTACTTCGTAATGAATGAACGCCTGCTAAGGTTATACAAATGCTGCTAAATCACCCCTGCGATTTGCCCCCTATCTCATTGTAACTGCCCGACCCAAAAAGCCGTGTCGAAAAGCCAGTTTTTCGGGAGCAAGAAACCGAGGCTACTCTTGTTCTAAAAGAAGCATTGCTACGGTCGGATTCCTTTTTTTAAGAGCCCTATCTATAGGCTCTGGTTTCGGTTCCCGCCGATGTAAAGGTTCAACAGAACATGTCATTTAATAGGAAAGGATTATTCTGCGAGAGATTTTGCAGCGTGAACCCTTCCATCTGCGGGAACGGCAAAATTGGGTGGAATTCTTTTTTGAGATAGGGCTTAAAAAAAAGAACCCGGTCTCCGCTAATGCTCAAGGTTGTTTTCACCCTGAGCGCCCCGCGTTAGAATTATTACTTGAACTCTGCCCAGCGAACACCGTCCGGATCGATAGAATTGATAAGATCCGGTACATCATTCCCCGGCATTGGGGTCTCGCCCACATCATCGGCGACCAAGAGTTCGAATCCGGTCTTTTCTTTGATCTCTTCAACACTGTGACCCGGGTGGTATGATTGAATCTGCATGGATCGTTCCGGGTTTTTGAAGTTCAACACGCCCAAGTTGGATACAATTATCAGTTCATTCTTTTTATTTTCTTCGGAACGATGGTTGTATCCCTGCCCGGTAACAAAATCCACCTTATCGACCAATACCTTTGAAGAATGCCTCGTAACCCATATGACCACCTTTGGAGTGATGGGCATCAGGAAAGCTGAAGCAGCGCCTCCGGGCAACTGCACTTTTGGTCGATCAATGTCCCCAATGACGCTGAGGTTCGTATTGCCGTGGCGGTCTATCTGGGCGGCGCCCAGGAACATGATGTTTAACTCCCCTCTCTGGGCCAGATCAAATGCCTCGTGAAGCCCAAAGTAGGCCACAGCATTCCGGTTCAACCGATTATCAAAGGATGAGGGATAAATCCTATCTATTTCGGGATCCACACCCTCGGCCCCTGAAATATAGGCCATATCCGGCGCATGGGTCTTTCTGGCAACACTCATGGCGAGGACAGGCAGGGGTGAGGACACACCGTGAAGTACGGTATCGTGATTATTGATTTCTCTAGCCATCGAATAGATCATCAGATCCGGCATTTCGATTTTATCACCCATCTGCTCTACCTCCCATAACGTATTCATCCAGGTATTCTTGGAACTCTCCCTTGTTTGCCCTGCCCAAATATTCCTTGATATGGTCATAATCCACATCATAGTAATTGAAGCATGAGCAGGGAAAAGCCCCCTTTGGCGCCTCTACGACCGCGTCAACCATAAAGT